>NZ_JADYWR010000036.1:0-24187 GCF_015864705.1 Pseudoalteromonas sp. NGC95
ATATCGAGAGCATTAGAAAGTTGCATAAAAAAATCCGAATTCTACAAAAGAATTCGGATTCTTACATACCTAGAAGATCGTTCAAGTTCTATTAACTAATTCTTAAATGATCGGCATTAGAACGTATGTTCCCTTTTTTAATGCGCTGTAAATACATCAACAACTCATCAATTAGTATAAGTTGCTTGAGTATCGGCGGCGCTTGTGGAAGAATTCAGGCTTTAAAATAAATATCCATACTAGGGGACAATAATATGCGCATTATTCTTTTGGGCGCGCCGGGTGCAGGTAAAGGTACTCAAGCTCAGTTTTTAATGGACAAATACGGTATTCCACAAATTTCTACTGGCGACATGTTACGTGCAGCAATTAAAGAGGGCACGCCATTAGGCTTAGAAGCAAAAAAAGTAATGGATGCTGGTCAACTAATTTCTGACGATATTATTATTGGTTTAGTAAAAGAGCGTATTACTAAAGCTGATTGTGAGAAAGGTTTTTTACTTGATGGCTTCCCACGCACAATTCCTCAAGCTGATGCGATGAAAGAAAATGGCGTAGTGGTTGATCACGTTATTGAATTTGACGTGGCTGACGAAGTGATTGTTGAACGTATGGGCGGACGTCGCGTTCATCCAGGTTCTGGTCGTGTTTACCATATTGTATATAATCCACCAAAAGTGGAAGGTAAAGACAACGAAACTGGAGAAGACTTAATTGTTCGCGCTGATGATACTGAAGAAACAGTACGTAAACGTTTAGGTATTTATCACGAGCAAACTATGCCATTAGTTGATTACTACCAAGCAGAAGCTGCTGCTGGTAATACTCAATACCACAAACTAGATGGTACACAAGCTGTTGAAGCTGTTAGTTCACAACTTGGTGAGCTTTTAGGTTAATTATAAAAGCACATTAAAAAACCGCCAATTGGCGGTTTTTTGTTTTAAGGCTGTTTAGCATTGCTTAATCAATGCTATTTAATCGGCTTTACAGCGTTTCAAGTTTCTCAATTACGCTGTTGTATTCTGGTTCAGTTGAAAGGCTACTAACTAATTGTTTATAAATGACGTTATGGCTTTCATCTAAAATAAATACAGTTCGCGTTAATAAGCCCATATCTTTAATAATCAATCCGTATTTTTGGCCAAAATCGCGCCAAACAGAATCTGATAACGTAGTGATTTTATCGATATTTTCAGCTTTGCAAAAACGCTTTTGAGCAAATGGTAAATCAGCACTAATTGTTAGCATTACAACACTTGGAAATTGCGAGGCTACTTTTTCATTGAAATGCTTAGTTTGCAGGCTACAAATACCTGTATCAAGACTTGGCACTACACTTATCAATACAGCTTGGCCTTTGTAATCCTCAAGCGTTACAGGGATGAAGTTGTCATCAACTACTTTGAAATTTGGCGCGCTATCTCCAACAGAGATCCCTTTGCCTAATAAAGTGACTGGTTTGCCTTGTGCAGATACTTTTCCTATGTCTAGCGTGTTTTCTGGGTAATCGGCTGCAATAGCCACAGAGCAAAATGCGCTCAAAGCAAAGGTAAGTGAACGTAACATAAGGTATTTCCTTTTAAATTAACGCAATGGGCGTCAGTGTATTATACTGCGCTATAGTAACCAAGAGATTATACCGCCCTAATGAAGTTGGGATTAGTTCTGCAATATAAAAATTGTAACTGTGCTAAACTTTGATTAACATGAAGTTACAAAATATATCTTCAATAATAAAAATAAAAACCATCATAAAATGATTTTAATGCTCATTACTGGTTTAGAAACAGAGAGATAATATGTCAACATCGGTACTAATATGTGATGACTCAAAATTAGCTAGGCGTCAGCTAGCTCGTTCATTACCTGAAGATTGGGATATTAAAGTTGAATTTGCACTCGACGGCGTTGATTGCATAAAGCAAATAAAGTTAATTGAACCAGAAATACTTTTTCTCGATTTAAATATGCCTGAAATGGATGGGTATGAAGTATTAATCGCTATGAAAGAACAGGGGCTAAACATACTCACTGTTGTTGTCTCTGGTGACATACAGCCAAGTGCACATCAAAGAGTGCTTGAACTGGGTGCTATCGATTTTATTCAAAAACCATGTTCCCCCGAAAAACTAGCCAGCATAATTGAACACCATGGGATTAAAGATAAAGCCATGCGTGAGCGTCTCTCTCATTCGCTTGGAGAGCAAGTCGACCCTGATGTTCGGGATATATACCAAGAACTCACTAACGTTGCTATGGGACAGGCTGGGGATTTACTTGCACGTCTTCTTAATGTGTTTGTAGAGCTACCAATTCCTAATGTGAATATTTTGGAAGTTAATGAACTCGATATGGCGCTGCAGTCTATAGATAATAATGCAGCTACATCGGGTGTGTGCCAGGGCTTTATTGGCGGTGGCATTTCGGGCGAGGCGCTATTACTTTTAAATGATTCAAGCTTTAAAGAAATAGCTTCTTTGATGAATTATGACGGCGAGTTAAACGATAAAATTGAACTTGAGCTGCTTATGGATATTAGTAATATTTTGATAGGCGCTATTTTAACGGGTCTTTCAAAACAGCTCGATATGTCATTTAGCCAAGGGCACCCAATAGTACTTGGCCAACACAGAGATGTGTCTGAGCTGGTTAAATCAAACAAGTCACGTTGGCAACGCACCCTTGCTATAGAGATTAGTTACGGTATTGAAAACCATGATATAAATTGCGACCTCATGCTGTTATTTACTGAAGATTCACTTAAAACTTTGAAGTATAAAGTTGCTTACCTATTAGAAGATTAAGTTATGGCTGCAGATTTAGAAATGAATGAGATCCATTGGCTTATGGATATGTTTAATACCGTTGATGTAGGCCTTGTAGTACTTGATAGAGATTATAAGGTGTGTGTATGGAATGGTTTTATGGAAAACCATTCAGGGCTTCTACCAAGCGCAGTAAAAGATAAAGACCTATTTGATTTATTTCCAGCAATAGACGAAAAATGGTTTAGAAGTAAATCAGAATCGGTTTTTGTTTTAAAGAACCGCTCTTTTACGATTTGGGAGCAGCAGCCATACATTTTTAGGTTTAAAAATTATAGACCTATTACTGGTAAAGCTGATTACATGTATCAAAATGCGACATTTATCCCTCTTACAAATACGATGGGCGAAGTTAGCCATATTTGTATTATTTTGTATGATGTAACAGATGTCGCGGTAAATAAAAAAGAGCTTGAAGAGTTAAACAAAAAATTAGAACAAGTAAGTCAAACAGATAGCTTAACGCAGCTTGCAAACCGTGGACACTGGGAAGGTACGCTACGCCAAGAGTTTTTGAGAGTTAAGCGAAGTGGTGGCTGTAGTACATTATTAATGTTTGATATTGACCACTTTAAAAAAATAAATGATGAATATGGCCATAGCTGTGGTGATGAATCGCTTCGTCATTTATCTAACTTACTACGTACGACGCTGCGCGAAACTGATGTTGCAGGGCGCTATGGCGGTGAAGAGTTTGCAGTAACATTACTTGATACAGATAAAGAAGGCGCTTTTGTATTTGCTGAGCGTTTAAGGGTATTGATTGAAACTAACCCTGTTAAGTATAAACACTTTGAAATAACAATGACGGTAAGTATAGGGCTGGCTGGTAGCAGTAATGATTTTAAAAATCATGAGCGCTGGATAGAGGCTGCAGATAAAGCACTGTACCAATCTAAAAATACAGGGCGAAATAAAGTAATAGCCTACGAAGATATAAAAAATGACGCTTAAGCGTCATTTTTATATCCAGAATTTAGGGTTAATAATAGGGTGTTTTTTACAATCTGCTGAGCAAACCCAATCAGTATGAAAATTTTATTTCCCTTCATTATTGTGTTGTGTGTCGAGAGTCATCTATTGGGCATTGACCAATCATTGAAACCTCACCAGAATTTGACTCTTGCTCTAGTTTTACTTTAAAGCCCCATAATCTGTAAAGATGCTTAAGTACTTCCTCTTGCGAGTTTGCTAAAGGAATGTTGTTATGAGGTACATAGCGTAGGGTTAGTGAACGGTCACCTCTAATATCAACGTCATATACTTGAATGTTGGGCTCATGATTACTCAAGTTGTACTGCGCTGAGAGCGCTTCTCTTACAGCTTTATAACCATTGTCGTTATGTATTGCGCCAATTTCTAAATGGGGATTATTAGTATGATCAATAATAGTAAATAATTTAAAATCACGAATTAACTTAGGCGATAAAAACTGGCTAATAAAACTCTCATCTTTAAAGTTTTCCATTGCAAAATGCAGTGTATCTAGCCAATTACTGCCTGCATATTCAGGAAACCAACGTTTATCTTCTTCAGTTGGGTGCTCACATATTCTGCGAATATCAACCATCATATTAAAGCCTAAAGCATATGGGTTAATGCCTGAATAATACTTACTGTTATAAGGTGGCTGATAAACTACGTTGGTGTGGCTTTGTAAAAATTCTAACATAAACGAGTCGGTGAGTTTTCCCTCATCATATAAGTGATTAAGGATGGTGTAATGCCAAAAAGTTGCCCAACCTTCATTCATTACTTGAGTTTGTTTTTGTGGGTAAAAGTATTGCGAAATTTTACGAACAATACGTATCACTTCACGTTGCCAAGAGTCGAGTAATGGGGCATTTTTTTCAATAAAATACAAAATATTTTCTTGGGGTTCAGAAGGAAAATGGCGTACTTTCTTTTTGGTTTCTTGCTGTTGCTCAGGAATAGTCCGCCATAATTCATTTACTTGCGATTGAAGGTAGTCTTCACGCTCTTGTTGGCGTTTTTGCTCTTCAAATAACGATATTTGTTGTGGACGTTTGTAGCGATCGACTCCGTAATTCATTAATGCATGACATGAGTCGAGCAGGGCTTCTACTTGTGTAATACCGTGCTTTTCTTCACAGCGGCTTATGTAGTTTTTAGCAAATACCAAGTAATCAATAATTGAGCCAGCATCGGTCCAGGTTTTAAATAAGTAATTACCTTTAAAAAATGAGTTATGTCCGTAACATGCGTGCGCCATTACAAGCGCTTGCATAGGTAAGGTATTTTCTTCCATTAAGTACGCAATACAAGGGTCTGAATTTATCACTATTTCGTAAGCGAGACCCATTTGTCCGCGCTTATAATTTTGCTCTGTTTGAATGAACTTTTTACCGTACGACCAATGACTGTAGCCAATAGGCATACCAACGCTTGAATAAGCATCCATCATCTGCTCTGCGGTTATCACTTCAATTTGATTAGGGTATGTGTCTAACCTGTAGTGAGCTGCAACACGGGCAATTTCACCTTGGTACTCATCTAATAAATCAAAGGTCCAATCTGGGCCATCACTCATTCGTTTATCATTCATAATGCTACCTCGCTTTAGGCTATGCAGAGTTTTGCTGTTGACGACCTTTTTTAAATAGCTCCCTGAAAATTGGGTAAATATCTTCAACGCTTTGAATATGCTGTATAGCGAAATTATTATGGCTGTGTGTTATGGATTCATATTCGCGCCATAGGCTTTGATGGGCACGAGTGGTTATTTCAATATAAGCAAAATAGCGTACTGCGCTTAAGAGTTTATTACGCAAAATTTCACCACACTGCGGGGTGTCGTCCGCCCAGTTATCGCCATCAGAGGCTTGTGCGGCGTATACATTCCACTCGTTTGCGAGATAACGCTCTTTTATTATTTCGTTCATTAATTTAAGTGCGCTTGAAACAATAGTGCCGCCAGTTTCTTGAGAATAAAAAAACTCTTGCTCGTCTACTTCTTTTGCTTGTGTGTGGTGGCGAATATAAACAACTTCTATGTCTTTATAGCTGCGTGTTAAAAATTGATAGAGCAAAATATAAAACCGTTTTGCCATGTCTTTTGTTGGCTGATCCATTGAGCCTGACACATCCATAATACAAAACATCACCGCTTTGCTGGTGGGATGAGGGCGTTTTTCGTAATTACGAAAACGTAAATCGTAGTTATCAATAAATGGAACCGACTTAATTTGCACTTTTAATGCTGCAATTTCTTTTTGTAATAAAGCAATTGCTGCTTTATCGTTATGTGGACCAGCAAGCAGCAGAGCAAGTTGTTCTTCGAGCTCTTTTAAACGGCGTTTTTTACCTGCACTCATGGCAACACGCCGTGCAAGCGAGCCTTGTAATGAGCGGACAATATCAATATTGCTAGGCATACCATCACTACAAAACCCTGCGCGATGGGTTTTCATTTGCACTAACTTATCAAGCTGGTTCTCTTGCAAGTTAGGAAGTTCTAAATCTTCAAACAGTAAATCAAGGTATTCATCTTTTGATATTGAAAATACAAATTCATCTTGCCCTTCGCCCGAATCGCTGGCGTCACCTTCACCGGCACCGCCGCCTTGTCCGCCTTTAGGGCGCTCAATTTTATCACCTGTAGAGAACTGATCGTTACCAGGGTGAATTTGTTCTCTATTCCCGCCTTGCCCTTGATGAAATGTAGGTTCGCTGATATCGCGTTGTGGAATAGAAATACTCTCACCAGAGCTTGAGTCGGTAACACTGCGTTTGTTAATCGCATCTGAAACCGCTTCTTTAATTTGTTTTTTATAGCGCCTAATAAAGCGCTGGCGATTAAGCGTACTTTTATTTTTTCCGTTTAAACGCCTATCTATAAAATGCGCCATATTGACCTCCTATATACTACGACTATGAAGGTTATTGCGATTTTCTAACCCGTAAATACCACTCAGAAAGCAAGCGAACTTGTTTTTGTGTATAGCCTTTTTCGACCATACGGTTCACAAAGTCTTCGTGCTTTTGCTGATCCTCAGCAGACGTTTTAGTATTAAACGAAATTACGGGGAGTAAATCTTCGGTATTAGAGAACATTTTTTTCTCAATCACCGTGCGTAGTTTTTCGTAGCTTGTCCATAGTGGGTTTTTACCGTTGTTATGCGCACGGGCACGCAATACAAAGTTCACTATTTCATTACGGAAATCTTTAGGGTTAGAAATACCTGCTGGCTTTTCTATTTTTTCAAGTTCGGCATTAAGTGCCTCACGGTCAAATAGTTGTCCTGTATCAGGGTCGCGATATTCTTGGTCTTGTATCCAAAAGTCTGCATAAATAACATAACGGTCAAAAATGTTTTGTCCGTATTCTGAATACGATTCTAAATAAGCGGTTTGCAGTTCTTTACCTATAAACTCTACATATTGCGGAATTAAATAGCCTTTTAAAAAGCTTAAATAACGTTCTTCTATTTCGCTTGAAAATTGCTCGCGCTCTATCTGTTGCTCAAGCACATAGAACAAATGCACCGGATTTGCAGCAACCTCAGTGGTATCAAAGTTAAACACGCGGGATAAAATTTTAAACGCAAAGCGAGTAGAGAGCCCCGTCATGCCTTCATCAACACCTGCATAATCACGATACTCTTGATACGATTTTGCTTTAGGGTCGGTGTCTTTTAGAGTTTCGCCATCGTATACCCGCATTTTTGAATAGATACTTGAATTTTCTGGCTCTTTTAAACGTGATAGCGTCGTAAATTGCGCCAATGTTTTAAGTGTACCTGGTGCGCATGGCGCGTTGTATAGCTCGCTGTGCTCAAGTAATTTGTCGTAAATTTTAATTTCTTCAGTTACACGTAAGCAGTAAGGTACTTTAACAATATAAACACGGTCTAAAAATGCTTCGTTGTTTTTATTGTTTTTAAAAGTTTGCCACTCAGATTCATTAGAGTGAGCGAGGATCATGCCATTAAAGGGCAGGGCACTAATGCCTTCTGTGCCGTTGTAGTTACCTTCTTGGGTTGCGGTAAGTAAAGGATGCAGCACTTTAATAGGCGCTTTAAACATTTCTACAAATTCCATCAGCCCTTGGTTAGCTAAACATAAAGAGCCCGAGTAGGCGTATGCATCAGGATCGTTTTGGGCAAAGTGCTCAAGCTGGCGAATATCGACCTTACCCACTAGCGCTGAAATATCTTGGTTGTTTTCATCTCCAGGTTCGGTTTTGGCAATGCCTATTTGGTTTAAAATTGAGGGGTAGCGCTTAACCACTCTAAATTGGCTAATATCACCATTGAATTCTTTTAAGCGTTTGCCAGCCCAAGGCGACATAATGGTTTTTAAGTAGCGCGGTTTAATACCGTATTCTTGCTTTAGTACGTCGGCGTCCTCTATTGGGTCAAATAATGCAAGAGGATGGTCGTTTACCGGAGAACCTTTAATTGAATAAATAGGCACTTGTTGCATTAAATATTTTAGTTTTTCAGCAATGGATGATTTACCCCCACCAACAGGTCCAAGTAAATAAAGCACTTGTTTGCATTCTTCAAGCCCTTGGGCGGCGTGTTTTAAATAAGAGACTATTTGCTCAATGGCGTCTTCCATACCATAAAAATCAGCAAAGGCAGGGTAGCGTGCAACTACTCTATTAGAAAATAACCGGCTTAGCCGTGCATCCGTTGCGGTATCTACCATGTTTGGTTCGCCAATTGCCATGAGTAGGCGTTCTGGTGCGCTGGCGTAGGCAGACTTATCGGTTTTACAAATCTCAAGAAATTCAGCGATACTGTATTCTTCTTCCTGTGCCGCTTCGTATCGTGCTTGGTAATGCTCAAAAATCGTCATAATAACCTCCGAAACCCGCTGTAAAAAGGTGCTTACCTTTTAAAGTCTAGTCACGAATCTGTATTTTTGTGCAATAAAATTAAAAATTTAAGTGAAAAAAGATCATGTTACTAAAAGTGTTTTATTAAATGATGAGGCGCTTGGGTGTGATAAACAAGAAACAAAAAAAGACGCCTAAGCGTCTTTTTTACATTAGCGTTTAAAGGCTAATTAAGCGAAGTTAGCGTTCGCGAATTCCCAGTTAACAAGCGACCAAAAACCTTTAAGGTAATCTGGACGAACGTTACGGTAATCAATGTAGTAAGCGTGTTCCCATAAATCCACTGTAAGGATTGGAGTAACGCCATCATCAGTTAATGGTGTAGCAGCGTTAGATGTATTAACGATGTCTAGTGAACCATCAGCAAGCTTAACTAACCACGTCCAGCTTGAACCAAAGTTATTTACTGCTTTGTCATTTAATGCATCTTTAAATGCATCAAAAGAACCCCATTTAGCGTTGATTGCATCAGCAACTGCGCCAGTAGGCTCGCCGCCGCCGTTTGGAGATAAGCTGTTCCAGTAAAAAGTATGGTTCCAGATTTGTGCTGCGTTGTTAAATACGCCGCCTTCTGATGAACATACGATCTCTTCTAGAGATTTGTTTTCAAACTCAGTACCAGGGATTAAACCATTAAGCTTAACCACGTATGTGTTGTGGTGTTTGCCATGGTGAAACTCTAGCGTTTCTTTTGAAATATGTGGCTCAAGTGCGTCGATTGCATATGGTAGTGACGGTAGTTCAAATGCCATTTTTTTATCTCCATCTTCTTTGGTTGATAGTCCATTTGGTAATACGTAATGCCTGTTGAAACAGACCAGTTACCTATACCAAGCGGTAATATAGTGTTACTATAATTGTTGAGTATTTTACTCAAGTTTAAGCAAACAGCAATGCTATTGCGAAAGACTATTTCAATTGCGGCTTTATTTGCCCATTTTAAGTTATATATTTGTGGTCACGATGAGTTATTTTCAAGACCTAAATATATTTAGCTATCGTTACTTTGAGGTTGTAGATGGAAACCATTGATAAAATTAAACAGCAAATTTCAGAAAACCCAATAATCCTTTTCATGAAAGGGTCACCAAAATTACCAAATTGTGGTTTTTCTTCACAAGCATCGCAAGCGTTAATGTCATGTGGTGAACCATTTGCATACGTTGATATTTTACTTAATCCAGACATTCGTGCTGAGCTTCCAGCATACGCAAATTGGCCAACATTCCCACAACTTTGGGTAGATGGCGAATTAGTTGGTGGTTGTGACATTATTATCGAAATGTTTCAACGCGGTGAATTACAGCCGTTAATTACAGAAACTGCTGCTAAATATAAAGAAGCTGACGCAGAGTAATTTATTACTCAACCTGCTATCAGGTTATTAAGCTCTTTAAACACAAAGCCACTTTTTAAGTGGCTTTGTTGTTTTTAATTTTTGTGAATTTACGAATAAGGAAGGCTCACTTGTACGTTTAAGCCGCCCTCTATTTTGTTATGTAAACTTATATGCCCCTGGTGCGCTTCTGCTATTTCTCTGCATAAGGCTAGCCCTAAACCACTCCCCGTACTTTTTGTAGAATAAAAGGGCACTAAAGCATTTGCCATTACTTGCTCGCTCATTCCTTTGCCGCAGTCGCTCACATTTATAACACAAGCTTGGGGTACAAATTCGACCTGAATATGTATTTCATTGGAGTTGGAGCCTGACTCGTGTGAATTTTTTAATAGGTTTATGAGCAGCTGCTCGAGTTGGGCTTGATCAGCTTGTAATTCATTGTGTGAATTTTTTATTTCGTAGCTAAATTGCCAGTGATTTTTTAAATTATTGAGTGTGTTTTGCCAGTTAATCCGTGTTTTTTGTGGCTGAGGTAATTTAGCAAACTTGCCATAGCCTTGTACAAATTCAGTTAAATGACTAATTCGCTCATCAATAGTTGCAAATACACGGGCAAGGCGGGGCTCATCAACTTTATTTGCGAGCAATTGTGCGCTGTGTAACATGGACGACATAGGGCCGAGTGAATTATTCAATTCGTGGCTGATAATGCGTATTACCTTTTTCCACACGGCAACTTCTTGGCGACTAAGCTCACGGGTTAATTGTTTAAATATATATAAATGATGCTTTTGGTTATTGAGTAAAAACTCCCCGGTGGCTAAATGCCAAGTTTGCGAGTCTTGATTCTCTATTTCTATATTAAAGAGGCCATCAACACCGTGCTCTATAGCTGCTATTAATTGCAGGGGCGAATTTTCGAGCAATTTACTTAGCTGCATACCTTCAAGGCGGGTTGCGCTATTAAATAAACTACGGCTAATTAAATTACTAAATACCACCGTATTATTATCATTGACCAGTAATAACGCTTGCGGCGAGCTTTGCAATACTTTATCAAGCATTAACTCGCGCTGGTAAATCCATTGTTTTTCTTGGCGAAGCTGTTTAGCGGTTTGATTATAAAGTCGGCATAGTTTTCCAAGTTCATCATTACTTTTATATGCTAGTAAGCTGGAGAGCTCACCATCTTTAAAATTAAGCAATCCAGTTTCGAGCGATTGCATGCCAAGCTTTATTGGCTTGGTGAGAGCTCTTGAAAGCAAGGTGCTAAATGCAAGCGTTAGTAATATTAAAAACAGAGTGTAGTACATATCAAAACCACTAAGCGCGGCAATAATAAAAACAGGCAGCACGCTACAAAGTGCACAAATTAACACAACCTTTTGGCTTAGGGTAAAGTGGCTAATAATGTTTGGCATTAATAATCAATACCCATTTTTTGTAATCGACGATAAAGAGCTTGTCGGCTTAAACCAAATTCACGGGCCACTTTGGCTATAACACCTTGGTGAGCGCGCATTGCGTGTTCTATTTCCTGTTTGGTCGGCTCTGCTTTTTGTTGGGAAGAGACCGGTGACGAAAGTGCAAAGTCATCGACTGTAAGCGCACCTGTAGGTTTTAGTACCGCTACACGTTTACAAGCGTTTTCTAGCTCTCGAACGTTACCTGGCCATTTGTAGTGTTGAAGTGCTTGCTCTGTGTTTATAGTCAGCTCTCGGTGAGGTAAGAAATGGCTAATGAGTGCTAAAACATCATCTTGCCTTTCGCTAAGGGCAGGCACATTGAGCTCAATTACATTAAGGCGATAATATAAGTCTTCCCTAAATCGACCTTGTTCAATTGCTTGTAGTAAGTTTTCGTTAGTGGCCGATATAACCCGCACATTTACCTTTCGTGTTTGTGTTGAGCCTAAACGTTCAAACTCGCCGGTTTGTAGTACGCGTAGTAATTTTATTTGTCCTGAAAGTGGTAAATTACCAATTTCATCTAAAAATAACGTACCGCCATCAGCTGCTTCAAATCGACCAATACGTTGTTTGGTTATCCCCGTGTATGCGCCAGCTTCAGCGCCAAAAAGTTCGGCCTCTATAAGTTCTTGTGGTAGTGCACCTGCGTTTACCTTAATAAAAGGTTGCGATACAAGCGGGGAGTTTTTTTGAATGATATACGCAATACACTCTTTGCCACTCCCATTAGGGCCTGTAATTAATGCAGATATATCAGATTTAGCCACTTGTAGCGCCATAGTGACCAGACGCTCCATCGCGGTACTTTTAAATATTAGCCCAGCAAGGTCTGCATTTTTAAATGTACCTTTACGTTCTTGTTGAAGGCGATTATGTGTAGCAACTATTTTTTTAGCACTGCCTAGCTCTATTAAATTACTGATGCAAACTAGTAGTTTTGCATCATCCCAGGGTTTTGGTAAGTAATCGGCAGCACCGGCTTTTACAAGCTCAATGGCGGTGGCAAGTTCGGTCCAGGCTGTAATAAGTATAATAGGGAGGTGTGGGTTTATTTCTCGTAGTTCATAAAACAAGGCTTTACCTTCTTCGCCAGAGGTTGTGTCGCTGGTAAAGTTCATGTCTTGAATTACAAGCTCAATTCGCTGATAGCGAACTCTTTGCATAGCATCAAACGGATTTGTTGCAGTGACTACCGAAAAGTCGTGGATCTCGAGCAACAATGAAAGTGCATCGAGTACTGCTTGGTTATCATCAACAATGAGTATTTTATGAGTCATAGGTTATTTTTATAATTTTTTAATGGCTACACTGCCTTACTAATCAGTGTAGCATAGTGATTTTTACATGATTTAGTAACCTAAACTCTGGATAATAAATCTACCTCAAGCGGATTCTAGGTTAAATTGTGCGAGTTGCGATACTGGGCGAAATATTAGCAGCGCGTTTAGCCGGCGCTAATACCGCAAGTAAGCTCATTAAAAATACGGCAATGGCGGTAACGGCTATATAACTTGGCGGTAGTGCAGCTACAGAAAAATACTGCATTAACATTTTCCCAAGCAGTATTGCTGTTACTACACCTAAGGCTAAACCTAGGCTACAAATTAATGCATTTTCTACTAAAAAGTAGCTAACAATAGCTGACTTTCTTGCGCCAAGTGCTCTGCGTGTACCAATTTGCTTAGTACGTTTGCTAATATTAAATAAGGTTAAGCCAAAAATACCGAGAGCGGTTATAAGCACTAAAATAGTGATTAATACTATGAGCATGCGCATCATGAGGCGATCTTGAGCGGTATACTCATTTTTTAATTCATCAAGTCCTTTAATGTTATTAATAACGCGTTTGCTGTAATTTTCGAGCATAGCATTTTCTATTTCTTTCATTACAGCTGCTCGCTGACCAGGCTCTGTACGAACGGCAACTTGTGCATAACTTGCTGCTTTAATATAAGGAATAAACGCAAGATTATCGGGTTTACTGTCTTTGAGCCACGGGCCTTTCATTTTTCCGATTACGCCAATAACTTTAAGTGGTAGGTCACCAAAATAAACTATTTTTCCTAAACCATCTCCATCAGGGTAGAGCTCATCAAGTAAGGCTTTAGTGACTATAGTGACGTTGGTGCGCTTTTGTGTAATTTCGTTTGTAACGAGCACTTCATCTTCGGTAAAGTTTCGCCCTGCAATTAAGTTAACGCCGTAGGTATTAATTGCGTGGTCATCTATAAAAAAATAAGCGGTCCTGACACTTAGGCCTTCTTGTGGAGCAGGTTTTAAATTAAAGCTCGAAGCGCTGCCACTCCCTGATAGCGGAATACTACTGCTTAATGCGGCATCGACCACGCCTGGCATTTTTCTAAGCATGCTTTCATCAAGCTCAAACTGCTGACTTAAGTTAATATCAGTACCAAAGGTCATTACATTAAACTTAAATATATCTTGTTCAGGGTAGCCCGTTTCTTGGTTTAAATAGCTAATTCTGTCTTGAATGATAAATGCAGCATTACTGACTATTGCCGTTGTGATTGCAATTTGAATTAGCAGTAATACAGCGCCCACCTTTGAGCGGCATAAGGCGTTAAATATAGGTTTTATTTCTAACATTGTTAAATTCCTTATTGGCTCTTAAGATAAATGGCAGGGTTGGTTTTGCACACTAGCCAAGCTGGATACAAACCAGCCAAAATGCAGGTTGTAATTGCAATCAATGGAGCGCTCAATAGCATGGTTAAATCCATTGTCGCTAAGTTTTCATAGTAGTCGTAGCTTTGCCCTACGCCCATTAAGCCAAGTTGTGCTAGTACAATTCCTAGCATGCCACCTATAAAGCCAAGCATGGCGACCTCAACTAAGTGCTGTAAAAATATTTGCCTTTTACTAGCACCTAATGCGCGCCTTACACCTACTTCTGGCGCTCTGCGTAAAAACTTAGCTAAAAGTAAACCTAAAATATTGGCTAAGCAGACACCTAAGAACATAAAGCTCAGGCCTACTAAAATTTTATTGTCTTCGGTGACGACGTTGTTGTATTGCATCCATTGGTTTACATCGCGAAGTTTATACTCAAGTTCTTTACGATTAAATCGACCACGTTTTTGTTGTTCTTGCATATAGGCTAATAAGTAATTTTGATAGGCTTGTTTTTGTTCAAGCGTATTTAGCTCTGCCCAAAACTGGATCCATACTTGCTCAGATTGCAGTTTATCTGCAAAGGTTGGTGTGTTTTCGTGTTTCCATCCATTGCTATTGCCCCAACTTACGAGCTCTTTTGCCTTTATTAAGCTAAAGGGTATAAATAACTCTTCTACTTGATTAAATGCACCGTTATTTAAATCATAATATTTAATATTGAGAGGCCAATGGTTAATAACACCAACTACTTGATAGCTTGCATCATCTAAGTAAATCAGTTCTCCGACGGAGTTTTGTCCTGCAAATAGTTTATCGTTTATCTCTTGGGTAATAACAACCACAGGTGCGGCTGAGTTTTCTTGCTCTTTGCTCCAAGCCCCTCCGTATAGAAATGACAAATTAAACATGCTAAAAAAGTCAGGCGTTGTCATGCGAGCATTACCTATAAAAGGTTTTATTTTGTCGGAGTCCAGATAAACTGAAAAGCCGGTACGCATCATAGCCACTTTTTTCTCTGACGTGGGTGCGTTTAATAAGTTCTCAGCATCTTGATAAGTCAGTTGCAGTGGCATGTTATCTTCTGTCCACCACGTACTACCATCGTCCATTGTTTGTAATTGCACACTGTAAAGTTGGCTGCTTTTTTCTGGGATAGGATCGGCCGACATCATGTGATAAACACTAAGGCTGGTCATTGTTATGCCTATACCTATCGCAATGGCAAGTACCATTAAAAAGCTAACCAGTGGGGTGCGCTTGAAGCTGCGCCAACTTAAATCTAAATAATGAATAAACATTAGTTAAACCCCCGATGCTGTTTTTATAGTTTGCGCGCCCTGATAAAGTGTAAAGTCGGCAAGCTGCCCATCAACTACTTGAATATTACGCGGAGCACGGCGGGCTAATTCGCTATCATGCGTTACCATTACAATAGTGGCACCGTCGCGATTGATTTGTTCAAGTAACTCCATAACTTGGCGAGCCATTAAGCTGTCAAGGTTACCTGTTGGCTCATCGGCAAGTAAAAAACGAGGTTCACCAGCAAGCGCACGGGCTATTGCAACACGTTGTTGCTGGCCACCGGAGAGTTGTTGAGGTAAGTGTTTAGCGCGAGATGCTAAACCAACTTGTTCAAGGCATTGCTCAATTCGACGTTTTCGCTCATTTGCTTTAATCCCTCTGTAGCGAAGAGGAACTTCTATGTTTTCATATAAATTTAAATCGGGGATCAAATTAAAGCCTTGAAATATAAAGCCAATTTTTTGATTACGTAAATCAGCACGTTGGTTATCGTTTAGGCTGCCAACATTAACGCCATCCAACAGGTATTCACCTTCGTTAAAAGGCTCGAGCATACCTGCAATATTTAAAAAGGTTGTTTTTCCTGAGCCGCTAGGACCGGTAACAGCAATAAATTCGCCTTCGTTTACTTGCAGATTAAAATCTCGAAGCGCATGGGTTTGTACCATTTCTGTTTGGTATACTTTACTTACATTGTTCATTTGTAACATGGTTGTTCCTAATTATTTTTAGCGTTGGTTGAGAACGTCTGTTTAATTTAATAAAATCGTGTTGGCTTGCTTAAAGTCGCTGTAGCTTGAAATAATAATTTCATCGTTTTCTTTTAGTCCACTTAAAAGCTCAACCGCATTAATGCTGGTGGCGCCTATTGTAATAGGTATACGCTTTGCGATATTGCCATCGACTTTATAAGCTATAATTCCGCCTTGCTGCATAAATGCACCACGCTTTACTTGCATTACACCTTCTCGGTTGTCGAGTAAAATACGTGCAGTTAAGCGTTGGTTCTGACGAATGTTGTTAGTAACACCTTTAAACCGGACGCGTGTTGTTACTTCACGATTATTAACTTCTGGTGATATGGCGGATAAATTCCCCATCACTGTTTCATTGCCTAACTTAAGCTCTACTTCCATACCGAGCCCTAATTCGTTTGCGTAACTTTCAGGAACTTGGAGTTCGGCTTCAAAATTACTTAAGTCGACGAGAGTCATAAGAGGTTGGCTTTGCGTCACTGCGGCTTTTTGTTGCACTAATAGGTTACCCACGATCCCTGTAACGGTAGCCTTAATAGATAGGTTGCTTACTTTTCGGATTAAGTCATCAACAATAAGTTGTTGGCGGGTCACATCACTTTTAGCAGCTTGTAGTTCAAAAGCGAGCGTGTCTTTGGCAAGCAATACCTCTTGCTGCGCATGCTTATAGGAGAGCTTAGCTCGGGATAAATCATCAACTGCTTTTTCTAGATCAATTTGGCTAATTAAGTGCTTTTGTATTGATAACTGTGCGCGACGATTTTCGCGCTCAGCGGCGTTAAGCTCAACTTGTGCCATATCGAGTGTTTTATTTAAAGTGAGTGTTTGGCGTCTTGCTTGCAAATGCTGCCTTTGCTGTTCACCTTCAAGTCTTTTAAGTACAGACTCCTGTTGCTTTAATTCATTAGTTAACTCAGGGCTTTGCAGCAGGGCAAGTGTGTTGCCTTGCTTTACTGTATCGCCGGCCTTTACTTTTAAATCTATAAATCCCCGTTCTGGACTGTAGATTTTAGGGGCATTAGCAGCAACAATTTTACCACTGGCGGCAATGTCTCGAATGAGCGCTTTAACATGTACTTTTGCAATCTGTACTTTTGAGCGGCTAATAGAGCTTTTAGCGCTATGGTTAGTTAAAAAAATATAAGCAATTGCAGAGACCACAATGAAAACAATCGCAGTGATCATCGCGTATTTTTTATAGCTTATAGGTGCCTTTACCTGTACGTCTTGTGCGCTGGTATCTTTAATCATTTAATTTCCCCTAAATTGCTTTTATGTATTTTTCGCACAGCAGTAATAAAGCTGCTGTGCAAATAGCGGCAATAGGAGAGAGTAAAAATAAGCTTAGAGTAAACATAGTAATTCCAATTAGCGATTATATATAAAGCTATACGATTAATATGCCAACTATTATCTTATTGATATTTAAGTGATTTTATTTTTTTGTTATTGAAATTTATGTCCGCGGACAGTTTATGTGTCCGCATCGGACATAGTTTTAAATAAAAATTCACTATTAACGTACAAAAAATGACATGAACTTTCATAACTATACTAATGAGCAGCAATAATCAGGGATGTTAAGCCATTAAAGTAATGAAATAGCATAAAACTATCTAAATGTTAACTGAATAGCCCCTTTAGCGCTGAATACTTATTCACTTTCGGCTGCCTTTACGTTTACGTAAGCTGGCAGGCCGAAGGCTCGTGTTTTTTTACAATATGTTAAACTTGACACCAGTGTCATGAAAAAATAGTGGTTAAAATAACGCTAAATGTTAAAAATAATGATAAAAAGAAATCTTGCTATGAAGTGAGAAATATTCAAGAATGTGAATATGTATTCAAAGTGCTATTGACTCTATTTAAGATAGAGGCTAGTTTTGTCCGTCTGTTAGCAAATCGTCGAGCAGTTCATCCACGCTAACAGTGCAGCAAGGGGAGGGGTCTATGTTATACGACTCAAAGTTAGAAAAAGAAAATTGTGGCTTTGGCTTAATAGCCCAAGTTAATGGTCAAGCTAGTCATAGGCTTATTCGTACTGCTATTACGGGGCTTGATCGCATGCAGCACCGTGGTGGTATATCTGCCGATGGTAAAACAGGTGATGGCTGTGGTTTATTATTACAAAAACCAGATAGCTTTTTCCGTGCTATTGCTAGTGAACATAACTGGCACTTAGGCAAAAACTACGCAGTGGGTATGATATTTTTAAATTCAGACCCTGTTTTAGCGCAAGCTGCAAAACAAATACTTAGCGAAGAATTAGAAAAAGAAACGTTAAATATTTTAGGTTGGCGCGTTGTGCCAACCGACCCATCTATGTTGGGTCCTATTGCTGTACAGCAATTACCAGGTTTTGAACAAATTTTTGTTAGCGCGCCAGAAGGTTGGCGTTCTAAAGACTTAGAGCGTCGCTTATATGTAGCACGCCGCCGCGCTGAAAAGCGCATTGTTGATGACGAAGCTTTCTATATTGCAAGTCTATCTGGTTTGGTAACTATCTATAAAGGCTTAATGATGCCTGCAGATTTACCAAATTTTTACCTAGATTTAGCTGATATTCGTATGACGAGTGCGATTTGTGTTTTCCATCAGCGCTTTTCTACTAATACTCAGCCGCGTTGGCCTTTAGCTCAACCTTTCCGCTATTTAGCACACAATGGTGAAATTAATACTATTGAAGGTAACCGCCAGTGGGCACGCGCACGTTCATATAAGTTTGCGTCACCGCTTATTCCTGATTTACAAAGCGCAGCGCCGTTTGTAAACGAAACCGGCTCTGATTCATCAAGCCTAGATAATATGCTTGAGCTATTTTTAGCTGGTGGCATGGATTTATTCCGCGCTATGCGTATGCTCGTACCACCTGCATGGCAGAAAAACCGTGCAATGGACGACGATTTACGTGCATTTTACGACTTTAACTCTATGCATATGGAACCATGGGATGGCCCGGCAGGTATTGTTATGTCGGATGGTCGTTTTGCGGCTTGTAACCTTGACCGTAATGGACTTCGTCCAGCGCGTTATGTAATTACACAAGATGGCTTTATTACGCTTGCATCAGAAGTGGGTATTTGGGATTACACTGCCGATGAAGTAGTTGAAAAAGGCCGTGTTGGTCCAGGTGAATTATTAGTTATTGATACTAAGCTTGGCAAAATTTGGCACTCAGATGAAATCGATCAAGATTTAAAGTCTCGCCATCCTTACAAGTCATGGCTTGAGGAGAACGTTAAGCGTTTAGTTCCATTTGAAGAGCTTACTGAACAAGACGCGGGTAATCGCTCATTTGATGACGAAACGCTAGCTAAATATCAAAAAATGTTTGGTTATACCAACGAAGAACTTGATAGTGTTATTCGTGTAATGGGTGAAAACGGCCAAGAAGCAACCGGCTCAATGGGTGATGACACGCCATTTGCAGTGCTTAGTGAAGGGCATCGTTCGCTTTATGATTACTTCCGCCAAAAATTTGCGCAAGTAACAAATCCACCTATCGATCCACTGCGTGAAAATCATGTAATGTCACTTGCGACATGTATTGGTAGTGAGCAAAACGTATTTAACGAAACAACAGGCCATGCTAAGCGCCTACAGTTTGATACGCCAATTTTAATGTACGCAGACATGCAGCAGCTATTAAATGCTGATGAAGCGCATTACAGCTACTGTAAAATTGATATTATCTACACAGTTGAAGAAGGTTTAGAAAATGCGGTAACGCGTATTTGTGACCAAGCACAAGAAAAAGCAGCCGCTGGTTGTATCATGCTTATTTTAACTGACCGTAACTTTGATGAAGCAAATTTGCCGATTCCAGCAGCTATGGCTGTAGGTGCGGTACAAAAACGATTAGTTGATAACAATCTTCGCTGTGAATCAAACATTATCATTGAAACCGGTAGCGTGCGTGATGCGCATCAGTTTGCTGTGTTATTAGGCTTTGGTGCTACGGCAATTTATCCATACCTTGCGTATGAATCGTTAGTTGCGATGAGCGACAGCAAAATTATTAATAAGTCGTATTGCGAAGTAACTCTTGCTTACCGTAAAGCCATTAACAAGGGCTTATACAAAATCATGTCTAAAATGGGCATAAGTACGGTTGCGTCATATCGCTGCTCAATGTTGTTTGAAGCGGTTGGTTTATCTGACGCTATTGTACAAATGTGCTTTAAAGGTGTGGCAAGTCGCATACAGGGCGCATGCTTTACCGACTTTGATGACGATCAGCAAAGCTTACACAAACTCGCTCTAAGTAAGCGTAAATTATTAAGCCACGGCGGCTTGTTTAAGTACGTACATGGCGGCGAGTATCATGCTTATAACCCTGATGTAATCCAAACCCTGCAAAAAGCAGTTCGTTCTGGTGAATATAGTGATTACAGTGAATATGCAAAACTTGTTAATACGCGTCCTATTGCCACTTTACGTGACATGCTTGCGCTTAAAATTCCAGAGCAAGGCATTAGCATCGATGATGTAGAGCCTGCAGAAAACCTATACAAGCGTTTCGATTCAGCAGCAATGAGTATTGGTGCATTATCGCCAGAAGCGCATGAGGCTCTAGCAATTGCAATGAACCGCTTAGGTGGTTGTTCAAACTCTGGTGAAGGCGGTGAAGATAAGCTGCGTTATGGTACCGAGAAAAACTCGCGTATTAAGCAAGTCGCTTCAGGTCGATTTGGCGTAACGCCGCATTACTTACGCAGTGCTGACGTTATTCAAATTAAAGTAGCGCAAGGTGCAAAACCAGGCGAAGGCGGTCAATTACCGGGTGAAAAAGTAACCCCGTATATTGCTAAGCTTCGTTATTCTGTTCCAGGTGTTACATTAATTTCGCCACCACCACATCACGATATTTATTCAATTGAAGATTTAGCGCAGCTAATTTTCGATTTGAAACAAGTAAACCCTAAAGCACTTATTTCTGTAAAACTGGTTTCAGAACCAGGCGTAGGAACCATTGCAACGGGTGTTGCTAAAGCGTATGCCGATTTAATTACTATTTCTGGCTACGACGGCGGTACAGGCGCAAGCCCACTTACTTCAGTTAAATATGCAGGTAGCCCATGGGAACTAGGACTTGCAGAAACGCAGCAAGCCCTTGTTGAAAATGGACTGCGTCATCGTATTCGCTTGCAAACAGATGGTGGCTTAAAAACGGGTTTAGATATAATTAAAGCGGCAATTTTAGGTGCAGAAAGCTTTGGCTTTGGTACCGGCCCAATGGTTGCGCTTGGTTGTAAATACTTACGAATTTGCCATTTAAATAACTGTGCGACCGGTGTTGCAACACAAGACGAAACACTTCGTCAAAAGCATTACCACGGCTTACCAGAAATGGCTATGAACTACTTTAAGTTTATAGCGCAAGAAGCACGTGAAATCATGGCTAGCTTAGGTGTTGTAAATTTAACTGATTTAATCGGTCGTTTAGATTTGCTTGAAGCAATTGAAGGCAAAACAGCAAAACAGAAGAAAATTGATTTATCTTCAGTAATTGCTCAGCCTAATAACCCAACAGGTGAAACACTTTATTGCAGTGCGCCTAATAGCTCACATTATTTAGGAAAACTTAATGAGAGCCTACTTGCTAAGGCGCAAGAAGCAATTGATGCTTCAAGCGGTATTTCACTAGTAAGTCGTATTTGTAATACGGACAGATCGGTAGGTGCAATGCTTTCTGGCTATATTGCTGATAAATATGGCAACCAAGGTATGGCGGCAGATCCTGTAGCAATTGAGCTACATGGTACTGCGGGTCAATCATTTGGTGTTTGGAATGCCGGTGGCCTTGAAATGACACTGGTTGGCGATGCAAACGATTACGTAGGTAAAGGCATGGCGGGTGGCAAGTTAGTTATTCGTCCACCACTTGGCTCGTCGTTCGAAAGTCACAAAGCCACAATTGCAGGCAACACATGTTTATACGGTGCAACAGGCGGCAAACTGTTTGCTGCAGGTTGTGCAGGCGAGCGCTTTGCAGTTCGTAACTCAGGTGTGCAAGCGGTTGTTGAAGGTGTAGGTGACAACTGTTGTGAATACATGACCGGTGGCGTTGTATGTGTACTGGGCAATGTAGGCGTTAACTTTGGCGCGGGTATGACAGGTGGTTTTGCTTATATTTTAGATGAGCGAAATGATTTTGAAAAACGCATTAATCCAGAGCTTGTCGAAATAGTAACACTAGACGAATTAACGTCGCATCAAGAACATTTACGCGGCTTAATTGCTGAGCATTTAGAGCTTACGGGTTCGTGCAGAGCAGAAAGTATTTTGGCTAACTTTGAATTGTACTTACCGATGTTCAAATTAGTAAAACCAATATCAAGTGACGTAAAAAGTTTACTCGGGCATCGCGCTCGCAGTAGTGCCGAACTACGTGTTCAGGCGCAATAAGGGGGCAGTATGAGCGAAAATGTATATCAATTTATAGACGTGCAGCGTGTAGACCCACGCAAAAAACCAATCTCGTCACGTAAAAAATCTTTCGTAGAAATTTACGAACCCTTTTCAGAGAATCAGGTTAACTCACAAGCTGACCGTTGTTTAGATTGTGGTAACCCATACTGTGAGTGGAAATGTCCAGTACATAACTACATTCCACAATGGTTAAAGTTAATACGCACGGGCCGTATTATAGAGGCGGCTGAGCTTTCTCATCGTACAAATAGTTTACCAGAGGTTTGTGGGCGTGTTTGCCCACAAGACCGCTTGTGTGAAGGCTCGTGTACGCTCGATGAAGAGTTTGGTGCGGTTACAATTGGTAATATTGAAAAATACATTACTGATGAGGCATTTAAAATGGGCTGGAAGCCTGATATGTCTTATGTAACATGGACTGACAAAAAAGTAGCCATTATTGGTGCGGGCCCTGCAGGTTTAGGGTGTGCTGATATTTTGGTGCGTAACGGCGTTAAACCAGTAGTGTTTGATCGTCACCCAGAAATAGGTGGACTACTCACATTTGGTATTCCTTCTTTTAAACTTGAAAAATCAGTAATGCAAAAGCGCCGTGAAATTTTCACTGAAATGGGCGTAGAATTTAAGTTAAATGTTGAAGTAGGTGTTGATATTACACTTGATCAAATTTTAGCTGATTACGACGCTGTGTTTTTAGGGGTTGGTACGTATCAGAGTATGCGTGCAGGTCTTGAAAATGAAGATACAGCGGGTGTTCACGATGCATTGCCGTTTTTGATTGGTAACACGAACCGTGTAATGGGCTACGACGAGACAAAACAACCGTGTATTGATATGGCTAATCAAAAAGTAGTTGTACTTGGCGGTGGTGATACAGCGATGGACTGTGTGCGTACGTCTATTCGACAAAATGCTGCAAAAGTAACGTGTGCTTATCGTCGTGATAAAGAAAATATGCCAGGCTCTAAACGTGAAGTTAAAAACGCGAAAGAAGAAGGCGTTATATTTACGTATAACGTTCAGCCTAAAGGCATTGTATTGAACGATAAAGGTAAAGTGACCGGCGTTAAAATGGTTAAAACTAAATTAGGCGAACCTGACGCAAAAGGCAGAAGCCGTGCTGAAGAAGTACCTGGTTCAGAGCATGTTATTGAAGCAGACCAAGTTATTATGGCGTTTGGTTTCCAGCCTCACAAAATGGATTGGTTAGAAAAATACGATGTAGAAATAAATAACTGGGGCGGTATTAACGCACCAGAACAAGGTGAGTTTACACATCAAACTACTAACCCTAAAATATTTGCTGGTGGCGACATTGTACGTGGTTCAGATTTAGTGGTAACTGCTATTTTTGAAGGACGTAACGCTGCAGAAGGTATTATGGATTACTTAAAAGTTTAATTTTTCGTGTTAAAATAACGATATTTAAAGCAAGCCAAGAGGCTAATGCCGATCATTTAAGAATTAGTTAATAGCACTTGAACGATCTTCTAGGTATGTAAGAATCCGAATTCTTTTGTAGAATTCGGATTTTTTTATGCAACTTTCTAATGCTCTCGATATTA
>NZ_JADYWR010000037.1:0-21013 GCF_015864705.1 Pseudoalteromonas sp. NGC95
TCATCCGCATCAATGACGAAGTAGAAATTGTTGGTATCAATGATACAACTCGTTCTACTTGTACTGGTGTTGAAATGTTCCGTAAGCTTCTAGACGAAGGTCGTGCTGGCGAAAACATCGGTGCACTTCTACGTGGTACTAAGCGTGAAGACGTTGAACGTGGTCAAGTACTAGCTAAGCCTGGTTCAATCAACCCACATACTACATTCACTTCAGAAGTATACGTACTTTCGAAAGATGAAGGTGGTCGTCATACTCCATTCTTCAAAGGTTACCGTCCACAGTTTTACTTCCGTACAACTGACGTAACGGGTGACGTACAGTTACCAGATGGCGTAGAAATGGTANTTACTTCCGTACAACTGACGTAACGGGTGACGTACAGTTACCAGATGGCGTAGAAATGGTAATGCCTGGTGATAACATCAAGATGACAGTAACTCTAATCGCACCAATCGCGATGGATGAAGGTCTTCGTTTTGCTATCCGTGAAGGTGGTCGTACTGTAGGTGCTGGTGTTGTAGCAACTATCGTAGCGTAATAATTAACTTTAAAGTTAATTGTTAGAAAAAGGTCACTTAGGTGGCCTTTTTTAATGCCTGAAGAAAAGTGTCATATGAAGGTGCCGCTCTTACCTTAGGCGTAGGTGCTTTGTAGCAACGTTCAAAGCGTAATAATTAACGTTAAAGTTAATTGTTAGAAAAAGGTCACTCAGGTGGCCTTTTTTAATGCCTGGAGAAAAGTGATTTGCTCCTAGATATAGCTTTATTGCCGTAGCTTGGGTTGAGTTTTACGAAACCCGAGGAAAAAGGTTGCTGAAAATAACTGAGCTCTTAGATATAAAAAAGCACGGCTAGGCCGTGCTTATATTGAGTTAGCTCTTGGGCTTTTAGCCAATTACTAATATATGATAAAAGCTTTAATGCTTTTTCGCATACTCTTCAGCTTGTTTTAAAACTCTTAATAAATTACCGCTAAGAATCTTTTTAATATCTTTGTCGCTGTAATCTCTGTCCATTAAACCTTGAACAAGATTAGGATAGCTAGATACATCTTTTAAACCGATAGGTAACGAGTCACCAACTCCATCATAATCAGAGCCAATACCTACATAATCAATACCAATTAGCTCAACTACGTGATCAATATGATCAAGTACTTGCTCAAGGCTTGCAAATGGGTATGGGTTTTTAGCACGGTATGCAGCATCAAAATCTTTGCTTAATTTAGTGCCGTCTTTTTTAACGGACTCTTTTGTGTTTTTTAACTGCTTGCCCCAACTGCCTGCTTTAGCGGTAACAAAGCTTGAGCCAAAGTTAATTTGAATAACGCCGCCATTTTCTTTAAGTGCCAATAGCATATCGTCATTCATATTACGCTCAAAGCCAGGCGTGTATTTACGAAGTGATGAATGTGAGGCAATTACGGGTGTTTTAGATAGATCCATAACCTGATAAAACGCATCATCAGAAATATGCGATACATCGATTAGCATACCAATATTATTCATTTCAGTGACAAGCTCTTTACCAAATGGGCTTAAGCCTTTCCATTTACGGCGTATATCGTAAGACGAATCCGAAATATGGTTGCTTTGCGAGTGCGCTAGCGTGATGTAGCGAATGCCACGCTCGTAAAAATGCTGAAGATTCTTCATATCCCCTTCGATTGGAGAGCCATTTTCCATACCCATTGCGATAGAGAGCTTACCTTGTTTAAATTGCTCCTCTATATCACTGCTTGAGCTAGCAATAGCAAACTTATCGGGCGCGCGCTGGGCTATGGCTTCCATACTATCAATCATTTGATTGGCTAGCTGATAGCTTTTACCTTTACCTTCAAACTCCAAATGCGCAGGAATATAAATCGACATAAACGGTGCGTTTAAACCGCCTTTTACAGCGCGAGGGTAGTCAAAGTCGCCATCAGTTGTCGCTTTAGTTACATCAACCCAGTTTTTATGAATTCGGTAAGGTACGTCGATATGGGTATCAATTAAAATAGTGTCTTTAGCGAGCTTAATTGCCTTTTCAGATGCTGTTATTGTTTGTTCTGCTTGGGCTTGGCTAGTTAATGCTAGTGATATGGCTACCACTAGAGTGCTGAGTTTTATCATGTTTTGGCTCTTTGGGTAAAAAGCCATTGTGTACGTTCAACTCAAAAGTTACAAGTACTACGCCTTAATCAAACGACTGTGCTTGATGCTCTTCACTTTGCAGCGCTTTAAATTCGCCCTTCGAAATAATAGTTACTGACTCATGTAATTCTGAGAAAAATACCATGGCTTCGCCATTTTTAAGCTGTAGCTTAACTTGGTTAACTTTAGATTCAATGCTTGCTTCTACTTCACCGTAATCGGTGCCTTCACGCAAAACATAGCTTTCAATTAAATTGTAGAGTGTGTCTTTATCGAGTTGTTGGAGTGGAATGATCATAGTGGCTCTTTTTTAACTACCTGATTGAAGTACTCAGGCACGATTTGCTCTAACCAGTAAACCGGTTTTAATGGGTTATTACCCGTAATAAAACCAACATGGCCGCCTTTTTCTGAGATACGCAGCGTAACATGCTCACTCACATCTTGCCTATTAGGTACTGCTTTAATCGATAGCATAGGGTCATCTTTGGCGTGAATAATTAAAGTCGGTGTGGTGATGTGTTTTAAATAGGCCTTGGCACTGGCTTGTTGGTAATAATCTTCAGCGCCGTTAAAACCATGCAACGGTGCGGTGAGTTGCTCATCAAACAGCCATAAATCATCAATGGCCAGTAATTGCTCTGGCGTTAAATTAATTTGTTGCTTGATTTGCGGCAGTTTACGGTGCATGGACTTCTTCATCCGATCGAGCAAATACTTCTGATAAATTTTTGCTAAGCTTTTACGTATTACTTGGCATGATGCTGACAAATCATAAGGTGCAGACACAACCGCAGCGCCATCAAGTAAACATTGCTCGCCTTGCTCTCCTAGATATTTAGCGAGCACATTACCACCGAGTGAAAAACCAACCGCCAGTAAAGCCCGGTTTGGAAATTGCAGCTTGAGTTGTTTGATAAAAAAATCTAGATCGCCAGTTTCACCACTGTGATAAGCACGGGGTAAGCGGTTAACTTCAGTTGAACAATTACGAAAGTGCATTAATACAACGTTAAAGCCCTGCTTTTTTAATGCTTTCATCATACCCTTGGCATAAAAGCTATTAATATTGCCTTCAAGGCCATGTAATACAATAGCCAGCGGGGCATCGTCATTTTTTGGTAGTGACCAGGCAAGCTCTAAAAAATCACCGTCAGGGGTATCAAGCAGCTCTAATTGATAACGCGTATTATGAAAAGGACGAAAGAAACGCGGCATAATTGTTTGTACGTGACGGTTACTCATCCACCACGCAGGCTTGAAATTTGTAAGCATTATTTATAACTACCCAGCTAATTGAAGTATTAGTGTAACAAATTTTTGGCAATAAAAAGCCCCTAATCAAACAAGTTGATAAGGGGCTTTGCGCGTCGTGCTTAATTCTAATTGGGTGTTTGGTCGTCATGCACTTTCTTGATAAAAAAGTACACAAAGAAAAGGCATAAACTGATCACGACTCCCAGAAAACCAAATGATAAAAATAGTACTGGGTCACTAAAAAAGTCTCTGAAGAATACGTCCATAAATGCCTCCTAATGTCTATGGGTTCATCATAGTGCGAGTTGGCAGAGGCTGATATGATCCAGATCAAGCTACTTTGTTGATTATAAAAAGCGTGATTGAGAAGTTGATTTGGATCAACAAAGTTAAGTGAAGTTAGTGATGGGAAATATAATAAGGGTAAAGTTGTTAAAATATATTAGTCCACTGTTTATTTGGTGTCAGGCTTCCATATTTTGGGTAAGTTTTCTTTATGTTCAATAGTTGACTTTAGCTTCTTTATTTTTTATGTTAAAAAATTGATATCAATATAAACATTAATAATGAATCGAAAGGGACTTTATGTTGCGTAACATTTATAAAATAATTCTTCCTGCTTTGCTTTGCTTTGGTTCCACTGAATAGTGATGCTGCTTCCGAGTATTCTGTATTAACTTGTGATTCTTGTAGCTCTTCATCTCAGTTCGAGTCTTTAGCTTTATACAGTGGTGAGGGGGATTATATAATTGTCAACTTAAAAACATCTAAAGCTGAACGCTACGTGGTTAGGGATGAAGTATATGAGCTTTTGGCGACAAGAAGAGCATTGCCTAATGGTACATTAGAAGATATTTCAACTTATAATGCTCTAAAAAATGCTTTTGATGAAACTGAAAGCTTTATAAGTGGAGTGGAAAATTTTAGCTCTGTTTCGTCTGGAAATCTTAATGCTTTAAGTACAAATGTGATCGCCAATTCTGTCAGTGCTAATGGTTGTGGGACTGGTTGGAATACTTACCTAGTTCCAGATTATCCATTTGAAAACTCTTGTAATCAACATGACCTATGCTACTCAGGAGGCTCAAGTAAATATGCTTGCGATATACAATTTATTCAGAACATGTATAGGGACATAGATAACTTAGCAGATAAAATTGAAATTAAGACACTTTTTGGTTCTGTCATAATTCGAGCCCTTTTGCAAGAAAGAGCTGAATTATACTATCTAGGAGTTGTTAAGTTTGGAGATACTGCTTATTGTAGTTCAACTCAAAACACTACAAGCGATATATGTGGTCATGACGCAAGCCCTCCTGAAGGCGTTTTGCTTCGTATTGCTGAAGAAGGAAACTATGACCCTATTTTGCATGGTGAATCAGGAAGTTTGCATTCTAGTTGCGAGTTATGGCAGTTCCCCAACGGAGCTGGAGGATATTACTACTTGGAGCTGAATTGTACATGGAGCTACACTCCATAAATTCGTACTTGAATAAATAGGTAAAATAATAACCTGAATATAGGGAGTTAAATCATGAATGATGGTGTTTTAGGAATTATTGTATTAATTCTTATAGGATTGACAACCTCAATTGCTACTAATTTTTTTATCAAGAAAAAAGTAGGAGCGTTACTTCTTCCTGTATTATTAGGTTGTGTTACCTTTCAGTTTCTAGGGTATATATATTTAGGTTATGTTGATCCATTTTTTATTGTATCTACCATAGTAAGTGGAATCGTTTTATTAATTATTTCTTTTATTGTAAATATATCATTTAAATATTTCCGTGAAAACGTATGAATTATTTAATTTAAAATTTATTCGCAGCTAAAACTGGCTCCTACAAGATTTGGTTACCCGTAGGAAATGGCTTTTTAGCCATGAATTATCTCGTTATAAAAATTAACGCGCTAAAGCACGACCTACATGAGAGCTTTTACAAATATAACGATGTGTTATTTGGCGTGCTGCAAGGTGTTAGGGCAAAGCTATTAATTGTGGTTATTAACATCTGTTGTTGTTGTTTTTCTAGCTTAAGCTCGGCACTGAGCAGTTCTTTACGAATTGCAGCATAATCTGCAATTTCGGTTTGATTGGTTTTTAAATAGCCGCGGGTGGCGCGTAGGGGCTTTAATAGCTGTTGGTCAAACTCACTAATTGATTGTTCAAGCTTGTTTAGCTGGGCTTGGCTAATTACTAGATTGAGAGAATCTAGGTAATAAAGCAGCAAGCACAGGTTAACGTTTTTACCTTGCTGGTTTTGATAATCCAACAGGCGTGCTTGCATGCCACCTTCGCTATAAAGCTGACATGCAAATTGCCAAAAATCGTTGCTGTTAAGCAAGTTCATCGGCAAAGGCCTGTTCTTTTTCTTCCATCTCTTCAAGGGCCATGAGTAGCTCTTCTTCGATGTCGTTTACTTTGGGTGTTAATGTCGCTTGTTTTGCTATTAGCTCTTTTAACGTTGCTTTGTTGTCATCGTTATAAAGCTCGTTATCGCCAAGTGCAACTTCCACTTCGCTAAGTTCTGCTGAGTGTTTATCAAGTTGTTTTTCAAGCTTTTCAATTTGCTTCTTAAGTGGTTGAACAGCTTTTCTAAACTCGGCTTCGAGGCGCTTTTGCTCTTTACGGTTAACACCTGGGTTTGCTTTAGGCTCGTCGTTTTGCTGCGCTTTAACCGCTTCTTTATTGGCATTCAGTAACCACTGATAATACGCATCTAAGTCGTAACCAAACTGGGTTACTTTGCCGCCATCTACTAAGTAAAACTCGTCGGCGGTGTTTTTAAGCATATGGCGATCATGCGATACGGTAACCATAGCGCCTTCAAAGCCTTGTAGTGCCATAACAAGTGCATGGCGCATTTCTAAATCAAGGTGGTTAGTTGGCTCATCGAGTAGTAATAAGTTTGGTTTTTGATATACCAACATAGCAAGTACTAAACGTGCTTTTTCGCCGCCTGAAAATGGGGCTACAGGCTCAAGGGCTTTATCGCCAATAAAGGCAAAACCACCTAAAAAGTCACGTAGTGATTGCTCAGTAGCTTTTGGGTCGAGGCGTTGTAAATGCATTATTGCACTGGCTTTTAAATCAAGGGATTCAAGCTGATGCTGCGCAAAGTAACCAATATTTAAACCGTGATGCTGAATAACTTCGCCAGCTTGTGGCTCTAAATCACCAGAAAGGAGTTTAATTAACGTTGATTTACCCGCACCATTTCTACCAAGTAAAGCAATTCGGCTACCTGGTACAAGGTTTAGCTCTATATTATTTAAAATAGTGACGTCACCATAACCCGCTTTGGCTTTATCTATTGTCATTAGTGGATTTGGTAATGCTTTTGGCTCTGCAAACTCAAAGTTAAACGGCGAGTCGGCATGTGCCGGCGCTAGTTTTTCCATGCGTTCAAGCGCTTTTACACGGCTTTGTGCTTGTTTAGCTTTACTGGCTTTTGCTTTAAAGCGCGTTATAAATTGCTCTAAGTGTGCAATTTGATCTTGCTGCTTATCAAACATTGCTTGTTGTTGTAGTAAACGCTCTGCTTTTTGGCGTTCAAACTGCGAGTAGTTACCTTTGTACACGTTGATAAGTTGTTTATCTACGTGCCAAATTTGGTCAACCACCGCATCTAAAAACTCACGGTCATGCGATATAAGTACAAGGGTGCCGGTATAAGCACGTAAAAAGCGTTCAAGCCAATAAACGGCATCTAAATCAAGGTGGTTTGTTGGCTCATCGAGTAATAGTAAATCGGCGTCGCGTATTAATGCTTGGGCAAGGTTTAAACGCATACGCCAACCACCCGAAAACGAGCTGACAGGGTTTTCTATCAGGTTATTGGCAAAGCCTAAGCCGTGTAATAGCTCACCGGCGGTTGATTCAATGCTGTAGCCTTTAATGTTTTCAAGCTGAATATGTACTTTGGCTTGTGTGTCGCCATCGTTGTTTTTTTCGGCCTCACGCAGTGCTATGCGCATTGCGTAGTATTCTGGGTGGCCTTGAAGTACATAATCAATCGCGCTTATTTCAAGTGCAGGTGTCTCTTGCTTAACAGAGGCAATAGACCAATCTTTTGGAATGCTGCAGTTACCGGCATCTAGTTGTAGTTCTGATTTTAGTAAACCAAATAACGTTGATTTTCCACAGCCATTAGCGCCAACAAGGCCTACTTTATGTTCTGGGAATAACGTAGCAGATGCATTTTTTAATAAGGCTTTACCGCCACGAAGTAGTTCTATTTCTGAGATTTGGATCATGAATGCGTTACTTTGCTGTGCCCTTGTTAAGTTGGCGCTATCATAACATAGAACTTAATGCTCTTATCAAGCGTATCAACAAGTGAAGTTATACGATAAAATAGCAGTAGTTCAAACCACAGGAAAAATGTTGTGAGACAAAAGAAGCGTTTTATTGCTGGTGCATCGTGCCCTGACTGCAAAGCCATGGATACTATGATGCTATACAGAGAACATGATGTTGAAAAAGTAGAGTGTGTTGAGTGTGGTCATAAAATGGCGCAACCCGATAACGCTGTTCAGGCGTCTACTCGCCAATTTGAACAAGTAATTGGTGTATTTAAACCGGGCGACTAACCCGGTTTTTTATTGCCTAATTTTTACCGGTTTTAGTAATGCGGTGGAGGCGGCTCAGGTGCTTCAGACATCATAGACGATGATGACTGCGACTCTTTAATTTTTTCTGCTAGCAGCTCAGTTTGGCGTTTCATTTTTGCTAACAGTTGCTGGTGCACTTTTATTTCATCATTTAAGACTTCAATTGTTTCGTCTTGAAAAGCCACTTTGGCTTCAAGTTCCATTAAGCGATGTTCAATTGTGTTCATTATTCTCTCGTATAATAAATCGCTCTGCGATACCGCTGGAGCTTTCGGTTAACAACGACTTACCGTTATCTGTAAATGTCACATCTAGCACCACCGCCGATTTAGGCTTACTGCCTTCGCGCGGGGTAACCTGCCAAGTTTGAATTTTTTCACCGCTTGGTATTTGCCATAAATCTACGCGCTTATTTGGCGAGCCGGTTGCAAGCAAAGTGCCTTGTTCGTTAAAACGCACAGCAGTAAAAATTTTCTGACGCGCAATATACTTCAGTTTACTCACAAGATCACCTGTAGTCAGCTTCCATACATTTGCTTGTGCCATACTGTCGGCCGTAAACGCATAGCGACCTTGTGGATCGAGCGTTACTTTGGTAACACGCGTTGGGTGATTAAAACGATGAATTACTTGCCCTGTACGTGTATCCCAAAAGTAAGCAACATAATCGTTAGAGCCACTCAAAGCAAAGCGTCCGTTAGGTGATAGGTCAACAGTGTTAACTTTATCTTGATGACCTAAAAACTCAATACGACGTCCGGTTTCTAGGTTTACAAATACGACAACGCCGTCGCTACGGCCGTATAAAACACTACGGCCTTGATTGCTAATGGCAATATCGCGAATGCTGGCTTTTTGTATTTTGTAATAACCTCTATTTTTGCCTGTGGCTATATCCCACACAGCAAACGTGGTTTTTTCGGCGGTAACAGCCACGCTGTTATCAAAAGCAATAGCAACGGCGTATACCAAACTGTCTTGATCTTGCTGCTGAAACCATTGGTATTTTAGTACCTGCTGTTGATTATCCCACAGGGCGACCCCATGGTTGATAGAGGAGATCAAACTGTATTTACCATCGTTTGAAACTGTTGATGAAAACGCACCTTGTGCAGCATGTTCGTAACTTGCTACAGCGTGTTGTTTTTTATCGGTACAGGCGATGGCTAAAAAACAGCTAAATACGATTAAAAAAGTACGAAATATCGACATATTACAGGTATTTCCCCTTAACTCTTAGTGACTGAGAGGTTAGACTAGGACGCGTTAAATGCCTAGGTTGTTTGTCTAATCACTGGATATGTTTTTAGTTTAGCTAACAATGTGGAATTTAGTCATTAAACAAGCAGCCTATCATGTGGGCCGTTAATCTTTAACTAGTAATAATACATTAAAATGACAACTGCAAAGTGTGTCGGAGATTTAAAATGAAAAAGACGATTAGATTGTCATTGATTGCAGCGTCAGTTTTAGCGCTTACAGCTTGTAATCAAGAAGCAAAAAAAGAACAAGCTGAAGTTAAATTAGACACTGTAGAACAGCAACAAGCATACGGTATTGGTGCATCTGTAGGTAACTTTTTAAATAAAGACCTAGCAGACAAAACAGAAATTGGTATTGAGCTAGACCAAGCACTTCTAATCCGTGGTTTTGAAGATGCACTTGCTGGTAATGCAAAAATTGACGAAGAAAAAATTCGCGAAGTATTAACTGAACTAGATACATCAGTACGTACTAAGCAAGAAGAAAAAGCAAAAGTAGAGTCTGAAAAAAGCAAAGAAGCGGGTGTTAAATACCTAGCTGACAACGCTAAAAAAGAAGGCGTTACAGTAACTGAGTCTGGCCTACAGTATGAAGTACTTAGCGAAGGCGATGGCGAAAAGCCAGTAGCAACTGATGTAGTTAAAGTACACTACAAAGGTACTTTATTAGACGGTACTGAGTTTGACAGCTCATATGCACGTAACGAACCTACAACTTTCCCCCTTAACCGCGTAATTGCTGGTTGGACTGAAGGTTTACAACTTATGTCAGTGGGTTCTAAGTACAAGTTCACTATTCCTTCAGAACTTGCTTACGGCGACCGTGACTTAGGTAAGATTCCAGCTAATTCAACACTTGTATTTGAAGTTGAATTACTTGAAATTCAAAATGAAGAAGCACCAGCACAATAATAAGTTTATTGTGTAAATGCAAAAAGGGACCTTAGGTCCCTTTTTTAATATGCGTAAATAACATATTAGTTTGCGTGATTAGAAAACAAGTTATCAATAAGCTCATCTTCAAGTGCAAAGCGTGCTTCTAATGCCTCACCAATAACAGACAAGTCATCATCAAAATCCTTTAACAAGTCTTCTTTGTCTACTTCAGCGTACTTATCATTAAAATCTAACGCTATGTCGGTTGTACTGGAAATACGCGGGTAAATAGAGTTTGCAAGCTCTTGGCTCTGTAAGCCCTTTTTTTCACATGCTTTTGCTATATCGTCATACACTTCAAAATGGCCCGCAGATAGGTAATCCATTAAAAGTTGGCAAAATGATTCAATTAGTTTTGGCTCTGGCAATGCTTGATCTTGTTTTTCGTACGGCGTAAAACCTGCAATTTTGCAATAAAGTACAATAAGGTCTTGGCGTTCGTTTAGCCATTTATCAATTACTGTGTGGCTACCACCCCATTTTTGTTGAGCTTTTTCTACACGCGTCAGCATAACTGTTCTCCTAGCTGGGTTGGTCTTTCAATTAGAATATAATAAGTTTATGTACATCAAGATATATTTAATTTGCGCGTATATCAACAAGTAAAGTTGAGCTACTTTGAGGGGTGTACCTTTTTATATAATCTAAGGCGAGGGATTTTATTTTAGGCAAGAAAAAACCACCAGTTACGGTGGTCTAATTTCTTTCAGTGACTTGTTATAACAAGCTTTCTTATTTTTATGAGATGATTTTTATTGTTATTATTTTAAAACATTTATTTTTATTGTTTTAAGATTTTTATTATTGTTTTTGTTAACGCGGGACAAACAATAACAAGGTTTTTGTAATGTTGCAAACATATTAATAAAAAGTTTTAAATGTTATTCTTTTTTGCTTGTTTTATAGTCAAAATGGATTAAAGCACGCCATTATATTGATCTGCCTCTAGGTAAAGCTGTTTTCGTCCCTAAGCAATAGAGGGTCGGAGAATATGGTGGTACAATCTTGCACAATTTATACAAGTCTTAGGATCATTTACGCCATGAGCGAATTAAAAAACGACCGTTATTTACGTGCACTTGCAAAACAACCTGTTGATGTAACTCCGGTATGGATGATGCGCCAAGCAGGACGCTATTTACCAGAGTATCGCGCTACACGTGCACAAGCGGGCGATTTTATGAGCCTGTGCCGTAATGCTGAGCTTGCATGTGAAGTAACACTGCAGCCATTACGTCGCTACCCGTTAGATGCCGCTATATTATTTAGTGATATTTTAACGATTCCAGATGCGATGGGTTTAGGTCTTTACTTTGAAACTGGCGAAGGCCCTAAGTTTGAACGTCCTATTTCATCACTTGCTGATGTTAAAAAAATTCCAAAGTTAGATCCTACAGACGAGCTTGGCTACGTAATGAACGCAGTAAGCACTATTCGTCGTGAGCTTAAGGGTGAAGTGCCGCTTATTGGTTTTTCTGGTTCACCTTGGACGCTAGCAACTTATATGGTTGAAGGCGGTAGCAGCAAAGTATTTGGTAAAATAAAAAAAATGGCGTTTGCAGAGCCGCAAACACTTCATTTATTACTCGATAAGTTAGCTGACTCAGTTATTGATTATTTAAATGCTCAAATTAAAGCTGGCGCGCAATCGCTAATGGTATTTGACTCATGGGGTGGTGTATTAAGCCCGCGCGATTACAACGAATTTTCACTGCAATATATGCATAAAATTGTAGATGGCTTAATTCGTGAATACGATGGTCGTAAAGTACCGGTTACTTTGTTCACTAAAAATGGTGGTCAATGGATTGAAGCTATTGCAGCAACGGGTTGTGATGCAATCGGTCTTGATTGGACTATTAATATTAGCGACGCTAAGCGCCGTGTGGGTGATAAAGTAGCTCTACAAGGTAATATGGACCCATCTATGTTACACGGTACACCAGAGCGTATTCGCCAAGAAGTAGGCACTATTTTAGAAGACTTCGGTACAGGCAATGGCCACGTGTTTAATTTAGGCCACGGTATTACACCAGATGTAGACCCTGAAAATGCTGGTGTATTCATTAATGCAGTACATGAGCTAAGTGCTAAGTACCATAAGTAATAGCTACTTAAATAAGCTTTAAAACTGTTTAAAAGTAAAAAACCCGCTAAGTTGCGGGTTTTTTGTTACCTATTTATAAAGGCTTTTAAAACTTCTTAGTTAAGCAGTTATTTAAATAAGCGATTTAAACCATTTAATGCCGCAACACGGTAGGCTTCAGCCATGGTTGGGTAGTTAAATGTGGTATTTACAAAGTAGTCGATATTATTGCCACCATTTTTTTGTTCCATAATAGCTTGGCCAATGTGAACAATTTCAGAGGCACGCTCGCCAAAACAATGTACGCCAAGTACTTCTTTGGTTTCAGTGTGGAATAATATTTTTAAACTACCTACTTCAGTACCCGCAATTTGCGCACGTGCCAAATGCTTAAACTGAGCACGGCCAACTTCATATGGTACTTTAGCGGCTGTAAGTTCTTGCTCTGTTTTACCGACTGAGCTCATTTCTGGGATGGTATAAATACCGGCCGGAATATCAACAATCAGTCTGTCGTCACAGTTACCACACGCAATTGCATCAGCAGCTATACGACCTTGGTCAAACGCAGCACTAGCAAGGCTTGGATAGCCAATTACATCACCTACGGCGTAAACGTTGTCAATTTCTGTTTGGTATGTTTCGTTAACTTTTAATTGGCCACGGCTATCGGCTTTTAAACCAATGGCTTCAAGGTTTAATGTATCTGTATTACCAGTACGGCCATTAGCAAATAAAATACAGTCAGCTTTTACGCGTTTGCCTGATTTTAAATGCATAATAACGCAGTCGTCACGGGTCTCTATTCGGTCAAACTCTTCGTTATGACGAATAACAATACCGCTGTTCCAAAAGTGATAGCTAAGCGCGTCAGATATTTCAGCATCCATAAAAGCAAGTAGTCGGTCGCGTGTATTAACTAAATCAACTTTAGCGCCTAAACCTTTAAATATAGAAGCGTATTCACAACCAATTACACCAGCGCCGTATATAAGTACGCGGTGAGGGTCGTGTTTAAGACCTAAAATAGTGTCGCTTTCGTAAATACGAGAATGCGTAAAATCTACCTCTGGTGGGCGATAAGGGCGCGAACCCGTTGCTATAACAATCGTTTTAGCAGTCAGTCGCTCAGTTGAACCATCATTTCTTTTTACTTCAATCGTGTGCTTATCTACAAAGCTCGCATCACCTTGAAACATATGAATGCGGTTACGATCGTAAAAGCTACTACGTAAATTAGATTGCTTAGAAATAACAGAACTTGCGTGACGTAAAATATCAGGAAATGTTAAGCGGCTAGGGCGCTCACCAACATTAAATAACGGATTTGCTTTGTATTCAATATAGCGGCTAACAGAGTGGCGAAGCGCTTTTGAAGGAATTGTTCCCCAATGTACACAACCGCCACCAACTGATTCTTGGCGTTCAATAACCGCTACTTTTTTGTCGTTTTTTGAAAGGTTCATGGCGGTACCTTCACCGCCAGGACCCGTGCCAATAATTATTGCATCATATTGGTATGTCACGGGTACTTTTTTTTGTTCTGGTTGTTTGGCCACAGCCACTCCTAAATTAATTAAAAGAGGCTTTTAATAACCTCGCATTAAGTGCTAGCCATGCCTGTTTTTGATTTTCCCAGGCGGCTTCCAACTCATGGTATTGTGCCATTAATGCTGAGCGTTCACACTGCTTTGCCATGTTATTTTTTTTAACTTCTAACACTTGTTTTTGTAGTGAACAATAATTTTGCAGTTTTTTCAGCAGTAAATCGTACTCTTGTTGTAATAATGTAATCTTATCTTGTGCTAAAGGCAATTTTGCAAGACGCGTTTGCGTTTTGCTCATTAGCGTTTCGGCCTTTGCTTTTTCGATACGTTCAACAGGTGTACGCTTTAGTTTATTGGCTAAACCAACAGCGGCTAAAGAGCGAATCATCCATTTTGTTGGATCGTAATGAAACCATTTAATACCGTTACGGTAGTCGCTTGCAAAAATATGGTGGAAGTTGTGATACCCCTCACCGTATGTAAATAACGCTAAAAAACCGTTATCGCGTGCCGTATTTTTTTCGGTGTATGGGCGAGAGCCCCAAATATGTGCAACCGAATTTATAAAAAAGGTAAAGTGTTGGCTTAGTACTAAGCGTAGTAAACCTGCAAGAATTAACATACCCCACACATCACCAACTAATAAACCAAGTGCAAGAGGCAAACCTACGTTCATAGCAAGTGCTAGTTTTAAGTAGTGCTTATGTTGCCACATAACGACTTTATTTCGTTGTAAATCACGACAATTACTATAGTCGTTGTAGCTATCGCCTTGGTAGTCACGTAACATCCAGCCGATATGGCTATACCAAAAACCATTGGTAGCCGCGTAAGGGTCTTTTATTGGGTCGTCAACTTGACCGTGATGTATACGGTGATCGCTACTCCAATGCAAAGCACTGTTTTGTAGTGCAAAAGCACCGCCAAGCGCAAAAATAAATTCAACAGCAGGGTGTGCGTTATAGGTTTTATGTGCCCATAATCGATGGTAGCCGGCAGTAATTGATAAGCCTGCATAAAACATGCAGCCAACAAAAGCAATCCAATGCGCGCTGGTAAATCCGTAGCTAATGGCGTACCAAGGTACAAGTGTGGCAGCCGCCAAAAAGGTTAGGCTAAAAAATAGGACGTTTGTCCAAATAATCGGTGGTTTATTCATAATTCTCAATCTCAGCGTACAACTGTAAGCTAAAATAGTATTTCAAACTCTCGTCGTCAAGTATTAGACTGTACAATTGAGCTAATATCACTAAATATTCATATAAAATAATTCAGGGAGCTGTTGATGTCGGGTGTTAGAGCGCAACAGAAACAAAAAACACGACAGGCGTTAATTCAAGCGGCATTTAATCAGCTGAGTGCTGATCATAGTTTTTCGAATTTAAGTTTACGCGAAGTGGCACGAGAAGCTGGTATTGCCCCAACTTCTTTTTATCGTCATTTTAAAGACATGGATGAGCTAGGTTTAACCATGGTAGACGAAGCAGGCTTAACTCTTCGCCAACTAATGCGTCAAGCACGCAGACGAATAGCAAACGATGGCGGCAGTGTTATAAATACCTCAGTGGTTACTTTTATGGAGTTTATTGATAACTCAAGTAACCAATTTAGGTTGTTGCTGCGAGAACGCTCTGGGACTTCTAAAGCATTTAGAGCCGCTGTAGCCCGCGAGGTAAAACATTTTATTTTAGAGCTGGCTCATTATTTAGAAAGTGAAACTAAATGTAATGCTATGCATGCCTATATTCAGGCGGAATCTATGGTAACGCTCGTATTTAATGCGGGTGCAGAAGCGCTCGATATAGAAGGATTGCAACGCGACGAATTGATTGAGCGCGTTATTTGGCAGCTGCGTTATATTACTCGTGGAGCCGGGCATTACGTAAGAGAAACGAGTAAAGAAGCATAGCTTAAAAAAATTGTAAAAAGTTAATATAAGCACGGTATATTGCAGTGCTTATTAATTTAAGCGTCACTAGTCACGAACTTGTTATTTTAATTCTTTATAGACGCCTTGTTTGAATTAAAAAACCCAATTGAATCGTTTTTAAATCTGTTTTGTGGAATTTTTATGCTTGCTTCCGTCGCTTTGTAATGTTAAAAATAGGCTTCACTGAACACACACACAAGAAAACAAGATGCATATTATTCGTTTAATTACACTAAAACTTAACCTCTTACTGCTATGGCAAGTAAGCGGGGATTAGTGTGTTTGCATCGAGTTGAACACTAAAAACCCCGCAATTGCGGGGTTTTTTTTATCTCGCGGCTGGGATTAATTGAAATTTGGGTAACATAGGAATGAGGGGCAGTTATGCAAGAGCAAGATAAAGTATGGATTTTTGATACCACCTTACGTGATGGCGAACAGGCGCTTAAAGCAAGCCTTACTGAAGATGATAAAATTCAATTAGCACATACAATTAGCCGCTTGAATGTGGATGTGATGGAAGTGGGTTTTCCGGTTTCGAGCCCTGCTGATTTTCGCTCGGTGCAACGTATTGCAACCGAAGTAAAAGGCCCGATTATTTGTGGTTTGGCACGCTCTGTTGCTAAAGACATTGAAGCCTGTGGGGAAGCACTTCGCACAGCACAACAAAGCCGTATTCATACTTTTATTGCTACAAGCCCTTTGCACCTTGAACATAAATTACGTATGAGCTTAGACGATGCAACGGCAATGGCGGTTAAATCAATTAAATTGGCACGTAACTATACTGATGATGTTGAGTTTTCGTGTGAAGATGCCGGTCGTACGCCGCATTGGGATTTATGTAAAATTGTTGAGCAGGCAATTAATGCCGGAGCTTCAACTATTAACTTGCCAGATACCGTTGGTTTTGTAACGCCAGACGAATACGCCGCGATGATCCGTCATTTAATGAATAACGTGCCAAATATTGATAAAGCGCGTTTAAGTGTTCATTGCCACAACGATTTAGGTTTAGCCGTAGCAAACTCGGTGGCTGCAGTGCAAGCCGGCGCGCGTCAAATTGAGTGTACTATCAATGGCATTGGTGAGCGTGCTGGTAACTGCTCGCTTGAAGAAGTGGCGATGATCATGAAAATGCGCCACGACCACTTAAAAGTATACACAGATATTAAAAGTGAAGAAATTTACCGCGCATCTCGCCAAGTGGCTAAAATTTGTAATATGCCAGTACAGCCAAATAAAGCGATTGTTGGCGAAAACGCCTTTGCACACAGCTCTGGCATTCACCAAGACGGTGTATTAAAAGCGCAAAATACTTATGAGATTATGTCGCCAGAAAGCGTGGGTGTGCCAAGCAACCAATTAAATATGACTTCGCGTTCGGGTCGCCATGTTATTGAGCATCGCTTAGAAGAGTTAGGCTATCAAAAATCTGATTACGATATGGATGGCTTATATAAAAGCTTTATCGAATTGGCTGACCAAAAAGGCACCGTATACGATTACGACCTTGAGGCCATGATTTACTTTAATCAAATTAACGACAAAGACGAAAAATACCAATTAGAATTTGTTAACTCAGCCTCTAACTCACAATCGGTAGCAAGCTCTACTATTGGAATGCGCATTGATGGCGAAGCTAAACAAGAAGCCGCGACAGGTAATGGCCCAGTTGAAGCTTCGTTTGCAGCTATTGAGCGCTTAACCGGTATGAGCGTTGAAATGATTGAATATAACTTAGAAGCGACAGGCCAAGGTGCAAGCTCATTAGGCCAAGTAAATATTATAGCTAAATACGATGGCCGACCTTATCACGGAGCGGGCATTGCAGCGGATGTGGTTGAAGCGTCGGTACGCGCCATGATCCGTGTTTATAACTTAATTTATCGTGCACAAAAAGTGTCTGATTTAAAACAACAAAGGAAAGCAGGATGAGTAAAACAAACTACAGCGTTGCGGTATTAGCTGGCGACGGTATTGGTCCAGAAGTAATGGCAGCAGCAGAGCAAGTACTTGATGCTGTGAGCAATAAGTTTGGTTTTACCCTAAACCGCGAGCATTATGCAATTGGCGGCGCAGCCATTGACGAATTTGGTAAAGCATTACCAGAGAGTACACTTACTGCGTGTGAAAACTCAGACGCTATTTTATTTGGTTCGGTAGGCGGTCCTAAATGGGAAAACTTACCACCAAACGAGCAGCCTGAGCGCGCATCGTTATTGCCGCTTCGTAAGCACTTTGGTTTGTTTTGTAATTTACGCCCTGCACAGTTATTACCTGCATTAAGTGCAGCGTCGCCACTTCGCGCTGATATCAGCGAAAAAGGGTTTGATATTTTATGTGTGCGCGAACTAACTGGCGGCATTTACTTTGGTGAAAAAGGCCGCAGTGGTGAAGGCGCAGAAGAGTTTGCATTTGATACGCAAACATACTCACGAAAAGAAATTGAACGTATTGCACGCTTTGCTTTTGAAGCTGCAAAACTACGTAGTAACCATGTTACCTCTGTTGATAAAGCCAATGTATTAGCATCAAGCGTATTATGGCGCGAAGTAGTAACCGAAGTAAGCAAAGACTACCCAGAAGTAAGCTTAGATTACATTTACGTAGATAACGCCGCTATGCAGTTAGTTAAGCAGCCTAGCCAATTTGATGTATTACTTTGCGATAACTTATTTGGCGATATTTTGTCAGATGAGTGCGCCATGATCACCGGCTCAATGGGTTTATTACCATCGGCAAGCTTGAATCAATCGGGTTTTGGATTGTACGAGCCAGCAGGCGGTTCAGCACCAGATATTGCAGGTAAAGGCGTTGCAAACCCAATAGCACAAATTTTAAGTGCCGCATTAATGCTACGTTACTCGCTAGGGCAAGACGAAGCTGCACGCACCATTGAAAAAGCAGTAGCAGAAGCCGTAGAAGCAGGCGTTGGCACACCAGATATATATCCAAATGCAGGTTACAGCACAAGCGATGTGGCAGCAGCCATCGTTTCACGCATTTAATAACATATTAAAGTTGCAGCACCGTTATGCTGCAACTCAAACAGATTAGGGAATTAGCAAGTGGCCCAAACGTTATACGAAAAAATTTGGCAATCACATACCGTTGCCAGCATAAACGAGCAAACCGACTTACTTTATATTGACCGCCATTTAGTGCATGAAGTTACTTCTCCGCAGGCTTTTGCAGGTCTACGTGAAAAAAACCGTACGGTACGTTGCCCAGAAAAAACTTTTGCAACGATGGATCACAACGTATCGACTAAGAGCCGATCACTTGATGCGGCAAGCGAAGTATCTAAAAACCAATTAATGGCGCTTGATAAAAACTGTAAAGAGTTTGGTATTGTGCTTTACGATTTAAACTCAATTAATCAAGGTATTGTGCACGTAATGGGCCCAGAGCAAGGTATTACTTTGCCTGGCACAACCATTGTATGTGGCGATAGCCATACCTCTACGCATGGTGCGTTTGGCGCATTAGCGCATGGTATTGGTACGTCTGAGGTTGAGCACGTATTAGCAACGCAAACGCTACAGCAAAAAAAGGCGAAATCGTTAAAAATTCAAATTAACGGTGTATTGCGTCCAACGGTTACGGCTAAAGATTTAATTATGGCGGTAATTGGCAAGTTAGGTACCGCTGGTGGCACAGGTTATGTAGCAGAGTTTTGTGGTGAAGGCATTGAAGCGCTTTCAATGGAAGCCCGTATGACGCTATGTAATATGAGCATAGAAATGGGTGCAAAAGCGGGTTTAATTGCATCTGACCAAATTACTTATGATTACTTAAAAGGTCGTCCGTTTGCACCTAAAGGCGCAGATTTTGATGCAGCCGTTGAATACTGGGAAACATTAAAAACAGATGAAGGCGCACACTTTGATTTAGTTGTTGAGCTAAATGCCGACGACATTCAGCCGCAAATTACCTGGGGCACAAGCCCAGAGCAAGTAATTGGTGTTGATGAGTGCATACCCGATCCAGATCAAGAACCAGATTTAATTAAAGCGGACGCTATTCGCAGCGCACTTAAATACATGGATTTAAAAGCGGGCGATAAATTATCAAGCGCGAAAGTAGACACGGTATTTATTGGCTCATGTACAAATAGCCGCATTGAAGACTTGCGCGCTGCTGCAAAAATTGTTGAAGGCAAACATGTGGTAGCCGGCATTGAAGCGTTAATTGTACCGGGCTCTGGCTTAGTTAAAAAACAAGCCGAAGACGAAGGCTTAGCCGATATTTTTAAAGCCGCTGGCTTTGAATGGCGCGAACCAGGTTGTTCTATGTGTTTAGCGATGAACGATGACCGCCTAGGAGCAGGCAAGCGTTGTGCATCTACTTCTAACCGTAACTTTGAGGGCCGCCAAGGTCGTGGCGGGCGTACCCATTTAGTTAGCCCTGCAATGGCGGCAGCCGCTGCAATACATGGTCACTTTGTTGATATTAGAGGAGAAGCCTAATGAGCGTATTTTTTAGTGGCTTAATGGCCCCACTTGATAAAAACAATGTAGATACTGACCAAATTATCCCTAAGCAGTTTTTAACATCAACTAGCCGCGAAGGCTTTGATGCGGCATTGTTTTATGATTGGCGTTACCTAGATAACGACGAGCCAAACCCTGACTTTATTTTAAACCGCCCGTGTTACCAAGGCGCGCAAATATTATTAACGCGCGACAACTTTGGTTGTGGCTCATCTCGTGAGCACGCGCCATGGGCGCTGAAGCAATATGGCTTTGAAGTTATTTTAGCTGAAAGCTTTGCAGATATTTTCTTTAATAACTGTGGTAACAACCAAATGTTAGCCATTGCATTACCTGCCGATACGCTTGAGCAATTGTTTGTACTTAGCGAGCAGCACGACGATATTAACATTGAAATCGACCTTGAAAATCAAACACTAACAAGCAGTAAGTTTGCACCAATTAGTTTTGATATTAGTAAAGAGGTAAAAGATCGTTTGTTAAGTGGTTTAGACTTTATTGGTGTAACCGAAACGCTAAACCCACAAATTGATGCGTTTGAAAAACAACTAGCGACTGAGCGTTCTTGGCAGTAATTGCTTAACCGTGTGTATTAAAAATCACGTATTAAAAAGCACGGCAATTGCCGTAATGCCGTTCACTTAAGGTGAGCGGCTTTTTTATTTCTAGCGTACCGCTGTGGTCTTGGGTTGACTGAACGAGGAAAACTTCGCTCCCTTCGTGGCTCTAGAATGAGGCTTTCTGCCAT
>NZ_JADYWR010000038.1:0-20845 GCF_015864705.1 Pseudoalteromonas sp. NGC95
TCATCCGCATCAATGACGAAGTAGAAATTGTTGGTATCAATGATACAACTCGTTCTACTTGTACTGGTGTTGAAATGTTCCGTAAGCTTCTAGACGAAGGTCGTGCTGGCGAAAACATCGGCGCACTTCTACGTGGTACTAAACGTGAAGACGTTGAACGTGGTCAAGTACTAGCTAAGCCTGGTTCAATCAACCCACATACTACATTCACTTCAGAAGTATACGTACTTTCGAAAGATGAAGGTGGTCGTCATACTCCATTCTTCAAAGGTTACCGTCCACAGTTTTACTTCCGTACAACTGACGTAACAGGTGACGTACAGTTACCAGATGGCGTAGAAATGGTANCTACTTCCGTACAACTGACGTAACAGGTGACGTACAGTTACCAGATGGCGTAGAAATGGTAATGCCTGGTGATAACATCAAGATGACAGTAACTCTAATCGCACCAATCGCGATGGATGAAGGTCTTCGTTTTGCTATCCGTGAAGGTGGTCGTACTGTAGGTGCTGGTGTTGTAGCAACTATCGTAGCGTAATTATTAGCCTAGCTGATTGTTACCAAAAAGCCCGAGCTTAGTCTCGGGCTTTTTAATGTCTAGAATAAAGTGTCATATGAAGGTGGCGCTCTTACTTTAGGCGTAGGTGCTTTGTAGTAACGTTCAAAGCGTAATTATTAGCCTAGCTAATTGTTACCAAAAAGCCCGAGCTTAGTCTCGGGCTTTTTAATGTCTATAATAAAGTGTCATATGAAGGTGGCGCTCTTACTTTAGGCGTAGGTGCGTTGTAGTAACGTCCAAAGCGTAATTATTAGCCTAGCTAATTGTTATCAAAAAGCCCGAGCTTAGTCTCGGGCTTTTTAATGTCTAGAATAAAGTGTCATATGAAGGTGGTGCTCTTACTTTAGGCGTAGGTGTGTTGTAGTAACGTTCAAAGCGTAATTATTAGCCTAGCTAATTGTTACCAAAAAGCCCGAGCTTAGTCGGGCTTTTTAATGACTAAAATAAAGAGTGATTTGGAGGTGAGAATCTCACATTAGACGAAGATGCTTGGTAACAACATGCAAAATATTATTGCTATTAATAAAAAACCCGAGCCTAGCCCGGGTTTTGATAAGTTATGAATATGCCATAATTGGCTGAAAACTATTCAATATTTTGAATTTGAATATAGAGTAATTTATTTAACTTTTTATTTATCAATAGCTTGTCGTGTCATTGCTGCCTAGTTTTTGCTTTTGGTAACCGCTATGGTAACCACTTGGTTTGTGATTTAATCTTTTACTTAAATATTTGTATAAGTATAAATTAAAAGAAACCGAGCTACGTAGTAAAACTTACAATCAGCATCTAATGTTATTAGTTAGTGCTCTTGTGAATAATATAAGTTAGTTCTCTTCACTACTCAACATAAAGTGTGTCGATATGAGACATATGTTCATTACATAACCTTTGCCCCATAATCTTAATTTGTATATTATCTCAACTAATAAGAACAATGGATTAGCTGTTTAGTTACTAACTAATACGGCTGCAGGGAATAGTATGTCGTTACCAGATTACCAATCATTCATGACCCCACTACTGCAATGCTTAGCTAATGGCAAAACCGTAAAGCTTAAAGATATTGAAGCAAATGTTTATCAAAGCCTAAGCTTATCGGCTGAGCAGCTTAAACTGCGTATTCCTAGCGGCAAGCAAACTTATGCCTACCACCGCTTAAGTTGGGCTAAAACTTACCTTGTTAAAGCGGGTTTAATTGAGCAGCCTAAAAGAGCCTTTTGTAACATTACACAAAAAGGCTTATCAGCATTAGCAACGGGCGAACTAATCAATAACCAGTACTTAAGCCAATACCCTGAGTTTTTAGATTTTAAAACCCGCACTAAAGACACTAGCGACTCACTAGATGAAAACACTACCAGCTTAGTAAATAGCAACTCACACAAAACACCCGAAGAGCTTATAGAAGCCGCAGTAGATACACTCAATACTAACTTGAGCGATGAAATACTACAGGCAGTGCTTTCGGCCTCACCTGCGTTTTTTGAAAACCTTGTAGTCGATTTAATGCTAGCTATGGGTTACGGCGGATCACGTAAAGATGCAGGTCAAGCTACGCAGTATACTCAAGACGGTGGCATTGATGGCGTAATAAAAGAAGATAAACTCGGCCTTGAAATGATATATTTACAGGCTAAGCGCTATACCAATAAAACAGTGGGTAGACCAGACATACAAGCCTTTGCGGGTGCGCTTGATATGCACCGCGCTAAAAAAGGCGTATTCATTACCACCAGCGGCTTTAGTAAAGATGCACTGGAATATGTAGGCTTAATAGAAAAGCGCATAGTGCTGGTAGATGGTAAACAACTTACAGAGCTAATGCTTACTTATAACTTAGGCGTTAGCACTAAACAAGTATTTGAAGTAAAAGCGCTTGATAGCGACTACTTTATTGAAGATTAAAGGGAAATTTATGTTTGAAGTGCATCGTATGGCATTAGAAAAGCAACTTTGGAATATCGTTGATGCTCTAAGAGGAAGCTTTAGTTTTGATGACATTAAAGAATATGTTTTGGTTCTCATATTCTATAAATATTTATCTGAACATTTAAATAAGTTTGCGGATGAATTGTTAGAAAGTGATGGAGTAAAATTTGATGCGTTAAATGAAGCCTCAACTCAAGATGATGAATACCTAATGCTTGTAAGTGAATGTGCAATCGAACAATTAGGTTATTTTTTGATGCCAAAAGAGTTGTTTCATCGAATCGCTGAAAAAGGTAAAAACGGCGGCTTAGTAATTGATGTGCTTTCAGATGCCCTAAAGCAGATTGAAAATAGTACAGTAGGAAGAGATAGCGAAAATGATTTTAATTATGTCTTTGAGGGTCTTCGCAAGGCTCTAAGTCGATTCTCTGCTGGGAGTTTAGATAGTCGTAAGAAAAATAAGCTAATTGTTCAAGTGCTTACTTATCTAGATGAAATTAACTTCTGTGTTAATGATACTGAAATCGATGTACTTGGTGATGCATATGAATATCTAATTAGACAGTTTTCTGTATCTGCAGGCAAAGGAGGGAGTGAGTTTTATACCCCTCCTATGGTCTCTAAGCTGCTAGCAAAGCTAGTCACCAGTGATAAAGATTATTTAGGTTCAGTATACGACCCTGCATGCGGGTCCGGCTCATTGTTATTACAAGTTGCTAAAGAAATGCGTTCCAAAAAAGGTAAAGTTGGAAGCTATTATGGGCAGGAGAAAAACACCAACACTTTTAACCTAGCAAGAATGAATATGTTACTGCAGGGTGTTCATTACAAAAAATTTGATATTCAAAGAGGTGATACGCTCGACGATCCTAAGCACCTAAATATGCGCTTCGATGCAGTTGTAGCAAACCCACCATATTCAACTCCTTGGGATGGCGACGAAAAGTTAAGCACGGATATTCGCTTTGATGGCTATGGTGCATTAGCTCCAAAATCCAAAGCAGATTTTGCTTTTATCCAACACATGTATTATCAATTAAATGAAAATGGAACGATGGCAGTTGTTTTGCCTCATGGTGTGTTATTTAGAGGTGGTGCGGAAGGAGTTATTCGCCAAGTTTTAATAGAGGAAAAGAACTGCATAGATGCAGTTATAGGTTTGCCCGCTAATATTTTTTATGGGACTTCCATTGCAACTTGTATCTTAGTTCTAAAAAAGAATCGTAAGCCAAAACAAAGTATTCAATTTATTGATGCAAGCCATTTATTTGAAAGTGCTAACAGACAAAATTATCTACGAGATATCCACGTAGATAAAATTATTTCATCTTTTTTGAATAGAAATAATACTAAAAATTTCAGCTTTTTGGCTTCACTGGAAGATGTTTGTAATCTCAAATTTAATCTCTCGATTCGGCGTTATGTAGATGCCTCACCTCAACGTCAGTATCTGGAGGCCCTAAAAGAGCAGGTTCAAGGTTATACACCTGAAATCATTTTTAAACATGTCCTTCAAGCTACTACATATAAAAAGAATTTTTTAATAGAAGGCTCAGAAGATAATGCAATTTTGATTCCTAAGTCTCAAGGTGATGTTTTACTAGTGAGTGAGAGTGAGGTTAAATCACCGAATAATTACTTTATTTTAATTCTTAATGAACAGACTCTTCTTGCTAAATACCTTATTCAATATTTACGTTCTGAGCTAGGGCAGGCCTTTTTATCTGATTGTGCAGAAATCTCTAGCACTCGGAGCCATTATACCTTAGATGCACTTAGTAACTATTTATTAGCACCAATCCCTCCTTTAAATATTCAAAAATCGTGTATTGAAGCTAAAAACAAAGTAGAAGAAATTAGAAAGAAAATCACTCGATTCGAGAGTGATATAATTTTTAACCCAAATCTAGCTAAGAAAGTTGTTTATCAACTTTCTTCGACTACAAATTTTTTAGATGAGGCTAATAAAAAAGAGGCTTTATTGCGCTTAATAAGAAATGGTGAAAATGATGTTGTCGAATTTAAAGAGACTTTTTCATTTGATATAAATAGAAATAAAAATGATAAAATGTATAAGCCTAGCAAAGAGCGCCACATTGAGACCTCATCACTTAAAACAATAGTTGGCTTTTTGAATGCATCGGGTGGAACTCTTTTTATTGGGGTTTCTGATGAGTGTAAAATAATGGGGGTCGAACTCGAAATTAATCAGTTCCACAAAAATGTATTAGACGGTTTTCTTTTGCATTTTAAAAACAGTTTAAAAGAACGGATTGGAGAAGGATTTTATCCTTTCATTCAGTCAAAAGTTTACGACTTTAATGATCGTACAGTTCTAGTCATTGAATGCTCACCAACTAATACACCATGTTTTCTTGATAATACTGATTTGTATGTAAGAACAAACCCGGCAACAGATAAACTTACTGGACGAAAAATGTGGGACTATTTAAGTACAAAATTTATTAAAAAAGAAGATTAGCATTTAAAGCAATAAAGGTTACTTTCAGCCGTTCTACCCAATTAATAAAACATATTTTAATGAGATTAAATTAATGGTTCAACAACACCAACAAGAATTAAAAAAACAACTTTGGAATATTGCTAACAGCTTACGTGGCAACATGTCGGCTGATGATTTTCGTGATTACATACTCGGGCTTATTTTTTATAAATACCTGTCTGATAAGCTTAACACTTATGCCGACCAGTTACTGAGTGAAGACGGTATTGTATTTGCTAAAATTGACGAAACAACAGCAGAAGGTCAAGAGTACCTAGAAGCAGTAAAAGAAGAGGCGCTTGATAAGTTAGGCTACTTTTTAAAACCTGCAGAGCTTTTTCATGTACTTGCTGAGCGCGGCGCTAACGATAAGTTTATTTTAGACGATGTAACCAACGTACTTAATCACATTGAACAAAGCACCATGGGCGCAGACAGCGCCGACGATTTTAACGGTTTGTTTGACGAGCTAGACCTAACCTCTAATAAGTTAGGTAAAACACCGGATGCGCGCAACAAGTTAATAGCCAAAGTATTAGAGCACCTTGATAACATCGACTTTCACCTAGAAAGCAGCGAAATAGACATACTTGGCGATGCTTACGAATACCTTATTGGCATGTTTGCCAGCGGCGCGGGTAAAAAAGCAGGCGAGTTTTATACGCCGCAAATGGTGTCAAAGTTACTAGCAAAATTAGTCACCTTAAATAACCCGCATATTAAATCGGTTTACGACCCGACCTGTGGCTCTGGCTCATTGTTGTTACGAGTTGCTAAAGAGGCTAATAATCCTGATTTAAAATTTTACGGACAAGAGCAAAACCCAAGTACTTACAACCTAGCGCGTATGAACATGATTATGCACGACGTGCATTACACTAAGTTCGACATTCAAAACGACGACACGCTAGAAGTTCCTGCACACCTTGAGCAACGCTTTAGTGCCGTAGTAGCTAACCCGCCATTTTCGGCGGACTGGTCTGCCAATCCGCTACACATGAATAACGAGCGCTTCGCCGACTACGGTAAGCTGGCACCAAAAGGCAAAGCCGACTTTGCTTTTGTACAACACATGATCCACCAGCTTGACGACAACGGCACAATGGCGGTGGTGCTACCGCACGGCGTGCTGTTTCGCGGCGCGGCCGAAGGGCATATACGCAAACACCTTATTAAAGAAAAAAACTACCTTGATATGGTAATCGGCTTACCTGCTAACATATTTTTTGGCACGTCTATTCCTACCTGTGTGTTGGTGCTAAACAAACACCGTAACGCCGACGATAACGTATTATTTATAGATTCCAGCAATCACTTTGAAAAAGGCACTAACAACAACGTAATGCGTGAAGAAGACTTGCAGCGTATTTTAAACGCCGTAAGCAAACGCAGTTTCATTGATAAATATGCTTTTGCAGCCACACAAGCAGATTTAGCAGAGAACGACTACAACCTTAATATTCCGCGCTACGTAGACACCTTTGAAGATGAAGCGCTTGTGGATTTGAGTGAGGTAGCAAAACAGCTGATCACAAATGATAAAGCGATGCTTGAAACGGATAAAACAATTGCAGGTTTTTGTGATGAATTAGGTATTGAAGTGCCATTCGGAGTAAGTAAATGAATGTAGTTACTCCAAACCTTCGTTTTAAGACTTATTCAAAACCATGGGAAGTACAAGCTTTAGGTAAGCTTGGTTCTTTTCTTGGTGGAGGCACTCCATCAACAGAGAATCGAGCTTATTGGTCTGGTGATATACCTTGGGTTTCTAGCTCTGATATAAAAGAAGGTGATTTTTTTGGTATAAACCTTCATCGCTTTATTTCCAAGGATGCAATAAAAAATTCAGCAACAAAGAAAGTCCCAGAAAATAGTTTATTAATTGTGTCTAGGGTTGGTGTTGGTAAATTTGCAGTATGCCGTCACGAAGTATGTACCAGTCAGGATTTTACTAGTTTTACACCTGAAAATTGCTCTATAGACTTCATTGCTTATCAGTTATATAAAAATAAAAATAGATTAATAAATTTGGGACAAGGAACTACTATAAAAGGTTTTACAACTGGTGATTTAGCTTCTTTTAAACTTCATATTCCTGAAAAAGATGAGCAACAAAAAATAGCTGACTTTCTCACCTCTGTAGATACAAAAATCAGCCAGTTAACTGAAAAGCATCGCTTATTAAAAGACTATAAAAAAGGCGTAATGCAACAGATTTTTAGCCAACAAATCCGTTTTAAAGACGATGATGGAAACGCTTTTACTGAATGGAATGAATATTCTTTAAGGGATATTCTTATTTTACAATCTGACGCATTAAAAATGGATGATGAAGCTACTTATGAGCTGATCACTGTAAAGAGGGGGTTTGGTGGGGTTAAAAGTCGTGGACACTTTAAAGGTAAAGATGTACTTGTTAAAAGCCAATTCACCATCCACAAAGGCGAGTTTGTAATATCAAAACGACAGATAGTTCATGGTGCCTGTGGGTTGGTACCTGAAGAGCTTGATGGGGCTATTGTTTCTAATGAATACAATGTATTTAGACCTCAACCAACAAAGTTAGATATTGATTACTTTAATCGCTTGTCTACAACCCTCTACATGCGACGTGCATTTTTTATTAATAGTAATGGCGTACATATTGAGAAGTTACTGTTTAAAACTCAAAGTTGGCTTAAAACCAAAGTTCAGTTACCTTGCTTAAACGAACAACAAAAAATAGCGCAATTTTTACAATCGCTCGATAAAAAAATAGACGCTGTTAACGAGCAAATTGAACACACTAAGCTATTTAAAAAAGGCCTACTACAGCAAATGTTTGTGTGAGAAACAATGACTAATAAAATTAACGATAACCCAATAGCTAACATTATTGATATTCAAACTTTGCAAGAAAGCGTAGAGGTTGAGTGCAAGCAGGCTGGTGGCCGAGATGGACATGGTGCAGTGCCTAATGATATGTGGGAAACCTATAGCGGGTTTGCCAATACCCGTGGTGGCTTAATTTTATTGGGCATTAAAGAAAAAAAAGGCACGTTTGCAGTTGAGGGTATAATAAACCCTGCGCCCCTTATTAAGAATATTTGGGATATTGTTAATAACCCGAATAAAGTGAGTGTTAATTTACTCAGCGAAAGCGACGTGCGCATTGAAACACTTGAAGGCAAGTCGGTGATTGCGATTACTGTACCACGCGCACCGCGCGAAAGCCGCCCTGTATTTATTAATGCAAACCCGCTTAATGGGACTTATCAGCGCCGTTACGAGGCCGATCAAAAGTGTTTGCCACCGGCAGTAAATAAAATGCTGGCAGAGCAAGAGGAAGTGCGCGATAACCGTATTTTAGAGCATTTTACTCTTGACGATATAGACCCAGAAAGCCTTCGCATTTATAGGCAAATGTTTGTTGATGCCAAACCACAACACCCTTTTTTAGAATTGAGCGACCAAGAGTTTTTGCGCTCAATACGTGGCTGGCAACAAGACCGCGCAACAGGTAAAGCGGGCTTAACCCTTGCTGGCTTAGTGATGTTTGGTAAGTGGGATGCGATTCAAGATGCGTTGCCGAGTTTTGCACTTGATTATCAGGAAAAAGACGATAGTACACACCGCTGGATAGACCGAATTTATACTGATGGCTCTTGGTCGGGTAATGCTTTTGATTTTTATCGTAAGGTTTACCGTAAGCTTACGGCAGATTTAAAAGTTGGGTTTAGTTTAACCGATGACGGCCAACGACAAGATACCACGCCTGCGCATGAGGCCATTCGTGAAGCACTCGTTAATACACTCGCACATGCAGAGTTTAATACCGAAAGTAATATTTTAATTGAAAAACACCCTGACTTTATCGGCTTTAGAAACGCAGGCTTAATGCGTATACCTGTGCATGAGGCTAAAGCGGGGGGGAATAGCCAGTGCCGAAACCCCGCTATACATCAAATGTTTTTAAATATTGGTCTAAGCGAAAAAGCAGGGTCGGGTATTCCTAAAATATACAGTAACTGTAAAGCGCAAAACTGGCAGCCACCGCATATGTACGAAAAGGATGAGCTGAATCAAACCTTTTTAGAGTTGCGTATGGTTAATATTGTATCGCCTGAGCTTGATAAGCGCCTTACAGATACATTTGGTAGTGGCTACAAAAAGCTGAGCGAGCTTAAGCGAACTATTTTGATTACCGCCATTACTGAGTCATGGTTTAACCACGAGCGTATTTGCTCGTTGACCTCAGAGCATACAAGAGAAGTGACACTTGCGTTGAGTCAGTTAGTTAATGCAGGGTACTTAGAGTCGGCAGGCCAGCACAGAGGCAAGATATATCACTTAAAAGGAATACAAATCCCTACACCTGATAATGATGCAGGTAAGAGTATTACGTTTGTAGCCTCTCCTAAGTTAGATCAACTCTCACTGTTTGAAGGTCCGGAGTTAAATAACGAAGGTCCGGACCTAGATACTGAAGGTCCGGAGTTAAGCAATGAAGGTCCGGACCTAGCTTTAAATACTCCGGACCAAGACAATATAGAAGTAGAGACGGTTGCAGCTAATGAGTTATGGGGTTCACTATGGGTTATAGGTGAGCAAGTACGAGCTAACTCAAGTAGAAAGCAGAAGTCTGAGGTAGAGCAAGCAATAATAGCCCTATGTAAAGAAGCACAGCCGCACTGTTTAAGGTTGGGTGATATAGCGCAGCTGCTAGGAATGAAGCCCGACACGCTAAGACGTAATTACTTAAGTAAAATGGTTAAAGAGCAGGTATTGTTTTTGGCATATCCAACAATACCGAACCACCCAGAACAGGGTTATAAGTTACATAAAGATTAGCAATAAAGCTGTGAATGTATTGCATAAGGCTAGCACCAAGGAATTGTAGGTATAAATGAATTATCAAAGTGAACAACAATTAGAAGATAACTTAATTGCACAGCTTAGCGAGCAAGGTTTTACGCGCGTTGTTTTAAAAGACAACGCCGCACTTGAAGCTAACCTTAAGCAGCAGCTTGAAAAAGTGAATGGCTGCACGTTAAGCGATACTGAGTTTACGCAAATATTGGGTAAGCTTGGTAAAGGTAATATATTTGCAAAAGCCAAAACACTGCGCGACCAGCTTGATGTAACACTTGATAACGGCGACAGCAGGCACTTAACACTATTGTTTGATGAACCACAGCTAAACAGCTTTCAAGTAGCGCAACAAATTACAGTAAAGGGCACCTACACTAACCGATACGATGTAACGCTATTGGTTAATGGCTTGCCGCTGGTACAAATAGAGCTAAAGCGCCGTGGTATTGAACTAAAAGAAGCGTTTAACCAGATTAAGCGTTATCAAAAGCATTCGTTTCATGCCAACCATGGTTTGTTTAACTATGTGCAGCTGTTTGTAATGTCGAATGGGGTTAATAGCCAGTACTTTTCTAACAACAGTGAAATGTCAGCCAAGCAAACCTTTGATTGGACTGATAGCGAAAATAATAAAATAAGCCAGTTACACGACTTTGCCGAAGCATTTTTAACGCCTTCGCACTTAACGCATATGCTCACCAAGTACATAGTGCTCAATGAAACAGGTAAGTACTTAATGGTGCTTAGGCCGTACCAGTTTTATGCAGTAGAGGCGATTGTAGAGCAAGTTAAAACTACAACCGACAATGGCTACATTTGGCATACAACGGGCTCGGGTAAAACATTAACCTCGTTTAAAGCGGCGCAAATTATGACCTCGCTAAGTGAGGTTGATAAAGTAGTATTTGTGGTAGACCGTAAAGACCTAGACTACCAAACAGCACTTGAGTTTAATGCGTTTGTAAAAGGCTCTGTAGACAGCACCGATAACACCAGTATGTTGTTCCACCAGCTGTTAGATAAGCCAATGAAGGGTAGAAAGGTCAACCAAAGCCGTAATACTAAGCTGGTGGTTACGACATTACAAAAGCTTAATAACGTCGTGACTAAACAGCGCTATTTGAAAGAAATGCAAAGCCTACAAGATAAGCGCATTGTGTTTATATTTGACGAGTGCCACCGCAGCCAATTTGGTGATACACATAAAAACATTACCGAGTTTTTTAATAACGCGCAGTTGTTTGGTTTTACGGGTACGCCTATATTTGCCGACAACGCCGTTGCTAAAAACTCAGTTAAACGCACCACTAAAGATTTATTTGGTGAATGCTTACATCCTTATGTAATTGTGGATGCAATACGCGACGCTAACGTGCTTAAGTTTGCTATTGAGTACGTTGGGCGTTATCAGTACAAAGATGGCTCTAACAACAACCTAGATATTGAAGTTGAAGACATCGACACCAAAGAGCTTTTAACCTCGCCTGCGCGCTTAGATAAAATAACCGATTACATTATTGCCCAGCATAACCGTAAAACGCATAGCCGCGAATATAACGCTATGTTTTGTGTATCAAGCGTTGCAGAGCTTATTCAATACTATGAGTTGTTTGCGAGCAAAAAAGCACAAGGCAAACACAACCTTAAAATTGCCACCATATTTAGCTATGAGGCCAATGAAGAGGAAGAGTACGAATTAGGTAATGATGATGCGCAAATTAAAGAAGTATCAGCCAAGTATTTAAACGAAGGGCAAGCCGTTAAGCTGCATAGCCGAGATAAGTTAGACTCATTTATTAACGACTACAACACAATGTTTGGTACAAGCTACTCCACCAAGGACAGTAAGTTATTTGAAGACTATTACAAAAATATATCTAAGCGAGTTAAAGCCAAAGAGATTGATATATTGCTGGTGGTGAATATGTTTTTAACAGGCTTTGATGCTCCTAAACTCAATACTTTGTACGTTGATAAAAATCTTAAATATCATGGTTTGGTACAAGCGTTTTCGCGCACTAACCGTTTATTGGGCGAGACTAAATCGCATGGTAATGTAGTGTGCTTCAGAAACCTTAAAAAAGCTGCTGACACTGCCTTTACGCTCTTTTCGAACAAGCAGCCTAAAGAATACATAGAAACACCTTCGTATAACGAGCTACTTACTGATTTTAACAGCGCCTATGAAGCGCTAATGGCAATTACGCCTACCGTTGACTCAGTAGATGCTTTACCTGACGAAGAGGCTCAGGCGTTGTTTGTGAGGCAGTTTCGTGAGCTTATGCGCTTAAAGAACATGTTAAGCAACTTTGCTGACTTTGATATGGACTCAACCTCCATGGGCGAGCAAGAGTTTCAGGATTATACGAGTAAGTATGCCGACCTTGGCAGGCAGCTACGTGAGAACTCAAGTAAAGAAAAAGTATCGGTTTTGGATGACGTTGATTTTGAACTAGAGCTACTACACAGCGATATAGTAAACGTAACCTATATTTTGCAGTTATTACGTGAGTTACATGGTGAAGAAAGTGGCGATGAAAAAGCCCGTAAACGCCAAGTAATAGCAAACCTAATAGCCACAGACCCAACCTTATTAAGTAAAAAAGCACTAATAGATAAGTTTATGGACGAGCACTTGCAAGGCATACCTGCCAGTGCTGACGTTGATGAAGAGTTTGAGCTTTATTGGGAAAAAGAAAAACGCCTAGAACTTGAGAAGTTTGCCCAAGAGCAAAAGCTAAACCAAGAACGCCTAGAAAAGTTAGTAACCCGCTATGAGCTAAGTGACGAAATGCCACTAAGGGATGACTTCGCTGACGTACTCGAAACCAAACCCAGCTTACTACAACGCAAAAAAGTACTGCCCATTATTACCGATAAATTTAAACGCTTTGTAGATACGTTTATGACAGGCTTTTAAAGGGCTACAGTAGTGTTTTATGTAAACCGTCAACGGTTGACGGATCAATTATCCACATAACAAATTTACTTTAATTCCTTACTAATTCAAAGAATGTGGCAATAAATGGGGGGTAACGTTACCCCCTGTATATTACCGTCAACGGTTGACGGCCTCATTTTTAACATAAATAGTTTGCTATAGGCTTCATTTGAATCCTTCTATAGGGGGGTGCAACGTTGCACCCCCCTATAGATTACCGTCAACGGTTGGCGTCCTTCTACCAATTAAACTTAAAGGCTTTATTAATAAGTAGAAACTGCTTTCTTGCTTCACTCATACGTTGGTGGAAATAGGGAGCTTTTACTACTTTTGTGTGAATATGAAAATGGAGGTGTTGACTATCAATATCTTTGTAATGTGCATCAAGTGCCGATTGGATAATGATAAAGCTATCCGCGCCATAGTACTCAAGAACGCGATATTTAAAGCATTCTAATGCAACCCTGTGCTGCGCTATTAATGCATTTAACTCGCTGCTATCTGTATTGTTGAGTTTAGCCATATCGAACAACTGGAGATATGCTTCGATAGAGTATTCACTTAACTCTGGATCATAGCCTTGTATGACGTTCCAACCAGCTCCATTTTTGATAGGGTTAGTACGTACGGCAAGTTTGCCTTCAATCGTTTTTGCGCCTGTAGAGCGACCACCATGCAATTTACATCGACCATTACGCTTGTTGCCTAAGCGCTTACAGGGATTACCTGAACGTGTTTTAGCGCCACACTTGGGTAGACTTTCTAAATCAAACTTACTCATTTTTTGCCTTTTTATGATCGATCATGTTCGGTGAAATTTCGGTTCATAGGGTTTGTTTTTTGAAAATTTATTTTCTTTAAAGTTTTTAAAATCGAATATTTATATGCTTACCACCATGGGGTGAATATATAAATCAAAGGGTTATATTAATTTAATGCCACGTAAAGCGATCACTAAATAGAGGTTTATGTTGTCTGTTCGCGTAAGGTGATCGATCACCTTGCATGTGTATGTTTCGGTTCATAGAGTGCTGCAAAGGTACTTGATCGTTATTAACTTGATTAGGGTGATCGCTGTACTGTAATGAGCGATGAAGTTTAGATTGTATTAGCTGTGTACTGCTTATACCTGATAGCCTTTTTAGTAACTTGATACCACCAGCCTCTGAGTTATCTGGCTTTATTAGAGCCGCTTCTTTATTTCCCTGATATGTAATAGCTGGATTCACGAGCATAATATCGTTAAAGCATTTATCAACGTGCTCTGTTGAGTATTCAAGTTTACTAAATAAGTAGCTATGAGCCTTAATGTTAGCTTCTTTCGTGGCACGTTTAGTAAAATAGCTTAAGCGGTATAGAGCTGGTTCTATAGTAAGTTTATTACCCCTTTGCATTAGGTAGTATGGGTGGCTAACTAATGAGGCCGAACCTAAGCCATCAGATTCCCAAGCATGCTTTAATTGGTAGGTTAGCTTACTACTATGCTTTATTTTATGCCCACTTAGTAACACAGCTAAGTGATAATGATGATTTGAAGATGTATTTCTCTCTCTAGCGCATATATAACTTACTTTGCAGTTATATTGTTTTGTAAGTATCGACAACTGTTTTTTAATAAACTTTAAGAACATCTGATTATTAATAGAATAAGATTTAGTACTTAAGTCTATTCTTGCCACGAGTACTTTAGAGTAGTGAGAAAGCATACATTCACAATGCTTAAACACTTTAGTTAATGCTTTTAGATCTTGGCCTTTTGTCTTTGGTTTAAATACTCTGTAGCTATGGTCTTTGTATATAAAGTTTACTGAGTTAGTTGTTGATATTTTAAAGGTCATTGTTATATCTATTTGCCTTAGTTATTAATTGGTATCTTTCTTATATTATTTAATATCCGCTATTAGTGGATAGGCGCTTTACAGATAAAAGCCCTTTTAAAATAATAACTAAGATATATTTTTAGCTTGTTGAATAGCGTGTTTTTACTGATCATTTTGTTTCAAAGTGTGTCATCAGTAGGCCAAAAAAAAGCAGTTTATTTACCTGCTTTTGTGTGTTTTTTGGCTAGCCAATTTTTATAATCTTGAAAATGCCACATGGACCGCCCATTTATTACATGAGCTGGTGGAGGAAAATGGCCAGCCTTTATCCATCTTCCAAGTGTTGACCTACTGATGTTAAGAAGCTTTTGCAATTCAGGCTTTTTAATCATTCGAGCATCGTCAATATACATAGCAAGGTCTGGCAGGGGGTTATTGATCATAAAGCTGAGTTCATGTTGATGACCTCGCGGGATTGCACAAATTCTAGAAGCTCACTTAGTAGCCAGCATACTCTGTCACTATCGGCATGCAGTTTACGTCGTTTTGGGAATAAGCCTTTTTTCTCTAGTAGCCATGCACTTGTTCGTGAAACTGATGTGATTTTTACGCGCTCGGCTTCTCTCACTAGGCGATCAGTGAATTGCGTTGTTGGTGCTGTTAGTTGGTTCATATTGGTTTCTCCGGTTCATCATTGTTGATGGGGAGAATATTATTGGTTTGCGCATATGTTAATAAGCCCTTAGCTTGATAAGGGCTTATTAAAGTTTTTAGTGCTATGATTTAAAATGAATTTTATTTTTATAGTTAGTTTTTACCCACTCTTCAACTTCCTTAAGGGAGGGGGCTGAACTAGACTTTCGACCTTTTTTAGCAGTAGAGCCATACGCATCGTTAATATATGTTTTAATCGTTTTGTGTGAAGGAGGATAAATAGTATTTATAGAAAATAGAGCATCAATTGCCGTTGCTAAATTCGCTCTACTACATTTAGACATATGTGTGTGTAGCTTTATGTCACTGACTATTACATTGATAAGATCAATAAAAGGCTGATACTTTTTAGGTGAGGATTCACCTGCTATTGTTCGGTCTTTAGAGTGTTTTTCTGTGGCTCTTAAGGCATACAAATGTTCTACAAAGTCATTATGCTCTTGCACTTGTGATCCAAGCGTAAACATTTCGTGCATTAGCTTATTAAGCCAAAATTTGTAATCTACGCTAGACTTGTCTGGAAGTGCCCTTAGAGTGTCGTCCACCAGCATCGCTTTACGTTTAATCGATTCTTTCTCTAATAGCATAATATCTTGGCCAAACTCATCTTTTGGTAAGTTATTTATAGAAGATATTATTAAATTGGGCTTATCAATACCTACAGGTGAAGCTATTTCTTCTAACTGAGCATAATTAATATCATCGTCATCAATCTCTCCAAGCTCTTGAACATGTACCAAAAATGGCTGTGATTGAATCTTTAAACCTTCTCGCGGTATACATTTTGGAAATAATTTAAATTTATTCATTTAGATTAATTCCTTCAGATACCATTGATATCTTAGCTCTAGGAAGTATTTGATTTGCCATTACACTTGCAAGCTTTCTTCGCTCATCCAAGTAATCATATCTGTTGTAAATACCAGCAACACCACTAATAGTATGATTTAGATAACGTGTTACATCGTTTCCTTCATAACCAAGTTCAGCGAATAAGCTACGACATGTTCGTCTTAAATCATGAATAGTAAAGTGCTTAATGCCTTTAGGCTCAAGTAGGTTAGGGTATGATTTCTTGCTAATACTTTTGCCAAACATTTTAGCTAAGGCATGATTCAAAGTGTTTTCACACATATGACCATCTTTGCTAACTTTTCTTGCTGGGAATACGTATTCGGAGCCACACGATTTTATTTTCAACTCTTCAAATATGGGTATGACTTCGTCAGCAATAGGAATCTGAATATAAACTTCTTTTTTATTTCTTGTGCCTAAATTCCAAATCTTTTCATTAAAATCAAATTCTTCCCACTTTGCTTGAGTAACCTCGGTTTTACGGTTACCAAATACAAGAAGTAATACCATTGCTAAATAGTTATCTCTGGTAAAAACAGTCGAATTCTCTCTGAGTACATCAAATGTACTTTCAATTTCTTGCAGGCTTAATGCTCTTTTTCTACTTTTGGTTTGCCCCCCAGCGTCATTTTGACTAAAAGCTGCAGCAGGGTTTGACTTTGTGAGATCAAGTTTTTGTGCATGTTTAAATAGATTTTTACATAGGTTTAAGCACTTTGTAGATATAGAGGGACGCCCATCATTTACAACTTCTTTTATGATAGCCCTAATATCACGTGCATTTACATCATCAATTTTGAGCTTACCAATGTATGGTTTTATATCTTTAGTATATTGTCTTTCGAGCAGGTGAGGATTTTTTACTTCCTTACTTTTATCTTTAAACCAGTCATTAAATAGGTCGTTCATTGTTATGATAGTTTCTTGTCCCTGTCTTACTCTTTCGGCAAGTGGGTCTATACCATTCTTAATTTTTTTATTTATCAAGGCTGCTTCAATTCGAGCGTCAGATAATGTCTTGTCTGGAAAGTTGCTACCTTTTAGAGTCATAAAGTGGCGTTTATTATTGATAGTGTATCGAAGCTCCCAAGCACCGCTTTTTTTATCTTTGCTAGGCTTTATATAAAGGCTGTCACCAACACTAAACCTAAGCGTTTTACAGCTCTTAATATTTGCTTTGATTTCTTTTACATTCATTGAGTTACATCAAAAATGGTTACCAAGGATTATAAAAAGTGGTTACCAAGCGGCTTGGTAACCACTTTGGTAACCACTTGGACACGTACAATAGGGGGCTAGTATGAACGGTAGAAAACAAAAAGCCTAGAAAAATCTAGGCTTTTTAATGAGTTATAAACAAGTTGAAACAGGCTAAAACGCTATTCTATGTTTTGAATTTGTTCTCTCATTTGTTCAATCAATACTTTTAACTCTACAGCGGCAGTAGTGATGTCACTATTGATAGACTTAGATGCTAGCGTGTTAGCTTCACGATTAAATTCTTGCATCATAAAATCTAGGCGGCGGCCGCATGCGCCACCTTTTTTAAGGATTTTTTTAGTTTCTTTAACGTGAGACTTTAAACGATCTAATTCTTCAGCTACATCTTGTTTTTGAGCAAGATAAATAAGTTCTTGTTCAAGGCGCGACTCGTCAATGTTTGCTGTTAAGTCTTCTAGCTTTTGAGCCAGTTTTTCACGTTGCCACTTAGCAATCTCAGGCATGTGCGTTTCTACAATTTCTACTTGCTCTAAAATCGCATCAAGGCGGATTGCTATCATTTCTTCAAGGTTTGCACCTTCATCGCCACGAGCTGATTTAAAATCTTCGATTACTTGATCAAGACCAGCAATTAGTGCTGTATTAACGCTATCCATATCAAGTTCTTCAGCTTCCATAACACCAGGCCAACGTAATATATCAACAGGATTAATGTCGCCATTACTTTGCTGTTGAACCCATTTCGCGCTATTTATAAGTTGCTCAGCAAGGGCTTGGTTAATTGATAGCTCACCAACATGGGCAGGATTTGCTACAAACTTTAAAAAAACCTCAACTTTACCGCGTTGTAAGTGTTTGCGTAAACGCTCACGAATAACTGGCTCCATGCCACGAAATTGCTCTGGTGCGCGAATAAATGTTTCAAGGTAACGCTGGTTCACTGAACGAACTTCCCAAGTGCCAGTTCCCCAATCGCCTTTTATTTCGCGACGCGCATAAGCTGTCATACTGTGGATCATGGATATTTTCCTAAATTTATAAATACAATATTACGATGATTATACCGTAACACCGCTTAAGCTCTAGGGAAAATTTAATACACTGAATATTTTGCATACAGCTATTTATTTAAATCAGCATGGTATCTATACCCACATACACTTATAATGTCGCAAATTCTGAATTAAGGGGATCGTCAATGCGTCCAAGCGAAAGAACACCTAACCAAATTAGACCTGTTACATTTACACGTAATTATACTTTGCATGCTGAAGGCTCAGTACTTGTTGAGTTTGGTAACACCAAAGTACTTTGTACAGCTACTGTCGAATCGGGCGTTCCTCGTTTCATGAAAGGTCAGGGTAAAGGTTGGATCAATGCTGAATACGGTATGTTACCGCGAGCAACGCATACGCGTAATGCTCGAGAAGCTGCACGTGGTAAGCAGGGCGGTCGTACTATGGAAATTCAACGTTTAATTGCACGTGCACTTCGTGCTGCTGTTGATTTAAAAGCACTTGGCGAAAACACAATCACTATCGACTGTGATGTAATTCAAGCAGATGGCGGTACACGTACTGCTTCTATAAGTGGTGCATGTGTTGCACTTGTTGATGCGCTAACGCATATGCGTGCCAAAGGTATGATTAATTCAAACCCACTTAAGCATATGATTGCGGCTATTTCGGTAGGTATATACAAAGGTCAAGCAATTAGCGATTTAGAATATATTGAAGATTCAGCCGCAGAGACTGATATGAACGTAATTTTAACCGAAACAGGTAAAATTATAGAAATTCAAGGTACAGCCGAAGGTGAACCTTTCTCGTTTGATGAGCTAGATGAGTTACTTACTTTAGCTAAACATTCTATTCGTGAAATCATTGACGTACAAAAGCAAGCATTAGCATAAATAGGTAGGCCACTAGATATGAAAGATTATCAAAAAGAGTTTATAGAATTTGCTCTAGAGAAGCAGGTATTAAAATTTGGTGAGTTTACTTTAAAGTCTGGGCGCATAAGTCCTTACTTTTTTAATGCCGGTTTGTTTAATACAGGTCGTGACTTAGCACGTTTAGGTCGTTTTTATGCATCAGCACTAGAAGATTCAGCGATAGAGTACGATGTACTATTTGGCCCCGCGTATAAGGGTATCCCAATCGCGACAACGACGGCAGTTGCATTAGCAGATCACCATGATAAAGATGTACCGTACTGTTTTAACCGTAAAGAGAAAAAAGCACACGGTGAAGGTGGTACATTAGTAGGCTCAGAACTCAATGGCAAAATAATGCTAGTTGATGATGTAATTACCGCAGGTACCGCTATTCGTGAGTCCATGGAAATTATTGCACAAAATGGTGCAGACCTTAGTGGTGTTTTAATTGCATTAGATCGCCAAGAAAAAGGTAAAGCCGAGTTATCAGCTATTCAAGAAGTTGAACGCGACTTTAATACCAAAGTAATCTCTATTGTAAAATTAGCAGACCTTATTAGTTACCTTGAAAACCAAGGGACGATGGGCGAGCATTTAGCCTCAGTTAAAGCTTACCGTGATCAATACGGCGTAGCATAAATAAAAAGCCTCGCAGTGCGGGGCTTTATTTTGACCTTCATTCATAGAGTTTATTAATGAAAGATGTATTAAAACCAAATGGCTTAGGCCTCAAACGCGTTTTCAAAGCAACCTATTGCTCCTATCTTGGCTTTAAAGCAGCATTTAAAGAAGAAGCTGCATTTAGACAAGAGCTATTACTAAGCCTTATATTATTCCCCACTTCATTTTGGCTTGCTTCATCATTATTACACTGGGCAATACTAATTAGCTCACTGCTTATTATTCTAATAGTTGAATTGCTAAACTCTGCCATTGAAGCATTAACAGATCGAGTAAGTACAGAATTGCATGTATTGTCAGGTAGAGCCAAAGATATGGGATCTGCAGCCGTAACACTTTCATTAACGATCGTATTGATCATATGGGGTGTAAGTCTTTATATGAAGATCGTTTAAGCTCACTTTTAATATTTGTGAAGTTTAAACCCCTTTAGTTGTTAATAATTTGCTAGTTATGTTGTGTTTTTAACGTGTTTAGCTCAAATACTCAGCGAACAGCACATTATTTCAAGTTTTCTTAAAAAAAGGGTTGATCTGTTTTCGGATCTCCCTATAATGCGACCCCACTGAGACGGGAAACGCCAACGCATAGCGAGGCACGAACTACTCAGAGAGTTAAATAAAACTTCGGTTTTAAATTATCGAAAGAAAGTTTAAAACTAAGTGTTGACTCGAAAAATAAAGGGTGTATTATTCGCATCCCTTGAGGCGCTAAAGCGACTCAAAACGTTCTTTAACAATATAAAGCAATCATCTGTGTGGGCACTCGTACAGATTGAGTTCTAACAGCCAACCTACTTAGGTAGCGAGGCAAACAAATTAGAGTCTCA
>NZ_JADYWR010000039.1:0-18864 GCF_015864705.1 Pseudoalteromonas sp. NGC95
ATATCAACGGATATTACAACAACGTTAGACCGCATCATTATAATGCTGGTTTAGCGCCAAATGAATCTGAGATTAGATACAAAGACTCTAAAACTGTGGCCAAATTTTATTGACCACTACAGTACATACATATTACGATGAAGTAATAACAAGGCTGTATTCTGCCCCAGAATATAAAGCAAAACTTGATGTCTCTGTTCATCTTGTTCCTCATTTACCTCTGATTGGCTACTTAAAAATGTATTAAGTAGCTTTATTACTTTTAAAGAACTTTGACCGGGATTGCTTGAGAGTAAACAAGTATTTATTGATGCTGATTTAAAGAAATTCACCATATCTTTATATGAAATCGAGCCTGTTTCATATTCGCTCATAAAATAACTATGTATAGCTGAATGAATAAATTCAGCTTCAAGGAAGTTTTTTTCCATAATAAATTTGTATTGAGTATCAATAAGGTCTTCTACTGAAACTATAGGAATAGAGTCGCGAAATAAATGATGAAGTGCTTCTTTGGGCTTTTTCAAGGCAATTAAGTATTCAGCTAACTCCATTGCGTTTAAGGCAAATACATTATTATATCGAAATTTTATCCGTTGAGAGAGTAAAAGCAATTTAGTAACAGATATAAAACAGCCTTTCTGCAAATAAAAAGAAAGTGTATCTTTTAGGTCTGCAAGAATTAAATCTGGTTCAACAAAATTGTGCGAGCAATTATCAGCCCATGCTTGATTACAGAAATCTATAGTTTTGTTTTTAATTTCTGTTGTTGATCTCAAAAGGTGATGAAGTATATTCCTTTGAGAGTATGAGATATCAATATTTTTTTTACAAAAAAGGGATATCTGTGATTGAAAGTCTTCTTCAAGGGTCTTTGTTTTCTTATTTACAAAGGTTACAAGTGAGGCATGGTATGCAAATATGTTTTCCTTACCTGTTAAAAAATGGCTAATTAAATCAAGATTTTTATCTAAAGATACTCTCATGCCCGCTGGAACCGTATCAATAAGCGATTTATGTGATATGCACTCTCTAAAACGAGAGATTAATGATATCAGATAGAGTAGTTCATCTTTCTTAATAATATCTTGCCACAGACTTTCATAATACACCTCAATCTCCCCGCTCACTTGAGGTAACTTATCCAGCCAATTATTGATTTCTTGTTCCCCATGGACTGGTATATTGGTTCTAACGTACTCGATTAAATATCGAAGATAAAGCGGGTGGTATTCCGAACATTTCCCTATTTTATTACGAAGCCAATATGCTAGTTCGGGTAGTTCTTTATCGATAAGTTTTAAGCATGTATGCATCGGTAATGGAGTTACTAATATTATGTTTTTTTCATCTTGAATTGTGTGCTTGGGAGGAAGACAACTTTCATTTTGACCTACAATTACGAAAATAATATTTTTTGGTAAAATAACTGGTAAAGCAGAAAAAAAATCTATTATTTTATTTGATTTAAAAAGCTCATCTACTCCGTCAACGAAAATGATACATTTAGATTGCTTAGCTGCATATTTTTCCGATAATTTTTGAAATAAATCTAATATTGTTGTAATCCATTGATTGATATCTCTCTCTGATTTTTGAGGAATAGAGTTATACAAGTCAGCAACAATTCTATCTTCTAACCATTCTAAAAACTTTAAGTGGTTCATTCTTAAGGAAAGCAGATTTTCCTTACCTTTTTCGAGTAAAAGGTACTTTCCAAGAACTACTATGTCACTTTGAGCATAACTTATCGACTCAACAATAGTCGTTTTACCTGATCCAGGATGCCCCTTTAGGAAAAGATAACCTGAATCTAAAGAAATAACCTTCTCTGTTAACTTATCTACAACAGGGGTATTTAACTCAAAACCAGTCTCATCTTCCAAGTATTCTTCTTCAATAGGTTTATAACAAATATTATTTTTATCTAGAAAAGTTGCTATTCTGGATACACTTATAGCGCCTAATGTCCCATCTAGTTCTTTGGTGATTATACCAATGGTATCATCACCAACCATCAAAGGAGCTCCTGATAGTCCTTCTAAGCATTCATTACTCTGATTATATTCCAAATCTAAATCATAATTTTCTTTTTCTATATTCACATTTGATCTAGCAATTAATCCATCCAGTTTAGCACCTGCATTCAACTTCCCTCTAGGAAAACCGAAAGTACTCCAAGTAGAATTATTTCGGATGATTTGATTAGATAGATTTAAAAAGTGCACTATATTTAAAGGTTTTTTTAACTCTAAAATGGCTATATCAAGATCTTCATCAAAATCTTTTAAGCTTACTTCCAATGTCTCACTAGAAAATTCATCTAACACGACGGAGATTGCAAAAGGATTTTCTTCTAAATTTTCTACTGTATGGTAAGCCGTCAAAAGCTGTTTATTAGAAATAAGAAAAGCTGTACCTACATCTCCATTACAATAAACTCTACCTACGTACTTTTCTAAATAATTTTGCACTTTTATTAGTCCTTGACAAATGTAAATGTTTCGTCTGCGGCTGAAATTACAATACTATAGTTATATGTTTTTTTTAGCTCTTCGTTATCAAAATATTTAGATATCTTTGTTTCATAATTAAAAATCATCTTTCGACTAATACTTGTTTTTCGACCGATAATTCTAGCAATTGTAGTTAAATCAGGGTGTCCAAACTTAGCGCCGTTAGTTGAGATAAAGTATATATCCGAATCTATAAAACTTAATAAGCTCGGACTGGTGTTTTTATGTGAGCCATGGTGAGATACTTTAATTGCATCGAACCATAATTGTTCTTGTTGGTATTGCTTTCTTAACGCTCGTTCAATTATTGATGGGTGTGAATCCCCTAGAAAAAGAATTTTTTTACTTCCATATTCCAAAACAAATGAAATTGAACTACCATTTGTTGGAGTATTATCTTCTTCAAAATCCTCAGCCATCAACTTTTCTATATTGACTTCTTTACTCGAAATGTTTTTTTTAATGTTCTTATTTATTGGTTTTTCACGAGAAACTAAAAACTCAAATGCATCATCTAAAAAATGATTATCTAGTACGGCTCTGCTTATTCCTAGCTTTCTAAACTCTTTTTCCCAAAACTTCATAAGCTTTTGCAGTTTAGATTTTTCTGGAGAAAGAAGAATTAAATTCACATTATTTGAAAGTTTTATATTTGTATCGTTCTCGACACATATTGCTTCATTGTTAAACTGTTTATTCCAGTTATAACCCCCTTTATAAATCAGGGAAGCTAAAGATGAACCCTGTTTCACACTAAGATTTTTTTTGTGATTTTGAACAACCGTTCTATTTTTTTTATATCCATTAGCCATTATCTGCTGGAGTATACGTTGATCCTTTAATGAAATTTCTTTTTTATTAGTAGGCTTATTTTGAATATGTCGGTAACTGTTGTGCCAAATATTTTTAATATCAATTATTTTAGATAAGTTATTAGCTTCAAGTAAAGACAATGCCCCAGATATATGATCAGCATCTATATGAGTAATAATTAAAAAATCTAGTGATTTATTTTTAGTATTAAGTTCTGTTAATTTTGGTTTGATATGGTCTTCATAAGTAAAACTAAAGCCAGAGTCGATTAAAATATCTAAGTCATCTTCTCCCACTGAAACGAAAAAACTGTCACCATAAGACGCTGGAAACATAGTTATATTTAAACTATTAGATTTTTTAGAGGGGGGCATTTATTCACCATTGCAACATTTGAATTGTATAGTTTAAAACGAATAAGGTTATGTATAGTGTACACTGCATAATATTTAGAGGCTTTAAATAATTAATTTTGAGTAACTAATTATCATAACTAACTCTATTGAAGAGTAAAGTATAGGTAATGTTGATGTACAAAAAAGCTTAGAACTTTCATTAAAGATAGAGCTAAATTTTCAAACCCGAAGGTGGTTAATTTAAGACACCGAGGTTGGCGATACCAGTAAGAAGTAGACCGTGGAATGACCTGTGACAGGATTTAATTACCATACGGACAACTCAAAGCCATTTATACCAGTGACGCCATTAAGGTACGGAAAATATCCCTAGGTGATGACTAAGCTAGAAAATAGTGTACTTTATCAGTATAGATGCATCGAAAACGTGGCCGATGTCTTATACTGACTACAGGATAAATTCCTCGCGAAGAACATTAACTAATGGCTTCCACAGATAATGTTCTTCTGATCTATCAGTAACAAATAGAGTAAGTGCCTATCGATTATAAATATAATATTTGATATAAATAATTTATCTTATTAAATTTATATATTCTTGCTCTGTTAGAACTTCCACCCCCTTATCTTTAGCTGCAATGATTTTTGTTTCACCAACTTTTTCACCTGTAATTAAGTAAGTAGTTTTGCTTGTTACCGATTTTGCGACTTTAGCACCTAAGGATTTAGCATATTTTTCCATATCACCTCTTGAGCCTTGCTGCATAGATCCTGTGAAAACAATCACAGAACCTGAAATTGGAGATAAAGTGTCATCTCTTTCTGACTTTTTAATAGTATCCGTTAAGTTAAATCCAATCCTATAAACTTTAAAAAACTCTTCTTTGACACTTTCAAGGCCTTTAACAATAGCTTCAGCACTGACCCGAGCAAAGCCATCTACTTCCGCCATCTTTTTTGGGGGCAGTTCAAATAGCTGGGTGATTGAATAATGTTGAAGTAATTTTTCACAATTACCACTTCCTAATCTACTAACCCCAAAAGCAGATAAGAAACGCCAATCTTCTATTTCAATTTCTCGACTCGCTTTAAGCTGATTAAATAAGTTTTGAGCTGTTTTCTCTCCAAAACCATAACCTACGAATTGATGAACTTTTATAGCGTAAATTTCATGAATATGTTTAATACCAAAGTTACTTAACTTTTCGATGACCTTAGGTCCAAAACCATCATTGTTACCTAATGTTTTGAAAAAGTGTATTAAAGTATTCTCTGTTTGGGCAGGACAGTCACTTTTATTAGGACAAATAAGATGATCTGATTCCCACAATAAATGAGAATTACAACTTGGACAAAAATCTGGTAGCTGAGGTACGACTTTCTTAATAACTTTCTCAATCTTCGGAATAACTAAGCCGCTTCTAACGAGTTGTACAATAGCTCCGGGCCCAACTCCATTTGTTTTAACCATATTATAATGATGAACTGTTACTCGTCTTATAGTAGCGCCACTCAGCTTAGTAGGAACCAATTCAGCTACAGGAGAAATACGTCCTGTTCTGGAGGTCTGAGGTATTATATTTAAAACCTCGACTTCAGCAGAGTCTTCATTTACTTTGAAAGCAATTTGCCATCTGTGATTCTTTCTCGTAGCTCCCATATACTCTTTCAAAGCATTATGAGTTGTTTCAAGAATGACTCCATCAATGTCGAAATCTACAGCCTTCCACATCTCTTCTACGATGGTCTCGAAGTTTAAAATAATTTCAGAAAAATGTGCGGTGGTATTTTCTATTAATGCAAATGGATAAAATACACATGCGCCATCATCTATAGCCTTCTGCACATTTTCATCGACTTTCTTCTCTGCAATTATTGCAGCTTGAATGTTTCGAGAGTTTTCAAAAATATCACTAAGTACTGAATCGAAATAACTTTTTTTAATTACAATTTCGCCCGGGCCTAAACCTCTATCACCATCTAATGCAACTTTTAGTCCTCTTTCAAAGGCTCTTGTAATATCCTGCCCTCTATATCCATCTCCTCTAGTATACAGAGTTGTTCCATCATCGAATGCCGCATAGCCATCAAGTTTAGGAGTTACCCTTAGTTCAATATCTTCTTCTGGAACATTAATTTCTTGAGCTGCCTTTAAAATCCTTTTTAACCACTTTTCTATATCTTCTTTCGAATAAGCCTTCTCTGTAGAGAGCATTCTTTGAGGTAATTCTACCGTTTTGGCTTCTGCCAGAACTTCAGGTTCTACTTGGTTAAGATATGGGTGAAGGTGATTTATATCTCTTAACATAGAAATATATAAATCATATTGTTCATCTGTTATTACTTGAGCACCTGCGCGATAAAGAGCGTTTGATGCTTTTAAGACTTGAACTAATTCTTCTGAATCTAAAGTTGATTTACTAAAAAGACTAATTAACTCATCTGAGTCAATTTCATTATTTAGTTTTTTTAGGGTGTCTATTTGCTCATTATTGAAAGTGACTTTTAACATTACAAAATATCCTTAATGAGCTATGTTATTTGGTTGGTTAGAAGAAGTGTTTACAAATAAATTGGTGTTTATATAGTTATAGTGACTTCTTTTTTGATGATTCCTACTTGAAACAGCTTTGTGTAAAGTGACACCCACGTCTCCAGCACGGCGAATAATAACTGTATCGCCTACTTTTACGCCTAAACGTGCAACTTCATCACTGTTATGAAGCGTTGCATTTGATACGGTAACGCCACCCACAAAAACAGGCTTCAAACGTGCAACAGGTGTAATGGCGCCAGTACGACCGACTTGAAAATCAACATCAAGTAATTGGGTTATTTCCTCTTGCGCCGGAAACTTATACGCAATAGCCCAACGAGGAGCACGTGCCACAAAGCCTAAACGCTCTTGTAAGGTCTTTTTATTTATTTTTATTACCACGCCATCAATTTCATATTTAAGCTCACCACGGCGCGTTAAAATATCGCTGTAGTACTCGAGCGCGGCTTTTGGACCTTCAACTAATTTTGTTTCTGGGCACAAAGGTAGCCCCCAATCAGTCAGCTTTTCTAATTGCTGATAGTGATCCTCAGGAATGCTGCCATCAGCAACAAGCCCGGTGCTGTAAGCATAAAACATGAGTGGGCGTTTAGCGGTAATTTTAGAGTCGAGTTGACGCAAACTCCCCGCGGCTGCATTACGCGGGTTAACAAATACTTTTTCACCGCGTTTTTGCGCTTCAGTATTCAATTTATCAAAGCCAGCGCTGTCCATAAATACTTCGCCGCGAACTTCAAGCTCTTTTGGGTAATCACCACGTAGCTTGAGCGGTACATTACGAATGGTTTTAACATTTTGAGTAATGTTTTCACCGGTAAAACCATCACCTCGAGTAGCCGCTTGTACAAGCACACCATCGCGATAAATAATTGATACAGCTAAACCATCAAGTTTTGGTTCACAACAAAAAGTAAGCTCATCAGTACTCATTAAACGCTCTTTTATACGGCGATTAAACGCAGTGAATTCTTCTTCACTAAAGGCGTTATCAAGTGAGAGCATGGGTACTTGGTGCGCTACTTGCTCAAATTTACTAAGTGCTGCACCGCCTACTTTTTGTGTAGGTGAGTCGGCGGTTAAAAATTCAGGATGCTCGGTTTCAAGTGCGCTTAGTTCGCGTAATAACCTATCGTATTCAGAATCAGGAATACTGGGGGTGTCGAGCACATAATAATTATAGTTGTGTTGCTCTAATGTAGTACGAAGATGATTAACTTGCTCACTAATGCTGCTAGACATTTAAACCTCAATAAACATAAAAAAAGCCACTTTGACGATTCACCGTCCAGTGGCTTATAAAAATATAATGTATGCGTTATTTACGCTGAAAAAGAACGAACCTGCTCAACATATTGTCTTACGCGATCTACTGTCATTTCATTTCGCTCAGCATCTAAAATTTGCGCACCAAATTCATCCGCTAACTTTTTAGCTGCGCTGTGCAACATATTAAATGCAGCTAGACCATCGCCGTCGCACGGTAACGTCATAAATAAGCTTACCCCTGCGGTACTAAACTGTTCCATATTATCAATATCAAACGTACCTGGGTTGTACATATTTACTAATCTAAATAAAACAGGGCCTTGACCAGCCGGATCTAAATGGCGATTAAAAAAGCCTTCCTCAGAATATTTAAAACCTAAAGTGTTAACTGCTGGCAATAATTTACTGCCCTGCATACTAAGCTCTTCCGGCATTTGAATATGTACAATAACAAAGTCAGACATTTGGGCAGATGCTTCTTCAGCGCTTTGCTCTTTTGCATCTAGGTCATCAACTATTTCTAGGTCATCTTCAATCGGCACTTCTGGCACGCTTGTATCTATTTGCGGCTCATTTGCATCAAAGTTAAGCTCACCAAACTGTGGCTCATCACGTTCGTTTTGCATTGGCTCTTTTGGTTCAGCCTCAGTACGAAACGGTTTAGATGAAGCTGATGCGCTTTCTTGTAATGGTTCAACCCGCTCGTTATCAGATACTTCTGGGCGGTCTTTTTTTCTCACAGACCACAATCCATGTATTAATAAACCACCAATGACAACTACACTGATAATGATTAAAACCCATCTTAATTGTTCGGCCATCCCCTCACCTTTTATTATTTGATATGCCTAAAACCTGTATATTAATTAAAAAATAATACACTTGTTATAAAAATTTATGCATGTGCAAGTTGCACAGCCTGCTCTATATCTACAGCAACCATACGCGATACGCCAGGTTCTGCCATAGTAACACCTGTTAATCTACCAGCCATTTCCATCGCAATTTTATTATGACTAATATAAATAAACTGCACTGATTGTGACATTTCTTCAACCAAACGGCAAAAACGCACAACGTTGGCATCATCTAATGGTGCATCTACTTCGTCCAGCATACAGAAAGGAGCTGGATTGAGCCTGAATATAGAAAACACTAATGATAATGCGGTCAGCGCTTTTTCTCCACCACTTAACAAATGAATTGTTGAATTTTTCTTACCCGGTGGTCGTGCCATTATACTAACACCACTTTCGAGTAAATCGTCACTGGTTAATTCTAAATACGCACTACCACCACCAAAAACTTTAGGAAATAGCTCTGCAAAGTCTTCGTTAACTTGATCGAACGTCGCTTTAAAGCGTGTTTTGGTCTCACTATCAATTTTACGAATTGCACCTTCAAGGGTACTTAACGCTTTTGTTAAATCATCTAATTGACTATCAAGATAATCACTACGAGCTTTAGCTAAATCAAACTCTTCTATTGCCGCTAAGTTTACTGCACCTAATTTATCTAACTGATTAGTAAACCCGGTTAACTGATTTTGCGCTGCACTTAAATTCAATGAATCAGGTAATTCATCAAGTATTGCTTTTAAGCTTTGCTTTAGCTCTTCTAATGGTTCGAGCGCAACTTGCGCTTTTATTAGTAAGCTTTGCTCTTCAATTGTTAGCTTTTGATGCTGCTCTTGCAAGCCCACCAGCTCACCTTGTGAGTTTTTAAGACTTGCTTGCTTGGTGTTTAAACTTTCTTTAGCGTGAGATAATTCTTTTTGTAGCACTACCAGTGCCTGCTCGCCTTTTTGATGCTGCGATAAAAACTGCGTTATTTTATCGCTAAGCTCTTGCTCTGGTATAAGCAGCTCTTCTATTTCATTGAGTAGTTCTTGCGCACCTTCAGATGCACTAACGTGCTCCTGCTCTGCATGGCTCAATTTGGTTTGGCTTAACTGCCATTCACTGCGTGCCTTTTGCTCTGAGAGCGTTGCCTTATGCGCTTGCGTTTTATATTGCTCAAGCATGCTTAATGCTTCGCTATAACTTTTATCACTTTGTGAGCGCAGGCTATTTGCAGCGTCTACCTCATCCGCTAAGTTAAGTTGCTGCTCATTTAACACTTCCAATTGCTCTGTTTGCTCATCAAGCACGTTATTTAATTGCAAAAGCGCAGTGGTTAATTGCTGTTTTTGTTGCTGTAGCTTTTCTAGTTGCAGCTTAAAGTGCGCTACTTGCTGTTTGAGCATATCGCTGCGTGTACCGGCTACTGCTATATTTTGCGCAAGCTCATGTATGGCTTCTTTTAGCTCGCTTTGCTCGTTAATTAACTTTACTTGCTCGGCTGTATGTTCATCACGAGTGTGTGTTACTTGTTTTAGCTCATCCTCGGCATCAATTAACTGCTGAGCTTTATCCTGCAATTGCTTATGTTTTAAAAGTAATGAGTTTTCGGCATTTCGATCGGCACTTACATGCCAGTTACGACCATATAAAGCACCGTTTTTATCCATAACGGCTGTATAATAAGCATCTTTTAACAGCGTTAGATCACCGCTCTCGCTATAAGCAATGCGCGTTAAATGATCTGGGTACACGCCGCTTGTTATGAATGCCGCTAAGCTATTTTCAGCAATGTGCTTACCACTAATTGGCCACACACTATTATCAGCTTGTTGCTCACTTACATTTAAGTGCTCTAGCGATTTAAGTGCCTGCTCTATTAAGGGCTCAAAGCCTTCTTTAACACTTAGCTGATTAAACAAACCATTAGTACTTTCACTTTCTTCATCAAACCCTAATGTACTTTTAAGCCCCGTTATACTGGCTTTTAACTCATTTATTGTTTGAGTAAGCGTCGAATATTGCTTTTGTGAGTTATTAACACGCTCATTTTGCACTTCAAGCTGAGCACTGCACTGCGTGTGCGCTGTTTGTTTAGCGGCAAGTTCTTGGGTTAATGTTTGTGTTTGCTGTGTTTGCTGCGTTAATTGTTGTTCTACATCGCTACTTTGTAAGTCAGTAAGCTGCGCATTTAACTGATCAATTTGCTCGTTAACGTGGCTTATTTGCTGCTTAGTTTGTTTAATGTGACTGCTATGCAGTTGCGCATTATTATTAAGTTGTTGCTGTTGCTCACACAAAGTTTGCCAGTGTGTATTGTGGCGCTGCTTCAGTGCTAATAATTCCTCAAGCTCATGCGTTAACTTCCTAACTTGCTCTTCGCACATTAACGCGTTTTCACTTGCCTCTTGCAGGGTTTCATTTAGTTGCTCGCACACAATTTGCTGCTGCGTTTTAACTTCAGTGCTATGGGTTTGGCGTTGCTGTAATTTAATTAAATTTTGTTTAAGCGTTTGAGTTTGTTGCTTTACATTTATTTGCTGTTGCTCAGCGCGGGTAAGCTCGGTGTGTATTACATGTTGCTGATGCTGTGCATCGCTTAGTTTATCTTGCTGAGCTTGTACTTGCCCTTCTAAGCTTGCAAGTACATCGTCATGCCCTGAGTTAGCGGTTTTAAAAAAAGAAATTTGATCGTTCAGTTTTTTAATTAGAGTACTTTTTTCAAGTTGCTGCTGATGTAACTTTTGCCATTTTAAAACCGCAATTTGTCCTTTTAACGTTCGCTCTTGCGCTTTTAACTCGCGGTATTTTTTTGCATCAACCGACTGCACAGCCAATTTATCTAACTGGCTTTGCAGCTCTTTACGCACATCTAACAAACGCTCAAGGTTTTCGCGGGTGCTTTTAATGCGTGTTTGTGTTTCACGGCGGCGCTCTTTGTACTTAGAAACGCCAGCGGCTTCTTCTAAAAATACGCGTAATTCTTGTGGTTTACTTTCTATTAAACGCGAGATCATCCCTTGCTCAATAATTGCGTAACTACGCGGACCAAGACCTGTACCTAAAAATATATCGGTAATATCACGCTTACGGCATTTACTGCCATTTAAAAAGTACAGCGATAGCCCGTCGCGCGTTACTAAGCGTTTAATTGCAATTTGGTTTCGATCAGCAAATGTATTAGAAGGACTACCTTTATCGTTATCAAAAACAAGCTCTACAGAAGCTTGTGATATGGCTTTACGATTAGTTGAGCCATTAAAAATAACGTCGGTCATGGCATCGCCACGCAGGTTTTTAGCAGAGCTTTCACCTAGCACCCATCGTACTGCATCAATAACGTTAGATTTGCCACAGCCATTAGGGCCTACAACACACGTCATTTGATCAGGAAATGGAATTTTAGTGGGCTCTACAAACGATTTAAAGCCCGCTAATTTAATAGTGCTTAAGCGCATCTTATTGTTATTACCAATTTATTATTGTTATTTGTCATAAACAATTTAACCCATAATTTACTAATAGATTAAGCTTGTCGTTTAAAGTTATCTAAAATAATACCGGTCGCCATTGCAACATTAAGTGACTCTGCTCCACCAAAAGCGGGAATGGTGATTTTATTGGTCACTAACTTTGCACATGTCTCGCGTATACCATGCGACTCACTGCCCATTAGCAAAACGCCTGAGCCCGTAAATTGGGTTTTATGTACACTTTGTCCATCTAAAAAAGCACCGTAAACAGATAAATTTAAAGACTGTAAGTAATCAGGTAAATCTACTTGGCTTACCGATACCCTTACAAATGAGCCCATTGTGGCGCTAATTGTTTTAGGGTTGTAAGCGTCTGCGCTGTCGGTGCTAGTTACTATATGTTTAATACCGTACCAATCAGCTACTCTAATTATTGTGCCTAAGTTACCAGGGTCTGATACGCCATCAAGCGCGAGTATTAAGCCATTTGCTTGTGGTAAAGCCGCCTTTGGCATATCAACAATAGCAATGGCTGCATTATTGCTAACTAGCGTGCTCGCTTTAGTGAGGGTCTCTTCATCCGCTTCAATAAAATTAGCGTGCTGATACTCACCTTGGTACGCATTTATAAATTCGTTTGTAGCAAAAATATTAACCGCATTTAATGGGCTGTTTAATAACTCAAGTACGTTTTTTTCACCCTGTACAAGGTATTGATTATATTGCTTTCGGTACTTTTTTTGGCCAAGTTGGCGAATAAGTTTGAGTTGGTTTTTTGAAATCATAACAGCCCCATAAAATTATCCAGCAAGTATAACAGATTTCGTTATAACATCTGAACTCGAAAAGCAGCGAATAGGGCTAATTTATCTTACTCGCACTTCTTTCAAAGGTCAGATTAATGCGAATAAACATCCCTTTTATTGCCTCTAATTGGTTTGAATCACCAACAGATGCGGCTAATTCGTTATAAAGATTATCAGACGCTTGCTTAAAGTTTTCATCAAACTTACCTTTGGTAGCCAGCATAAATGCATCAGCCAACATGCGTTGCCACTCATTTAAGTATTTTAGCTTAGTGTCACCAGCAAGGTTTTCGCAAATTGAGTTTAATCGCACTGAAGCATGTCCTAAGTTTAGACCGGTAAGAGCCATATCGGTAATAGCGCGTGAGTGTGAACCCTGATCGTAATTAGTTAAGCGGATTAACCTATCTGCCATGCGGCGGTTGTACCAAATACTCGGAGTTTGATGGGTATTTATTTCGAGTAAATCTTTATAGGTAGCCTTAAAAACACGATGAACAAGTAACTGAACACTTGGTCCTGTAAATAACTGAAAAATCCAAAATAAAATACTCACGCCAGCAAAAATAGCGATTGCAGAGCTGAGTGTATAATCAATTGAAAATGCTAGGCTCATATCCATGCTGGGTCTAACCAAAATAGTAAATGGAATACAAAACCCTAAGCCGTATGGCAGCGTTTGTTGATCAGCGAGTAACAGTAAACCCAAAAAGTACGGACCAGCTAATACAAGCAACAATATTTCTAATTGCCCACCACTTTGCGACAGTAAATTTAACGCATAAAAAATAGTTACAAAAGTAGCAACAATTATACCTGCCAATAAACGTTTAATTACAACCTGTAAAATAGCCAAGGGTATTCTCGCCAGCATTATCGAAAATATGACCGGTAATATCATAATTAATAATGCAGCTGAAGAACCTGTATTAATCCAAATAAATGCGCCGATAGAAAACACCAAAGCAGTTCTAAATCCAACAATAATGCCAGCTAATGGGTCGCGATATGTAAGCATACTGGGTGCATTTAATAATGTTTTATCGCGTTGTTCTAAAGCTCTGTATGCCCGTAGTAAAATTGTTAAGTCGGCTGCCACTTCTAAGCTTACATTGAGCATGTGAGATTCAAATGGTGAATCACACACCGTATTTGCTCTATAGTCGGTTAGCTCTTTACGCAGTGTTTTAACTTGTTCGGCGCAGTAATCAAAATCGTCAGATTCTTTAATTTGCGCGAATACGTGTTTAAGTTTACTTATTAATTTGTCTAATGTAGGAGTAATAAGGTCTGCGTGGTTTCGTTGCAGACGACCAATTATTTGAATTGAAGCCAGTAAAGAAAGTACTTTTTGCGACAATTGATTTGCAGCACGTGAGCGCCCTGGACCTTTTGGCCCTTCGTACCTTACTGCGCTAGAGTCTTCGTTTATAGATCCTAATGTTGCCATAATGCCATCAATTTGCTGATGGCGATTTTCGTGCGAGCCTTTAGAATCAAGCTCAGTTACTAAATAATCTAACGTTTGGTTTATAACCGATCGAGCTTGTACTTGCAGTAAGTGTTTAACTTTTACAGGCCAAAACAAATGGCTCACAAGGCCTGCACATATTGAGCCTATTACTATTTCACTCACGCGCGCTTGTGCAATATCAAATATGCTTTGACTGCTTACCATTGCCGGAGTAACCATGACTAAAAGTACAATAATAGCGGCTGTTACACCTGCCATAGCAAACGCATAAACAAAGTTTGCTTGGCGTACCATTGCCGATAACGCAGAGTTTACCCCCAACCATAATGCAAGTGCACCGAGCGCTAAATAAGGGTAGAGAATTAGCTGAGTTAAAAGCAATATGCCAAATAAACCACCCGCTATGGTGCCTATTATTTGGCAAATTGCTTTTTCAATAACTAATCCGCTTTGCGGGCGTAATTGCAAAAATATAGCCGAGACTAACGCCCAATAAGGTCTTTCAAGATTAAGCCACATAGCAATAGTAAGCGCCATTACCATGGCTATAACGCCCTTAGTCGCAAAAATAATTGCCTGTTTTTTAGGAAAAAACAAATTTTGTAATACAACGCCCACTATATTCCCCTTAACGTGTAGCGAGATGTATTGTGGCGGTCATTCCTGCGCTTAACTGTGTATCTTCGGGCAATGAATCTAACTTAATATCAACAGGAATACGTTGCGATAAACGTACCCAATTAAATGTTTGTTGTACTTGTGGTAAAAGCTGCCCGTTACTTTGTGTATTCGTATTTGCAATTGCTTTACCTACACTCACTACATGCCCCGTTAATTGCTTACCACCGCTTAGAAGCGCTATTTTAGCTTTTTGATCAGGATAAATAAGCGGTATTTTACTCTCTTCAAAGTAACCCGTTACGTAAAACGAATCTAACCGCACGATAGCAAACACAGGTGTGCCTTGAGCTACATAGTTACCTTGGCGTAAATTCAGATTAATTATTTGTCCCGATGCAGGCGCAACAATTTTAGTTCTATCAACATTTAATTGCGCAATTGTTTGCTCTGTTTTAGCTAGGTTATAATTTGCCTCAGCAATTTTAGTATTGATACGTGTTGATTCTAGCGTTTCTTCACTTATTGCCTGTTGAGTGTTTAGCTCAACACGTCTTTCGTATTTATGTTTAGCAAGCTCCCATGTATATAGCGTATTTTCTGTATTGGCTTTACTTTTATCAAGCGCTGCTTGGTAACGCTTTTGATCAACATTAAAAAGTACTTCGCCTTTTTGTACGTTTTGACCATCTTTAATGTTTAAAGTTGTAACCCAACCCGATACGTCTGGAGCAACTGTAACTATGTCTGCTCGAATGCGACCGTCGCGCGTCCAAGGAGTATGCATGTAGTCAGTCCATACCCAACGCCCAGCAAAAACCGCAGCTATAACAACCAAGATAGTAAAAGTAATACGCAGATATTTAATCATTCAATTTATCTTCCACTTAGTAAATAGACGGCCAGTGCCAAGTAACAAACAAATAGTGACACTTCAAACCAAGCCACTTTCCAAATACGGTCATGCCAATCTAGTCGATGCAAAGCAAAACGAGTCAGCGCTGTTAAAATAAACGCAATTGGGAAATAAACAATCAGCGGGCTAAACTCTAATCCCCCTAACACGACTGCTTGAAACATAATAAATATCCTAATGTTATTTAAAGCGGTGATAAAAGCTGTAAAACCTAAATAAATTTACATCCCCACTACTCTTACAATCTATTATTTTGGCATATAAATCAATTAGCTTAATTGTACGTAGGTGTGCTTAATACATAATTAATGCCATTACATTTAAGCAGCATTAACTATGTATAGTAGCTAAATCGCATATTAAAAAGCTAAAGATCCCAGTTACCAGCCAAATAAATAAAACCAGCGAGGTTTATTTATAAAAAAGTATTAGAGTATTTAACTCAATACTTAAAACGCCTATTTATAGCTGTTTACAGAAGGGTGAGATAATTATAAACATTGAATTTTGCACTAAAAATGGGTAAATTAACAAAAAAACAACATGGATATAATTTTAATGGAATCAATACACCCTAACCCATCTGAAACAACCCCACCAATAAATGAGCCTGCTGAACCAATTTTTAGCGGAAAAGTGCAGTTTAGTGGTAAAGGCGGTGAGTTTTTTGGAATTTGGATTGTAAATATATTACTTAGCGTTATTACGCTTGGCATATACTCAGCGTGGGCTAAAGTACGTACGCATCGCTATTTTTACGGCCACACCCGCATAGATGGTCATAGTTTTGACTACCTAGCAACGCCGATACAAATTTTAAAAGGTCGGATTTTAGCGGTTATTGTATTTTTTATTTATACATTCTCTATTAGCTTTATGCCTATTTTAGGCCTGTTTATTGCTCTTGGTTTTATCTTTTTAATGCCATGGATTATTAACCAAGGTTTACGTTTTAATCTGCGTATGACCCGCCATCGTAATGTTCGCTTTGCTTTTAAAGGCAGCTATGGCGAAGCCTTTGTTAACTTTATACTTTTACCTATTGCCAGCATATTTACGCTTTATTTATTAATGCCTTATGTTATAAAACGTATTGATAGCTATATCCATAGCAATATTAGTTATGGCGACAAACCACTTACTGTAAATCTAAAAGGCGAAACCTATTACCTAACAGCGCTTATTTGCTTTGTAGTGAGCTCTATCACCATGGTGGTATTTATGGGGATTTTAGGATTATTTGGCCTCAATTTATTAGATGTTGAAAATCAACAAAATTTAGAAAACTCTGCAGCTATGGTTATGCTTCCTATCTTTATGATGATTGCCTATGTGCTAATGATTGCCATTGTTTCTGCTGTATGGCACGCCGCTATTAGAAATCACATTTTTGATAACAGCCATTTTGAAGGCGTTGCTACATTTAAATCAGAGCTAAAACCAATTCCTTTCGCTGTTTTACTACTCACTAATATGTTGGCTATTATATTTTCTTTAGGCCTTGCATACCCATGGACAAAAGTACGTACATCAAAAATGCTCGCTGATGTAACTAACGTCACTATTTACCCTGGTGCATTAAACCTAATTGATACCGCGCAAGAACAGCAATCATCATTTGCTGAGGAAGCTGCAAACGTATTTGATATTGACCTTTCTCTAACTTAAGAGCTCACTATGCATGTAAAGGGACATTTTTTCCCCATCGCATCGAGTAACTATCAAGTGTGTGTTGCAACTATTAGCGACACACACATTGAAGTTATCAACGATGAACAGGTTATAGCTCGCCACGCAATCTCAAGTCTAAAATTAAGTTCGGGGATGGCAGGGCTTGCCGACGAACTAAACTTTGAAGATGGCAGTCGTTTTATCCCTCAAGATGTAAGTTACAGATGGCCATTTAAAGAAAATAACCATCACGTAATGGAGCGCCTTGAAAAAAGTAAATGGGCAATTTTAGCCGCAGTCATATTTACACCACTTTTTATGTGGTTAGTACTTTATAAAGCGGTACCGGCCATTGCTGTTTACAGTGTTGATACCTTGCCACGTAATGTTGTGGAACAAATGGGGGAGCAAAGCTTTACACTTATTAAAAAGATTGCGCTTGACCCAAGTGAGCTGCCCGCAGAGCAGCAAACTAAAGTACAAGCACATTTTACAAGTATGCTTAATGCGTTATCGCTTGATCAATCGGTTTATAGATTATCGTTTTATAAATCAGACAGCTTTGGTGCTAATGCGTTTGCACTACCCCATGGCCGTATCGTGGTCACAGATGATTTAGCAAATTTACTTGCCGATAAACCCAATGCACTAAAAGCGGTATTGCTACACGAGATGGGCCATGTAGTCCACCAGCATAGCGTACGTATTACAGCACAATCTGCCGCAAGTACGATTGTGCTAGCGGTTGTATTTGGTGATTTAGAAGGGGTTGCAGAGGTTGCATTAGGTACGGGTGCATCGTTTGCTCAGCAAGGGTTTTCACGAGATATGGAACGCGAGGCAGATACCTTTGCACTCATTCAATTAGAGTCGCTTGGGTATTCGAGTAATGATTTTGCTGATGCAATAGAAGCGCTGCAAGAAAGCCATACCAGCGAAAACGAGCACCTCGAAAAAGTAAATGACTTTTTAGAGTACTTGTCTAGCCACCCAAGTGCACAAGAGCGTATTGACAATGCTAGGAAATAATCGCGGTTATATTCAACTTGCTCGCTACATAGTGAGTTTAAGTTGGATATATCATGGCTTTTTTCCAAAGCTTTATCATATTGCACCACTTGAAAAATTAATGACTGGCAGTGCTGGTTTTTCAGCAGAAGTGTCTGACTTAATTACACGTTCGGCGGGTGTTGGCGAAATTATATTTGGATTGTGTTTATTTGTGTTTTATAAAAATAAACACCTAGTAATTTTAAATATTTTAACATTAATTGGCCTTCTACTCGCTGTAGTTGCAGTGCAGCCACAATTGCTTATTGAAGCATTTAACCCTGTAACTACTAACCTGCCTCTTATTGGGCTAAGTGTTATTTGGTTAAAGGAAATTAAGCTGCTGAATAATCGATACCTCTAAATAAAAAAAGGGTATGCCTGCGCATTAATGCCGTTCACTTAAGGTGAACGGCTTTTTTATTTCTAGCGTACCGCTGTGGTCTTGGGTTGACTGAACGAGGAAAACTTCGCCCCCTTCGTGGCTCTAGAATGAGGCTTTCTGCCAT
>NZ_JADYWR010000004.1:0-245616 GCF_015864705.1 Pseudoalteromonas sp. NGC95
TATTATTGCCTGTATAAGAAAGCTTATAGTAATCATAAATTCTATGGTGAGGGATGGTGTCATGTGGGATCCTAAAATGGTTTGAAATTAGGAATTGACACCATAGTCACTTGTTATGTTTTTACCACTCTGTAGAGCTTCTAATCCGTGAAACACTATACTCAAATGAATTATCTTGAAGATGCTCTAAATAGCTATGAATACAGCATTCTCCTAGGACTGTTTCAGAAACAACATTTAAGTTATCTTTTGTGTATACAACATATAGAGCGTCTAGGGGCGTTACTTGCTCACAACAAGGCTGTGTATTTTGAAGTGTTATTATTTTGCCATGTGAAATTGGAAAGTATTGACGAATTAAAGGGTAATACCGTGGAGAGGATAATAAAATATTTTCAATATCATATGAGTTAAATATTTTATATTGGCTCCTAATTTGATTGCATACTTTAGCTACGGATGTTCGAAAACCTTCTGTATATGCAGTAGAAAAGAAGAACATAAAACCATTGCAGCCATGCTCAGCTAATTTATGGGGAATAGCAGCATCATGGTTTACACCTACAGATTTACCACTTTTAGCAAAGTGCTTACAACTAACTAACCAACGATATCCATTTACGTGGTCAAAGTGGCTGGGTTGTTCACATACAATATCACGACCTCCATCTGGTCCGATTGCGGGTGCGACAGGTATTGTTAACCCCATAGAGTTAATAAGTTGCATGCAAAAATTTTCAAAAGCGTGATCGTCAGCTATCTCTTTAAAGTCAATTAACACTCGGAACCCTCATTAAAAACATAACGGCTTATTGAACACCATTTTGGTGGTTTATAACACACCAAAACGGCGTTTAATAATGTTATCGGACAAAGTTAGGCTCTTAGTCAAAGAAGTAGGAATAAATTTAACTTTTTCAGTGTCCGGTTATCGCTCTTTGCCGAAGTTCGGCTTAGTGCCATGAGCAGACATTGACATTACTTTTCAAAAACCTCTGAATTGGACAGCTAAGCCACCAAAGCGGTCATAGGAATTTAAAATCAAATTACCAATTTATAGAAAAAATGATTATTCTAATATTTTTGTAAGAGAGTTTAAAAGCTCTATCATTTGCTCTAAAATTTTATCAAATGCGAAGACTAGATCGCTATCATCAATATTAAGGCGATTAATTGTCTTTTCATACTTGGAACCTCGTCTATGAGCGACACCTGTTGAACGTACTCCTTGAAGCCCACCCAAGAAACTAGCAGCATCAAAATTTATGCCTTTAGATTTAAGAAAAGCTGAAAATAATTTTATAGATCCACTTTCATCACAAGGCATTACAGCCTTAACTCCCTTCACATTTATTGAGTCTATTGTGATTTTAACAAGTGATAAAACTTGAGAGTCAAATTCAGATTGTTCATTTTTTGTTAAGCAATGTAATGTGTTAAAACAATGCAGATCTGAATTAGTTAAAGGAAGAAATAAATACCAACCAAAGCGTTCAAACCATTCACTTTGAAACCTTTTAAACGCCCCTTTAAAGATTAAATCAGGGCTTTCAGGATTTGACCATTTACCAAGCATACTCCGTTCAAAGTATGTATTACTCATCTCTTTATTTTCAGCCCCAATATTGAAACATTTCCAATATTTTTGTTCAGAATTAGGTATGCTTTTCCCTAAATCACCCAAAAACACACAGACATGATCTTTTGAATTATTGTCAATTTTTAACTGCCAATAACCAACTTTATATATCATGCTATCTGAAACTTCATACTCTGTTGATGCATTATAATATCTTTGCATAACATCTTTACTAAAAAATATCTGAGTTAAATAGTGTGGTGCATCAGGATTACCACCGAAATAGTCAGCTAGAATTGATGGGTTACAGGAATGATATTTTGAATCGTGCTCGTCCCCTTCAATTATAAAATCTTCGTATTCTTCTTCTAAACTAAAAGGTGAGGCACTTTTTTCTGTTAATTTTTGGCAATCAATTAATTTTTTACCAACAACTCTTGTAAAGTTTTTATAACCTTTTACATATGAATCATTAGAGAATTTATCATATCTAATGTTGTTTTTTTTAATAATTAATTCGTTATCAAATTCTTCGTTAAAATGAAAAGAGCTTTCAAAAAATAAAAGCAAATTCATTTGTTTAGCTGCCATAAATGCTTTTAAGAATGAAGTTCTAATTACAATTTCTTTTTTAGAGTATCGAATTACTTCAATCTCTTTTCCATTATCATCATCAATAATATATTTAGAGTTTTTAGTGTCATTGTACAGCCCCAAGTACAATACTAATTCTTGAAGAATTTCATTATATTTTTCTTTTCTTCCTATAAAATCTCGAACAAAAACTAACGGTAAAAACTCAGATGTATGTTCTTCATAACTTACATCATCACCACATAATATAATTGAAGGACTACCACTACCATATGATAAATCCCAACCGTAAGAGTCCATATACACTTCTCGTCCAACTATAGGAGCTAAACAAGAGTATTGTGAACCATCAATCGTTTTATCATCAGAATCAAGGTTCTTATATAAAGGAATCCATGTTTCATTACCTAGTTCATTTTCACAATAAGAAACAAAGTTTGATATTTTATTTTTTGACAAGAGAATCCTTCCTAAATTATTAATAAGTTATTTAATATGCTTGCGATAATACCATCTGAAAACATTAGGGTTTTAAAATAAAGGCTTAACAGTAAAGCTTTTACTATATATTTTCTAATGAATTCGTTACTAGAACTTCATAACGGCAAGGCCGTTCAAATAATTCCATCAATCCTAACTATTTTAACATTCAATTACATAAATATATTTACAGGTTTAGATTCCTTTTAATAATAAAAAAACGCAATATAACAGCACTTACTTTTTAGATAAACATTTCAGGTGTAAGGATACTTATGAATGCCACGAACCAAATTAGAGCAAAGCTATTAGAACTTGAAGGTGGGATATTTCAACGTTTATGTGATGATTGGTTGCATCGTAAAGGATATGACAATATCAATGCTATAGGGATGATGGAGTCAACTGATAGAGTAACGAAAGGCACCCCTGATTGTTTATTTATACAGCCTGATGGTTTTTATGTTTTTTCTGAATATACAGTCCAACAGAATCGATTAGCTATTAAACTTGAAGATGATATTAATAAATGCTTTGATGAAAAAAAAACGGGCATTAAAAGTGAGAAAATTAGCGAAATAATAATTTGTTATTTAGGAAAACTATCAACACATGAAATTAATCATTTAACAAGTCTTTGCCAAAAAAGAAATACCAGATTAAGCTTGAATGGACTCGATTCAATGTCTCTTAGCATTCAAAACTGCTATCCCGTTTTATCTGAACAATATTTAGCTTTACCTCTAGATACAGGGCAACTACTTCCCGTAGACGACTTTATTATTAGGTATGGGAAAAACAACCTAACGACCTCCATAGACAATAAAATGTTATTTCAGGATGAATTAATTAAGCAAGGCATGGCTCAATTAGAGCAAGAACAGTTATTGTTGGTATCAGGTGCAGCAGGCGTAGGCAAGACATTATTTTCTGTAAATTTAGCTAAGACAATGCAGGAAAAAAATTCAGCTCTAAAAGTATATTGCCTGTTTGATAAGGGGGCAGACCTAACGAGAGATATAACTGCACATTTAAGTGAGCCTGGTGATTACTTAATCTTTGTTGATGATGCAAACAGGCTAGATAATAGGCTTGACTACATTTTACATTACCTCAATGAAAATGATGGCAATAGAACATTTCGTATTATTGCTACCGTTAGGGATTACGCTCACGATTCAGTAGTAAGTCAGGTTAGTAAATTCACAAATATACATGAGCAGTATATATCCCCCTTAACAGACGAACAAATTAAAGAGTTAATTGTTGAGTTGTTTGATATTCATAACAGTGAATATCAACAAAGAATTCAAGAGATATCAGGTGGTAATGCAAGGTTGGCAATGATGGCTTCAAAAGTAGCCATTGAAACTAATCAAATCAACTCTATACAAAATGTCGCATCTTTATATGATGATTATTTTGGTCAAAACGAAAACATAAAAGAAGTTGTAGAAAATGAGAAGTTAATGGCGGTAGCGTGTGCTATCTCTTTCTTTAGAAAAGTAGATAAGCTAAATGATTCTCATATGGGGTGGGTACAAAATTCATTTGGCATTTCGTCTGAAGAATTTTGGGAATATGTTGGTATTTTACATAAAAATGAACTTGTAGATTTATACGAAGATGAAGTTGTAAAAATATCAGACCAAGTTTTATCGACCTATTTATTTTACCTATCCGTATTTGAAAAGAAAACAATACCATTTTCATTAATCGTTAATGACTTTTATCCAGATTTTAAAAGAACCATAGTTGATGCCTTAAACCCTGTAATTAGTGCTTTTGACCACAAAAAAATAGTAAAAGAAATCAGGTGTGAAATAGAGGGAACATTCAAAGTAATTTCTGAATCTGGAGATATAAGGAGTTCAATTGAATTTTTGAATTCATTTTGGTTTGCGCTGCCCACGGAAACATTAATTTTTGCCAAAAAGTTAATTTCTGAAATGCCCTGTATAAAAGACTCTTGGGAAGATGAGTCGTTTGAAGAAGAAAAAGGAGAACCAACCGAATCGTCATTAGTTACTTTGCTAAGTAATTTTAGAAACTATGGTGAAGCTGAGTTTAAAATGTCTTTTGATTTGCTTTTACAATATTTATCAAAAAGTAAAGAGTCTCTTGGTTGCATTATTAAAGAATTAACAGAAAAGTATAGCTTTAAGCCTAATGATTGGCGTTATGGTTATTATATTCAGGCTCATGTTGTTGATACTCTGATTGAGAGAAGTGAATGTGGTAAAAATTATTTATTTTCTAAAATTTTTACCTTAGTAGCTAAATCATTTTTAAAAATTGAATATAGAGAGCATCAATGGAGCCGAGGCGATACCATTAATATTATAACCTTTAGGTTATCGCCAGATGAATACCTCATGCCAATAAGACAGAAATTAATTGCCAATTTATCAATTCTACAGTGTCAGTTAAGCTACAAAAAAACTATTCAGGAAATCTTTCAGGAGTACGTAAGTCAGCTAAGGTTTGAAGGAAAAGAAATGGCAGAGGCTGATTTGCCATATATAAAAGAATGTTTTGTCAATAGTTTAGATTCGAATAACACTTCGCATTGCTTAATTGTGCAAGATCTTTGTGATCATTTAGACTCACTTGAAATTGAATATCCAGCAGAATGGAAAAATGATTTTGCAAGTGAAACTCTTGAACTTTCAAACTTACTTCTTGAAGATAGGCAAGATCGAAGAATGCTAGACATGGGATATGAAGAATACAATAAATACCGCCATCAGTGCGTTGTAAAGTATTTTTCGATTCTCACAAAAGAGCAGTTTACCCAATTCATGGAGCAGTGCGTTTCGTTACATAATGCTCTTTCTGGTAGAGAAAGAGATTATTCACTTAAAAGCGGTATTGAAATGAGTTTAAAAGCCATTGGTGAAACTCATGCCGAAGAATTTGTAGATTATGTGTCTTTATATATGGATTATGACGATTTATTTGAAGTTAACCCATTTTCAATTATTTCTAACCTTTTTAAGACTCAAGATGCTAATAAAGTATGGAAATTAATTAACTCAAAAGATTATCGCTGGAAGAAGTATTGGTCCTCATTTTATTTTTCGTTATTGCCAGAAGAAAGTATCACTAAAGCGGATGCTGAATCGTTACTTGAACATTTAAACAACACGCCAAGTAATGAGTTAAGAAATTGGTTAGATTTCTTATCTAAGTACCAGACCGTAGATAAAGAAATATATGTAAAAGCGGTAAAGTTATTGGTAGATAAATCAAAGGAAGACAAAAATTACGCTAAATCATTAGGCCATATTTTCAGTGATAACTCTGAAATATTTGGCTCTTGGTTTGAAATATTTAAATCAGATGAAAAACTAATATTTGATGCTTATTTAGCAGTATTCAAGATTGAACGGTATTGGGATTATAAAGGAAAAGCCTTAGATATATTGACAAAACGTAACACTACTTTCTTGGGCGAAATTGTAGATAGTATCTATGATAGTGAACGCTGGCCTGATTCTCATACAAACATGCCAGAGTTAGACTTTTTATGGGAACGAGATAACTTTATAGACGATATAGAGAAATACGGTAAGTATGTTTATCACAAAGAAAAAGATTCATACGGCATTGGTGATAATATTTTTTGCAAATTGTTTTTGAAAGAAAAAGGGAGAAATGAAGCCGAAGAATTGATTGAAAAAAAACAATCATTCATCAAACACACTATTTTGAACAATATTGATGACATCAAATATTCTTGTTTTATTTTTAACCTTGCTAACTATATGAGCGAAGATTTTCGAAGAGAACTCTTAAGTTTATTTTTACAAGGTAATAATAATTATAATGACTTTCAAACGCTTTATTACGAGTTCACAACAATAAGTTGGTCAGGAAGTAGAGTCCCTATACTGGAAAGAGAAAAGAACTATCTTGCCTCTATATTGCCATTATTCAATTCTGTGGAGTTACTTGAGCATAGAGCATATGTTGAAGAACAAATTGAACATAAAATTAAGTCAATTGAGTATGAGAAAAAGAGAGATTTTTTGGAAAGTAGACATTAACCATATCTGCTTTTCTGCTTTCATCCAGATTATTGATGCAAAATCTAAATCGAACTATTGTTTGAAGGTTATAATATAATGTCCGATTTTTGGTAAAGTTTAGTGTTTAGTGATGATACACGACAGGCAGCATGAGCTTGAAGCAGTCATACAATGTAAAAGTCCGACTGACCGCTTATCGCTCTGAGCTGCCTTTAACTTAAATCAAACCACCTCAACACCCTTTAATATATTTCATGTGCATTTTATAACCAAGAAGTGCTAGGTTAGTGGTAAATTAATTGAAGGAAATAATTATGAAATTAGAGTCATTAGCACTGCACCACGGTTACGAATCTGAGGCAACGACCAAGTCGGCAGCCGTGCCTATCTATCACACTTCTTCTTATACATTTGATAATACGCAGCATGGCGCTGATTTATTTGATTTAAAAGTACCTGGAAATATTTACACCCGCATAATGAACCCAACTAATGCCGTACTTGAACAACGTATTGCTGCAATGGAAGGGGGTATTGGTGGGCTAGCTGTTGCCTCTGGGATGGCCGCTATTACGTATGCTATTCAATGCTTGTGCGAAGTAGGCACTAATATTGTAAGCACCAGCCAAGTATATGGTGGTACGTATAACTTATTTGCTCATACACTACCTAGGCAAGGTATTGAAGCGCGCATGATTAAAGCTGATGACTTTACCGCGTTCGAGAATGCAATTGACGACAACACCCGCGCTGTTTTTTGTGAATCTATTGGTAATCCTGCAGGTAATATTGTTGATATTGAACGTTTAGCACGTATTGCACACAGCAAAGGTGTGCCGCTTATTGTTGATAATACCGTGGCTACGCCGTATTTATGCCGCCCATTTGAGCTGGGCGCTGATATAGTGGTTCACTCGCTGACAAAGTATATTAACGGGCACGGTACTGCCATTGGCGGCATGATTGTCGACTCAGGAAAATTTGATTGGAAAGCGAATGCCACGCGTTTTGCAATGATGAACGAGCCCGATCCGTCGTATCACAATGTGGTGTATACCGAAGCTTTTGCTGAAGCTGCATTTATTGGCCGTTGCAGAGTAGTGCCACTTAGAAATACCGGCGCAGCGCTTGCGCCTAAAAACGCATCTGACATTTTAATCGGCCTTGAAACCTTAGGCTTAAGAATGGATCGCCACTGCGAAAATGCACAGCACTTGGCTGAGTATTTAGAAAATCATCCAAAAGTGCTTTGGGTTAATTACGCAGGGCTTAAATCAAGCCCGTATAACGAAATGAGTCAAAAAATTACTAGTGGTAAAGCATCGGGTATTTTAAGCTTTGGTATTGCTGGTGGCCTAGAAGCGGGTACTCGTTTTATTGATGCGCTAAACATGATTTTACGCTTAGTTAATATTGGCGATGCCAAGTCGCTTGCGTGCCATCCTGCATCAACCACACACCGCCAATTAAATGATGAAGAGCTTGCTAATGCGGGTGTAAGTCGCGATTTAATCCGTTTATCGGTTGGTATTGAAAACATTTCTGACATAATTGCCGATGTAAGCCAAGCGCTCGATAAAGCATAACGTTAATTTATAGCCTCTAGGTATCGAGGCTTTTAGCTTCATTACGCTTTTGAGATATCTGCTCGTGGTGTTTCTAAAATCGCTTTTTTTTCATCTTCAGATAATATTATCCAATCAAAAATTTCTTCGTTAGTACGCCCACAACCGGTGCAGTAACCGCTGCGGCGTTCACATATGCCTAAACAGTCGGTTTTTAATTTAGATGGTTTTTTGTTTTGATTTAATTGGCGCATATTAAAGTCCTAATGGTGGTGCAATTTCAAAGCGAGTAGAAAACCCAATACCTTCTTGATTGGTAGCAAGTGTAATGACTGGGGTTTTAGTATCAAGTACAAAGGTGCTGTAAATTGAACTTGCTGTTTCTTTTTGCCTTTCCAACCAACCTGTTTTGGTTAAGCATTGGCGTAATTGCTTAGCCAGTTTTTGATGAGACTTTATTGTTTGCGTTTGTGTTTTAACAGGTGTTTGGCATTGGTAGCTTGCTTGTTCTGACTTATTTAAAGTAACTGTACAGGTTGCTCCAATTATATGAGTATTAGTACGCCATTGATTAGTAAACTGGTTATTTACTTTATCTGTTTTGATTGAATTAAAACCAGTCTCATAACCATTTATTAGGTTATTGATGGTGCTGCATTCATCGGGTATTACTGAGGTTTTTACAGACTGATTTGTTGTATTAGTGGTTGCTGTAGTCTGATTAGTTTTGCTGGTACAGCCCGCTAAAATAAACGCGACGGCTAAAATAAATGCGACAATAGAAGGAGTAATATAGTTTTTCATAGTTCACAGTAACCGATTAATTTAGCCACGCACTATATCACACGTGATTTACTGTAAAAATAAAAAGGCCCATATAAATATGAGCCTCTTTGTTAGTCACAACTAATGCTATTTATGGCGACCTTGCAAGCATTTAACTACATCTTCAAGGGCTAAGCCTTGGCGTTGTAGTAATACTGTAAGGTGATAAATTAAATCAGCAGATTCGTTTGTTAGCTCATCGTTATCGTGTTTCATAGCGGCAAGGGCAACTTCTACGCCTTCTTCACCTACTTTTTGACAACTACGGCTTAAGTCTTTTGCAAATAGTGACGCAGTGTAGCTTTTTTCAGGGTCGTCGTTTTTACGCGCTACAATCACATCTTCTAACTGTGCTAAAAAGCTTAAACTTGGTTTTGCTTCATCACCAAAACAGCTTTGTGTGCCTAAGTGGCACGTTGGGCCTTCTGGATTGGCAAGTACTAAAATTGAATCGTAGTCACAATCTGTATGCACAGATACTACGTTTAAGTAGTTTTCTGATGACTCGCCTTTAGTCCATAAACGCGATTTTGAACGCGAGTAAAACGTTACCTTATTGGTATCAAGCGTAACAGCGAGTGCTTCGCTGTTCATAAAGCCTTGCATTAAAATAACACCCGAGCGGGCATCTTGAATAATAGCAGGGATCATGTCACTTTTAGCGAAATCGACCTGAGCTTGGTTTTGTTGTGTTACTTGCATAATCTTGCTGCCACTTGGTTATCTGTTAAAAATTGTTTTAGCTCGCCAATGTTAATCACATTTTTATGAAAAACGCTGGCGGCTAATGCACCATCTACTTTGCTTTGTTTAAATACATCAACAAAATCTTGCATACTACCTGCACCGCCAGAGGCGATTAAAGGAATGTCACACAGCTCGCGAATTTTACTTAACTGCTCGTTGTCGTAACCGTTACGAACGCCATCTTGGTTCATACAGTTTAATACAATTTCGCCTGCGCCTAAATCTTGTACGCGTTTAACCCATTCTTGTGTTTTATAACGTGTACGGCTTGATGCATTAGGATCGCCAGTTAATTGATACACTAAATATTCACCAGTCGTTTCATCAAAAAAGCTGTCTATGCCTACAACAACACATTGCTTACCAAACTCATCGTGTAATTCTTTAATAAGTTCAGGGCGTGCAATAGCAGGGCTGTTAATGCTTATTTTGTCAGCACCGCGCTCAAGTACACGCGCTGCATCAGCGACAGATTTAATACCACCCGCTACACAAAATGGAATATCGATATTGCGTGCAATACTCTCTACCCAATTTACATCAAGTAGGCGTTTTTCAACGCTTGCGCTGATTTCGTAAAAAACAAGTTCATCGGCGCCAGCTTCGCTGTAGGCTTTAGCCATTGTCAAAATGTCACCAACAACTTCATGACCTTTAAACTTAACGCCTTTAACTACTTGACCGTCTTTAACGTCTAAACATGGAATTATGCGTTTTGATAACATGCCAATGCCTCCTCAACGCTAAATGCGCCATCAAGCAGTGACTTGCCTAAAATAACGCCGCCCACACCGAGCTCTTTAAGTTTTTTAATGTCATCTAGTGAGCTTACGCCCCCTGAGGCTTGCACTTTAATTTTGCTGTTGTGGCGAGTTAGATCTTCGTAAAGCTCAAACGATGGACCCGTCATGGTGCCATCTTTGCTGATGTCCGTGCATAAAAAGTCGATAACACCTAAGCCTACATAAAAATCTACCAGCTCAAGTAAACCAAATTCAGATTCACTTAACCAACCGTGCGTAGCAGGTGCCCAGCCCGTGGCTGTTTTATTTACATCAAGAGCAATTACAAAGTGCTCTGCGCCAAATTGTTCAATCCAGGCTTTTACTTGTTCGCGTTTTTCTACTGCCATTGAACCAATAACCACTTGGTTTGCACCGGCTTTAAGCCAATCACTTACATCTTGCTCTGAGCGAATACCGCCGCCCACTTGGTACGGTACGTTGAGTGCTTTGGTCGCAGCTTGAATATGTTTCCACTGTTTTTTACTTGGATCGCGTGCACCTTCTAAATCCACAAGGTGTAGTTTACCTGCGCCACTGTCGGCGTATTCTTTTAAACGCGCGCCAAGTTCGAAAGGGTAAAACTGTGCTGTGTCGTATTTACCTTGGTACAAGCGCACAATTTGATTTTGTAATACGTCTAATGCTGGAATAATCACAAATAATCTCTTTTTTGTTAGTTAATGGGCAGCTTACAACTGCCAATCAACAAAATTTTGTAATAAACGTGCGCCAACTTTTGCGCTGCGCTCTGGGTGAAATTGCATGCCCGCGTAATTGTCTTTAGCAACAATGGCTGAAAAGGTTTGACCGTACTCGCCGCTCACTAGTGTGGCGTCGTTTACGGTGTGCGCAAAGCTGTGAACAAAATACACTTGCTCATCAAGCGTTAGCCCTTTAGTTAATGCATGCTCTTTGTTAACGCTTAAGTTATTCCAACCCATATGCGGCGACGTTAAATTGCCTACATCAAGCGCTTTTACTTGCCCTGGTATTTTACCCAAGCACTGTACGTTACCTTCTTCGGTGCTTTCGCACAGTAACTGCATGCCTAAGCAAATACCCATAAGCGGGCGCTGGTATTCATTTATAGCTTGTTGCCAGCCGTTATCGACTAGGCGTTTCATGGCAACCGACGCGTGACCTACACCTGGCAATATAGCGCGCTCAAAACCCGCTAATTGCTCTGGTGAAGTAATAACTGTTGGCGTTTGGCCTAAGCGTTCAAACGCAAAGCGTACTGAATTTATATTGGCACAACCGGTATTAATTATGGCAATCATAAACATCCCTTAGAGCTGGCTGTTTGTTGGGTCGTGTCTTGTGCTACGGCCATACGAAGAGCACGTGAAAACGCTTTAAATAAGCCTTCTACTTGGTGATGACAGTTACCGTCGCTTACCGATAAAATAAGGCTAATGGCGGCGTTATCACTTAAGCTTTTGAAAAAGTGCTCAACCATTTGTACGTCTAAATCACCGGCTTTTTCGCGGCTAAAGTTAGCGTTTAATACAAACGATGCACGACCCGATAAATCAATTTGTGCTTCAGCTTTACATTCATCCATAGGAAGAGCAAAACCATAGCGTGCAATTTGCGATTTAGTACCTAGGGCTTGTTTAAGTGCGACACCAAGAGCAATACCAATGTCTTCAACAAGGTGGTGCTCGTCTATGTGTAAATCGCCTTTGGCTTTGATGTTTAAGCCAATGTTTGCGTGCGTGCGAATTTGATCAAGCATGTGATCAAAAAAGCCAAGGCCGGTGTCTATGCTGCCATTTTTAGTTTGATCTAAGTTTATGGCTACATCAATTTGGGTTTCTTTAGTGTTTCGTGTAACACGACCTTCGCGGTTTGCGGTGGTCAACTTAGTCACTATCGCACTCCAATCGCCGTCGTATAAAATACCTTCACAACATAGATTTTGAGCAAGGCCAATATCAGTTTCGCGGTCGCCAATAACAAAAGAGCGTGCTAAATCTACTTTGCCTGAGCGCATAAGCTTGGTAAGTAAGCCTGTTTTAGGTTTACGGCAATCGCAGTTTTGCTCGTTAAAGTGAGGGCAAATTAATACTTCGTCAAAGCTAATGCCTTGGCTTTGCATTATGTCCATCATTTTGTCTTGTGCAATATCAAAGTCAGCAGTCGGGAAGCTATCTGTGCCTAAACCATCTTGGTTAGATACCATTACTAAACGGTAACCTGCGGCTTGTAATTGTAATAACGCAGGAATAACACCAGGTAAAAATGCTAGCTTTTCAAGGCTATCTACCTGTTTGTCGGTAATTGGCTCTTCAATAATAGTGCCGTCGCGGTCGATAAATAAATAGGGGTTACTCATGATACTTCGTTTCCTGCTAAAGATGCTGTGGAAGCTGGCGTTTGTAAGCCATCTAACCAAATTTTTACTTGTTCAAGTTCTTGTTCACTACCAATTGAAATTCGTAGCCAGTCGTCTTCACCGTATAGCGTAAAAGCGCGCATAACCAAACCTTGCTCAAGTGCAATTTTAAAGTAGTTTTTATCGGCTAATTTTAAAGTAACAAAGTTACCTTCACCAGTGAGAATTTTTAATGCAGCAGGGGAGGCGTTTAGCCAATCTACCAACTTAGCTTTTAAGCTATTTAAAATAGTGACTTGGCGGCGCATTGATGTAATTGCATCGGGTGCAATTGCTTGCGCTGCAATACTTGCTACTACGCCAGATACCGGATACGGCGCAATGACTTTACGAATTGGCGCAAGAGTTGCTGCTTGTGCAAGGGTAAAGCCCGTTCTAAGGCCTGCCAGTGCAAAGGCTTTAGAAAGCGTACGCAAAACCACTACATTACTAAACTCGTTAATAAGCTTAGTCGCGCTTTGCTCTGGGCAAAACTCTATATAGGCTTCATCAACAATAACCAGTGCTTTACCCATAAGCGCTATTGCAATCGCTTTTACTTTATCAAGTGGTGTTAGGCTGCCCGTTGGATTATTTGGGTTACAAATAAATACCAGTTTTGAGCTGCCAACAGCTGCGACTATTTCGTCAGCACTGCCACTTAATAATAATTCTTGGGTAAGCGCGTTAATACCAACGTTGTGTGTATCGGCGGTTACTTTGTACATACCGTAGGTTGGTAAAAATAGCGCAATACTATCTTTAGCTGGCTCACAGTATGTGCGCACTAAAAGCTCAATGCCTTCATCTGCGCCGCGCGTCATTAATACATTTTCGCTTTCAAGCTCTGTATAAGCGGCGTAACGGTCAATAACCAGTTGCGGTTGTGGATCGGGGTAGCGATTTAAATCTTCAATACTCAGTTCAAGGTTTTTAGCATACGGGCTTTCGTTAGCGTTTAGCCACGTAGTACCGGTTAGCTTTTCACTTTTTGCAGAGCTGTATGCAGCAAGGGCTGCAATATTTTTAGGTAATAAGCTAGACGCTTGTGCGCTCTCATTGCTCATTTTTAATTGCCTCTAAACGAATTGAAACCGCATTAGCGTGGGCATCAAGGCCTTCTGCATCTGCAAGTGGTAAAATAGCTTTTGAAAGCTGTGTTAAACCACTTTTAGTAATTGTTTGCACTGTGTATGTACGAAAAAAATCAAGCAAGTTTAAGCTAGAATATGTTGCACTGTAACCATATGTTGGTAACACGTGGTTAGTACCTGATGCGTAATCGCCTGCAGATTCTGGCGTGTAGTCACCTACAAATACTGAGCCTGCATTTTTAACCTTATCTAGGTATGGTGTTGCATCGCCTAGTTGTAAAATTAAGTGCTCTGGCCCGTATTGCGCCGATACATCAAATGCTTGCTCAATTGAATCAACTAAAATAAGCGATGAATTAGCGAGCGCTTGTTCGGCTGTTTCTTTGCGACTCAAATTAGCCAACTGGCGTGTAAGTGCCTGCTGAGTTTGTTCTATTATACTTTCGCTGTTACATAATAAAATAACTTGCGAGTCTGCACCGTGCTCTGCTTGTGAGAGTAAATCGGCGGCTATAAATTCTGGGTTTGCACGTTCATCTGCAATAACAAGTACTTCAGACGGACCTGCTGGCATATCAATTGCCATACCTGGAATAGTTTGCGCAACGAGCTGTTTAGCCATTGTTACAAAGCTATTACCTGGGCCAAATATTTTGTTCACTTTAGGAACCGATTCGGTGCCATAAGCCATTGCTGCAATTGCGCCTGCGCCACCACTTTCTATCAAAGTAGTAATGCCACATAACTTAGCTGCATATAAAATAGCAGGGTTAATTGCTTTATCACCTTGTACCGGCGTAGCAAGTACAACGGTTTTAGCGCCGCTTAACTGTGCTAATACACCTTGCATAATAACCGACGATGGCAGTGGAGCACTGCCACCGGGTACATATATACCGACTGCTTCGATGGCTTGATATTTCAGTTCACATACAACGCCTGGTTGGGTCGATAATTTAATATCTTTTGGCAATTGCGCTTCGTGAAAACGTTTAACGTTTGCATAAGCGGTATCAATTGCGTATTTAAGCTCTGCACTTAGTGCTTGCTCTGATGCGTTAATTTCATCAAGCGGAACACATAAGCGAGGGTTAGATCTATTATCAAACTCTTTAGCCATGCTAAGTAAGGCTTCATCGCCTTGCTCTTTTACGTTAGCTAAAATAGTTTTGCATATAGCTTCAACCTTGGCACTGGCAGAAACTGCAGGGCGCATTAGCGCCGCTGCTTGTACTTGTGAAGATTCCTCATTCCAACGAAGCATGGCACTTACTCCATCATTTTTTCAATTGGCATAACTAAAATAGAGTTAGCGCCTAAGGCTTTTAACTGCTCCATTGTTTCCCAAAATAATGTTTCGCTGCTTACCATGTGAAGTGCTACGTATTCATCGTTACCAGCAAGGGCAAGTAGAGTAGGTTGACCAGAACCTGGTAAAATTTCACAAATTTCATCAAGTTTGTTTTTTGGTGCGTGTAGCATGATGTATTTGCTTTCTTTAGCTTGTCTAACACCACGTAGGCGCGGCATAAGCTTATTGATTAGTGCTAGTTTGTCAGCATCTTGAAGATCTTTATTTTGAATTAAACAGGCGTTTGATTCTAAAATTGTTTCGCCTTGAATTAAGCCGTTAGCTTCAAGTGTTGCGCCAGTAGATACTAAATCACAAATTGCATCAGATAAACCCGCACGCGGTGCTACTTCAACAGAGCCAGTAAGCATTACTGTACTTGCGTTAATGCCTTCGCGCTTTAACCACTGAGTTAAAATTTCTGGGTAAGTAGTTGCAATACGTTTGCCTTCAAACCAGCTCTTATCGCGAGCGCCTAGCTCTTGTGGCCATGCAAGTGCAAGACGACAGTAACCAAAATCTAGTTTTGAAAGTTTGTTTACTTCGCTTGGAACACCTTGACGTTCACGTTCTGCTTGAACTTCTACTAGTACGTTTTCGCCAACGATACCTAAATCACATACACCGTCCATTACTAAACCAGGAATATCGTCATCGCGCACACGTAGTACGTCAATTGGCATATTAGTTGAGTGTGCAATTAAGCGTTGTTCACGAAGGTTAAGTTTAACACCTAACTGTTTTAACAGATCTTGACAATCTTTAGATAGGCGGCCGCCTTTTTGGATGGCGATACGTAGACGATTACTGTTGTTCATTATTCATTTTCCTTTAATTTAAAAACTAAAAACCCCGAGGGGAACCTCAGGGCGAAAATGAATCAATGTTATTTGAATCGCCAGAGGTTCCTTTTAGGAATAACCTCTCAGCGAAAGACCTGACAGGTTATTCCGGTGAATGGTGGTGATGATGTACTGTTGTCAGGTTTAAGCGCATTTTTTATCCTATGTAACTGCTCGTTGTTATAGTAACGTGCAGTTGTTATCTGTTTAAATAAATTTCGCATTCATAAAAACATAAACAGCTATATTATGGCAAGTTTTTTTTAGCTTAATTAAAGCATATGTTATAACTGTCGATAATATTAAGATAATAAGCGCAATTTTCGCCAACAATTGGTTGTTTATCACTCAAACCAAATGGTTAACGAATAAAATGAAAAAATAAGGAAGTACTTATGGATATTATGATCCCTTATTTAGGAAGAATAACTAGGCTAGAAGTTGAGTCAAAAAGTGCTTTTCATATTGCGGGTGTGCAAAGTGGGGCTGCCGCTGAAAAAGTTGAACTAGAGAATAAAAAAAGGCGTGAGTTACAAAAAAAGAAAAAGCTCAATATGCTTGATGATCAAAATAGTAAAAAAAAGTCCAACCTAGATGATGACGAAAACACCCATTTAGATACATGGGCTTGATAATACCAACTTTACTAAATACATAAGCAATTAACTCAAAAAGGCCCTTGCGGGCCTTTTTACTATGTATTTTGCTTATGCCAATTAGCTTAAACTCTTAAGCAGATTGGCATTACTCTTGGTTTTTGCTTTTAAATATATAAAAGCTAAATATAGCGAACACACATATTTGAGCCACAATACCTTGCCATGTTGATTTTATACCAAGCCATGCAATATCAAAGCTCATTGGTAGCGGCGCAATACCTATTATGTCGGCCTCTTGTAATGCAATAACGGCTTTGCCCATAAGTACAAACGAGAGTGCAAATAATAGGTAAGTAGTAATTGCAAAAAACTTAGCAACCGGTAATTTAATTGAGTACTTAATTAATACCCACGTAATAATAGCCAGTATTGCTACAGCTATCGCAAAACCCGAAGCAATAGATGAATATTGGGCAGGCGAGCTTTGCGTTAATAAAGACTGATAGAACAATACAGTTTCGAATACTTCACGGTATACGGCAATAAAAGAAAGCCCTGCTAAACCCCATAATGTACCCGACTCAAGGCGCTTATCTATATTGTCTTTGATGTATTTTTGCCATTGCTGCGCACTGGTTTTACTGTGCATCCATACGCCAACATAAAGTAAAATTACAGCGGCAAACAATGCACCAGCACCTTCCATAACTTCGCGACTTGCACCACTTATTTCTATTAATGTTTGCGCCGCAGCCCACGTTAAGCCACCAGCAATAAGTGCGGTTACCCAACCAACATGTACATATTTAAGTGCGTCTTGGCGTTTAGTTTTAATAAGTACGGTCATAAGGGCAATAATAACTAAGAGTGCTTCTAGGCCTTCGCGTAGTAATATAACTAAACTCGCTGAGAGGAGTGCACCATCAGTTAGTTTGGTTTCGTTTAGCATGCTATCTGCTTTAGCGAGTTGAGCTAGCGCTGCACTTACTTTTTCGCCAACGATGGCTGTATCTTTCTCGTTTTTAAATGTTTGGCGCAGGTTCATCAGTTGTACTTCGATGTTTTTACGCAGTGTTTCGTCGTAGGCATTTAAGTTGTTTTCAACAAGCTCAAAGCCATCTAGGTAAGCGCTAATTGCTAAATCACTTGCTTGTGAGTAATTGCCTTTAGCATGCGCGGCTTGCGCTGCAAGTAACTGCGTGCGAGTAACCGTTATCGGATTCTTTTTACCGGTAAATAGTTGCTCTGGATTACCACGAAGCCATTTAACGTAATGTGCTTGTGTTTCACTTTGACCTGCCGATAATTGTGCAGGGTTTAAGTTTACAATCTGCGAAGCGGTAATGTTTTGCTCTAGATTTTGTGGTTTTTGAACATCTTTAAATGCCAAGCTACCTACATAAAAAGCTAAAGACCAACGTTGTTGTTCATTAAATTGAGTAAAAGCAACCATTGGCGTGTCGTTAATACCATTACTTACAGCGTCAAATAAACCCATTAATGAGCGGTTAGTTGCACGTTCTTCATCGGTAAAGTTGGTAGGCTCTGGCGATAAGTTTTTTGCAAGCGGGCCGTCGCCTTGACCACTTGGGCCGTGACACATTGAACAGTTAGCAGCAAAAAGCGCTTTGGTTTGCTCAACAGGAAGTAGTGATGTAGGTAACGATAGTTGCGGCATAAAGGTAAGTAGCGACTCACGAAGCGCTGAGCTTGCTGCACGTACATCGGCAACACTCGCTTTATTGGCAATCGCTGTATGCAGGGCTTTAGCTTGTGCCTTTACTGTATCAAACTCATTTGTTTGGCTTGATAGCTGTCCAGCTTGCTCAATAATAACGTGCGAAAATTCAGTCATTTCTTGATATTCGTCAGGATCAAGTATTTCACCATTCCCAACAGCTGCCACGTAATCAACACCTACATACTCTGCAAGCTGTGCAATTTGTTTTATTTTTGTTTGCTCATTAGGCGAGGCTGAAACACTAAAGCTTGCCATGACCATAATAAAAAGCATAAAAAAACATTGAAATTGTCGTTTGCTCAGAGACACAAAATTTAAAAACATGTGAGAATTATTTATGGACATCGAAAAGCCCTGTAGAGGAAAAGTCAAAATTATAATTGTTTTCATTTGCATTTCAAGCGGATTAATTTAAACAAAGCAGATAAATAAAAAGAATAACAATTTATAGAACTTTAAAGTGTTTTTGTAACACGTGAGTAACAGTAACCAAGTGATTTTTATAATAACTTGGTTACTGAATGTGTTGCAGACAAAGCATTTATTACTTGGCTTGCTCAGCTGACTTAATGCTACTTTGAATAAGCGGCGAAATAGTTAAGCCTTGTACAATAATAGAAAATATAACCACTACATAAGTAACAATAACGATTAGGTTATGTAGGTCTGAACCGCCTACAAAAACTTGCTCGCGTGGGATTGCTGCCGCCATTGCCAGAGCAAGACCACCACGTAGTCCACCCCAGGTCAAAATTTTAACACTGTGTTTATCGTAAGTTCTAAAGCGTTTAAAAATTACAAATGGTGCGCCTACACTTATAAAGCGTGCTAGCAGTACAACAGGTACCATTAATAAGCCTAAACCAATTTCTCCAAGCGTGATTGGCATAGTGACTATTAGCATACCTATTATTAAAAACAGTAGAGCATTTAGAAAGCTGTCGGTTGCATGCCAAAAATCTTTTACGTAGCGCGTGTCTTCGGGGCCCGTGCGCTCGGTTGCTTTAGTGCGGGTAATATTACCCATTAATATGCCACTGGTTACCATGGCAAGTGCGCCAGATATTTCCCAAATATTTGCTGCAGCAAAACCTGCTGTTGGGATAGTTAAGGTAATTAATAGGCGAATATTTACATCGCGGCTATTAATAATTAAAAAGTGGCCAACTAATGCAATGACTAAACCAAACGCAATGCCTCCTATTGCATCAACAAAGAATAGCTCTGCTATGTCACCAAATTGTGCATCTGTGCCATAAAAAGCAACAGAAAATATAGTGGTAAATATAACTAAACCAATACCATCGTTAAATAGCGACTCACCTTCTACTTGAACAGAGATGCCTTCTGGCGCTCGCATTTGTTTAATAATAGCAAGTACAGCGATAGGGTCGGTTGGGCTAATAAGCGCACCAAACAGTAAACAATAAATAAAAGGGACATCAAAACCAAAAACTGAAAATAAATAAAAGCTTAAATAACCCACTATAAATGTGGAAGCAATGGTTGAAAACAAGACCAGGGCAGTAATTTCCCACCGCTGCTTACGCAGGGCAAGTAGGTTTATTTCGAGCGCACCCGCATAAAGTAAAAACCCCAACATGCCTTTAAGTAGTAACTCGTTAAAGTCAATACTGGAAACAATTTGGGTCATTGCTAATGCGTTCTGATCGCCTAATAATTTTACTGCAATAATCAGTAATAAAGAAATAACCACAGAGCCGGTAGTAATGGCAATGGTAGTTTGCATTTTGAGGATGTACTGGTTTGCAAAGGCTATAAAAATTGCAATTGCAGAGAGAAAACAAATGAGGTACCAAGCATTCATTGATTAACCTTAACTATTTTTTAAACGACACACAAAAAGGAGGATTATAAACCCGCGTATGTTACTCCTGTAATATTTGAGAGTCACAGTATTTATGCCTAAATATAGCTTTTAATACGGATTGTTTTTAGTAAGAGTTAATAGGAAATTAGGCTTTGTAAATATTGTCATTATTAAATTAAATGTACGTTATAAATACAGTGTTTGTTGTAAACTTTAGTGGTTAATCACATTATTGAAACGTGTGTTGCATCATAAAATAAAAGTCGATTTTGTAATTACTTGCCCTAAATGCTTTGCTTACGTAAAATCCCGCTATTATTTATTTTAAAGTGATTGGTATTATCAAACAGCTGTTTAGTGCAACCGGGCCTTTGGCGTCATCGTTAGATGGATATACGCCTCGCCAACCACAAATTGATATGGCAGTAGCTGTTGCAGATGCATTAAAAAACAGTTCGCAATTAGTTGCTGAAGCAGGCACGGGTACTGGTAAAACATTTGCATATTTAGCCCCTGCACTTAAATCAAAAGGCCGAACGATAATATCGACTGGTTCTAAAGCTTTACAAGAACAGTTATACCACCGCGATTTACCTCAATTAGTGAAAGCGCTTGGTGCTTCTAAAAAAACCGCCTTATTAAAAGGGCGTGCCAATTACTTATGTACCTACCGACTTAATCAGCATGTTGCGCATGTGCCTACTGACGACTCCGACGTAATGCATCAACTAGCGATGGTGGCTAAGTTTGCCAGTGAAACGCAATCAGGAGATTTGGCCGATTGTATTGGTATAGAAGATGACGCGAAAGTACTGCCTTATGTAAATTCAACAGCCGATAATTGCTTAGGTAAAGAGTGTCCAGATTTTCAAAGCTGTTATATACGCAAAGCACGTTTAACTGCGGCCGATGCCGACGTAGTTGTGATTAATCACCATTTATTTTTTGCCGACATGGCCGTAAAAGAAAGTGGCTTTGCTGAGCTTATGCCAAAAGCCGACGCGTATATATTTGATGAAGCCCACCAGTTAAGCGAAATTGCCAGTGATTATTTTGGTGAGAGTATTAGTACTAAAAAGCTGGTGGATTTAATTAATGATTTACGTGCTATTTATAGAGCCGAAATTCCCGATATGCTGCAGCTAGGTAAAAGCTTAAATAAGCTTGAAACAAGCGTTGCTGATTTACGATTACAGTTTGGTGTTGATGGCAGTAGAGGCGATTGGCGAGAAAAGCTAAGTGATAAACAAATATGCGCGGCACTTCATCGTGTGATCAGTGATTTAGATTTTGTTTATCAAGTACTTAAACTTTGCCTAGATAGAAGCGACAAAATTGAGCATCCATTTGAACGTGCACTTGCGTTTAAAGGACAGTTAGAGCGGGTTTTTGATACAGCCCAAACCGGCTTTAGTTATTGGTATGAAACAACGCGCCGTTATTTAACAATTAATATAACGCCATTAAATGTATCAGCTAAGTTTGCTCAAATGATGCAAGACACGGGCGCAGGCTTTGTATTTACTTCAGCAACACTTTCGGTCGACAACAAACTAGAGCACTTTAATGCAAGCCTTGGTTTAAAACCAAAGCAAAGCATGATGGTAGATAGCCCATTTGATTACCCTAATCAGGCGTTGCTGTGTTTACCGCGTTACTTACCTGAATCGCACGCTGATAATATGCCGCATGCGATTGTAAAATTAACACTTGAGCTTATAAAGTCAGCGCAAGGGCGTTGTTTTGTGTTATTTACGAGCTATCGAATGATGCACTTAGTTGCCGAAGGGCTCACCACACAAATAGACTACCCAGTTTATATGCAAGGGCAAATGTCTAAGCGTATTATTTTAGAGAAATTTACTCGCCATGGTAATGCGGTATTACTCGGCACGGCTTCTTTTTGGGAAGGTGTTGATGTACGCGGCAGTACACTAAGCTGTGTTATTATAGACAAATTGCCATTTGCAGCCCCTGACGATCCATTGCTTCAAGCTAAAATGCAAGATTGCCAAATGCAGGGAAAAGACCCTTTTTCACACATACAATTACCGCAGGCTGTTATTGCGCTAAAACAAGGTGTAGGGCGTTTAATTCGAGATAGTAAAGACAAAGGCGTACTTGTAATATGCGATAATCGCTTAGTTACACGCCAATATGGCCAAGTATTTTTAAAAAGCTTACCGCCGATGCGCCGCACGCGAAGCTTAGAAGATGCCAATACATTTTTAAAACAAATTAATTAGAGTAATAAAATGATCAAAAGTAATATTCTTGCCCTTGATGCTTCAACTGAAGCACTTTCAATTGTTTTACATTTTCAGGGCCAAACATTTCATCATTTTGAAGAATGTCCGCAGCAACATAGCCAAAAAATACTTCCACTTGTGGATGAGCTATTAACTAAAGCAAACTGTAAATTAAAAGACTTAGATGCCATTGGTTTTGGGCAAGGCCCGGGCAGTTTTACTGGTGTGCGTATTAGTGTAGCAATAGCACAAGGTTTAGCGTATTCAACTAATTTGCCGCTTGTAGGTGTGTCTACTTTGGCTATTATGGCGCAACAAGCGTTTGAACAAAACGGTAGTCTTAGTGTTTATCCAAGCATAGATGCGCGTATGGGGGAGATATACTTTGCACATTACCAAGCGCAAAATAATCTAATGCTTTTAGTTAACCAAGAGTGCGTTATAAAACCTGATTTACTAAACAATGATTATATAGCGACCAGTGAGCCATCTGTAGCGGTAGGCACGGGCTTTAAAACCTATCCTGATGCGCTTAATGACTTTGAAAACGTGATAATTAATACTGATATTACATTGCCTGATGCGCGTTATATGTTAGCGCATGTTGAAGCCGCGTTTTTAGCGGGTGACGTTGTAAAAGCGAGTGACGCTCAACCTAAATATGTGCGCGATACGGTAACGTGGAAAAAGCTACCAGGACGTGAGTAATCATATTATTTGCAAATTGGTTGTTTTTAAATCATAATTTTATGCAATATTAAGGTTGGAGACGCGTAATGACGCTGCCTATTGGTTCAGGTTTTTTTACCGGAGATATTCTGGGTAGGGTTAGCCCTACTAAAGTTGTTACTAATAAACCACAGAGTTTATTAGGCCAGCCGGCTGCTCAAAAAACGAATACCGATTATGTAAAAAGCAGTGTCGAGGGCGTCGAACTGGCTAATCAACTGTTTAAAAGCAGTGCTAAAAGCAATGAATACAGCCAAACAATTTACGACCAACCGACAGCTCAAGTAAGTAAAGCGATTTCTACTTATACTGAATTTGCCAATTTAGAACGCAGAGCCGAAGTACAAAATTTAATAGGCGTTGATATATACGCTTAAAGCTCATTCAAACGTTTTAGATAAATACAGCGATAAAATTCAATAAAAAGCCCGAACATGTGTTCGGGCTTTTTGTGTTAAAAACGAGGTGAATTATACCAATTCGCTTAATTAAGTGATCTATTTTGAGGGAAGAAAATCGTGTCGATAACAAGGCAAAAATTTCGTTATTTAGTTGTTCTATACCAGAAATTTTTAACGTAGTTAACGTCAGATTTAACCCCTCAAATTGATTAAGTATTATTGCGGATTGGTATTACTGTTCAATAAAGCCAATTAGCTTATCGGCAATATCAGTATTATTTTGTGAGCCAATAAATTGCTCACTGCCTTTGCCATAGGCAAATACTTGAACGTCTACAGCGGTGTGTCCGCCGGTTGTCCAGCCAGTAAAGCTCGCATCACTAATAATACTTTTAACAGCTAAATTAAGCGCTTTTTCGCCCATTTTTTTAGCTTGCTCTAGTTTGATTTGGTTTTCGGTTGTAAATTCAATATTGGTGTTAGCAGTCCATACTGGTTTTAAGTCTTTAGACTCCATAAGTTTGTCTGTTAACTTACTAGCCGTTGCCTTAACACCTTTAATTACGTCTGTTTCCCATTTAAATTGGCCGTGCGAACCAATAGTTAAACCGCCCGTTGAGTGATCGGCTGTAACTACAAGTATCGTGTCTTTATTTTTATCAACGTACGCTTTTGCTTTTTCGATTGATTTAGCAAAGTCGTCCATTTCAGCCATCGCACAGGCTATATCGTTAGAGTGACCACACCAATCAATTTGGCTGCCCTCAATCATCACAAAAAAGCCTTCTTCGTTCTGGTTATCTAGTAAACCAAGCGCTTTAGATGTTAACTGAGTAAGGCGAGTTGGGTTTATATCAAGTGCAAATGGCAGGCCTTTGCTTGCATACAAACCTATGGCAGGTATTTGTGTAATTTGGCCCAGATTATTAATATCGTCACCGTATTGGTAACCTGCCGCTTTAAATTCTTCAACTAAATTCCGGTCATCACGAATAAAATATTTAGTACCGCCACCTAGCATTAAATCAACGGGTAATTTACCAGCAATCTTATTATCAATATAATCGTTAGCAATATCATCGTAGTTGTAACGAGATTCATTGTGAGCTGTAAAGCTAGCAGGTGTTGCATGGTTTATTTGTGACGTTACAACAAGCGCTGTTGTCATACCACGCTCTTTTGCTATTTCAAGCATAGTTTTAACTGGTTTCTTGTCTGTATCTACAGCAACTGCGCCATTATAACTTTTATGACCGCTACTAAGCGCTGTAGCACCCGCAGCACTGTCTGTTACATAAGTATGGTCGTCAGGGTAGGTATGAGCCATGCCTTTTAAAATAGTGTCAAAAACCGTGCCTTCTACTTCTTTTGTTGCAGGGTCATCTTTAAAATAGCGATAAGCCGTGGTGTAAGCCGGACCCATGCCGTCACCAATCATATAAATTACATTTTTAGGTGCTGATTCTGCGTAAGCACCAGAAGCGGTGCATAAAAGTGCCAATAAGCTGATCTGTTTTTTCATGGTTGTACCTTATGAGTGTACCTTATTTAATAGCCGCTGATATTGTATACAGATAGGATGATAAATAAATGAATATCTGAGATATTTATAATTTATACTTTGATTTTATATACATAGAATTGTAGTTAACGCTGTTAGTTCTATTTATTTAAATTATACTAGTTATAAGCTATCTATATATGGTGCTCTCACCTTTTATTTGTTTAAAAGGTACTCAAAATTAATATGTTAAAAAAACTTTGCTTATTACTCCATTTTTAAGTTATTGAAAATATTGAGTTTGGTTTTCTACTCAGTGCTATATTTGATACCAGGAAGATAATTAAATCGTGAATTTGGCACCATTTTCTAAGTTAGTGGTCTGACAACTTGTATGCTATAAATAATGATGCTCTAAATTAATAAAGGACTTACCGTGCAGCCATTTAATATTGAAACCAATAATTTAAATATTCATGGCTTAAAAGTAGGTTCAGGGAACGAAATAGTAATAGCGTTGCATGGGTGGTTAGACAACTGCCATAGCTTTATGCCAATGTTAAACAACGTTAACCCAAAACACACTTGGTACTGCATTGACTTTGTTGGGCACGGTTTATCGTCTTGGCGAAGTGATGATGCACACTATTATTTTGTTGATTATATTGACGATGTGTACCAACTTATAAATGCGCTTGGTGTTAAAAAAGTACATTTAGTAGGTCATTCAATGGGGGCTATGGTTGCAGGACTTTTTGCAAGCTGCTTTAGCGATTATGTAAAGTCTGTTACCTTTATTGAGGGAATTGGTTGTGTTACAACCCCGAGTGAAGGTGTGTGTGAACAGTTAAAAAGTGCAGTACTAAATAGAGAGCGTTTAAAAAATAAAAAGTCGAGAATTTATAAGTCGAAAGAACTTATTTATGAAGCACGCGCTCAAACAACCGATTTAAATAGCGAGCTTATTACGCTATTAATGCAGCGAAATATAAAACAGGTTCTAGATGGTTTTTCGCTAACAACAGATCCAAAGCTCAAAAATCACTCAGGTTTTAGGTTTAATGAAGCGCAATGTATTGGTGCAATAAAAGATTTAATTGCACCATGTCAATTAATTTTAGGTAACGAAGGTTATTCGTTTGTAAAACAAAATTTGGCAAAGTATATTAGTTATTACAATAGCTTGAAGGTCATTAATGTAGATGGTGGGCATCATTGCCACATGCAAAGCAGTGAACTATGTTTTGAGCATATTCAAGACTTTATGCTGCAAAATGGTGCATGTTAATTGTAAGTTTGTGTTAAATGTGGGATTATTCCTGCATTAGAGTATTTGCTCAATTGTTAAAGCGCCTTACTTAGATTAAGGTTAATAAAAATATAATTATAAACAGGGGCTAAGAGTGGAAAAAATCTGGCTTAAGCGCTACCCAGAGGGTATGCCTGAAACAATCGATCCTGAGCATTACAACTCGTTACTCGAAGTGTTCGAAAAAAGTTTTAGTGACTACACCGATTTACCTGCATTTACGAATATGGGTAAAACGATGTCTTACGATGAAATAGACACAGCAACAAAAAAAGTTGCTTCCTATATTCAAAATGATTTGGGTCTTAAAAAAGGCGACAAAGTTGCCGTAATGATGCCTAACTTACTACAAACACCAGTCACAATTTTAGGTGTTTTGCGTGCAGGTTGTGTGGTTGTAAATGTTAACCCACTTTACACAGTACGTGAATTAGAGCATCAGCTAAAAGACTCTGACACTACAGCTATTTTCATCCTAGCAAACTTTGCTGACACACTTGAAAAGTCACTTGCTCATACTGATGTTAAGCATATTGTGGTCACGCAAGTAGGCGATATGGTTGGCGGGCTTAAAAAGCATGTAGTTAACTTTGTTGTGAAGCACATTAAAAAAATGGTGCCAAAGTTCAACTTGCCTAACACAATTAAATTTTCAGACGTTTTAGCTGCAGATGAAGCTAAATATACGCGCCCTGAAATGAGCTTGTCTGATCTTGCATTTTTACAGTACACCGGTGGCACAACAGGTGTATCTAAAGGGGCAATGCTGAGCCATGGCAACATGGTTGGTAACCTTGAACAAGTTTCAGGTTGTTTAGACAAAGTGTTAAACCGTGGTGAAGAAGTGGTTGTGACTGCTTTACCGCTTTATCATATATTTGCCTTAACAGCTAACTGCCTAACATTTATGAAGTACGGTGGTTTAAATATATTAATTACAAACCCACGAGATATGCCTGGGTTTGTTAAAGAGCTGGGTCAGCACAATTTCACAGCTATTACCGGTGTTAATACATTATTTAATGGTTTATTAAACACACCAGGTTTTGCTGAACTTGATTTTAGTCATTTAAAAATGTCTTTAGGCGGCGGTATGGCCGTTCAACGTCCTGTTGCTGAAAAATGGCAAAAAGTGACTGGCTCAAAATTAATGGAAGGTTATGGCCTTACAGAATGTTCTCCTTTAGTTACTATTAGTCCTTTTGATTTGAAAGCATATAATGGCTCTATTGGTTTACCAGCGCCTAACACTGATATTAAATTGGTTTTAGATAACGGCGAAGAAGCCGCTAAAGGTGAACCTGGCGAGCTTTGTGTTAAAGGCCCGCAAGTCATGGTTGGTTATTACAAACGACCAGATGCAACCGCTGAATGTTTAAAGGACGGCTGGTTTGCTACAGGTGATATTGCGACTTATGATGACGAAGGTTTCTTCTTTATTGTAGATCGTAAAAAAGACATGATCATCGTATCTGGCTTTAATGTTTTTCCTAATGAGATTGAAGAAGTAGTGGCTATGCACGAAGGTGTGCTTGAAGTAGCTGCTATCGGTATTCCTCACGATGTAAGTGGTGAACAAGTTAAAGTTTTTGTTGTGAAAAAAGACCCTTCTTTAACTGAAAAAGATATAATAAGTCACTGTCGTGATAATTTAACTAATTACAAGGTCCCCAAGCTGGTAGAGTTTAGGGATGAGTTACCTAAGACTAACGTAGGTAAGATACTCCGAAGAGCCTTGAAAGATTAGCAACCTATAAAAAAGCCGACATATGTCGGCTTTTTTATTGTAGGAGATTAAGTGCAATACCAATTGATCGAAACCCAAAATCAACTGAACACTTTTGTTGAACAAATAAAAAATAAACCTATTTTAGCTATTGATACTGAGTTTATGCGTCGTCGTACTTTGTATCCAGAAGTTGCACTTATCCAAGTTTTTGATGGTGAGCATTTAGCGCTTATTGACCCATTAGCGGAACTTTCACTATTTGATTTTTGGGAAATACTTAAAGATCCTGCAGTTTTAAAAGTACTCCATTCTCCTTCAGAAGATATTGAAGTTTTTCAAAAGTACGCAGGCTTTGTCCCAGCCCCATTATTTGATACACAATTTGCGTTGCAGCTACTCGGTGAAGGTAATTGTATGGGTTTTGCTCTTATGGTAAAAGAGCTGCAAGGTATTGAAATAGATAAAAGCGAGTCACGCACTAACTGGCTGCAACGCCCGTTAACTAAAAAACAATTAGACTACGCGGCTGCTGATACTTTTTACTTATTACCGTGTTTTGAGCTGATTATCGATCGCATTAATGCCGCTGGCTTCTTTGACATTGTAATAAACGAAAGTGAATTGATTGCCAAAAAACGTGCATTTCAAACACCTGACGAGCTTTTATATAAAGATATTAAAAATGCATGGCAACTTAAACCGCACGAACTAGCGGTGTTAAAAGAGCTTGCTGTATGGCGAAGAAATAAAGCTATCAAGAAAAATTTGGCGCTTAATTTTGTGTTAAAAGAACATAACATGACTGAAATTGCCAAACGTGGTCCTTCAAGTTTAAACGCTCTACGTCAAATTCCAGGGGTTGAAGCTATTGAAGTTAATCGCTCTGGTGTCGATATAATAAAGTGTATTGAAGCTGCTAAAGAAGTTCCAGATGCTCAGCACCCTGATGTACTTAAGCGCTTAATTGATTTTCCTACTTATAAAAAAGTAGCAAAAGATATAAAACAAAAAATCACTAAAGTAGCTAAAGAGCACAATATACCAGAAGATGTTATGGCCTCTAAAAAGCAAGTCAATCAACTGATTAGTTGGAATTGGAAGTTAACCAATGAGCAAAAACAGAGTCATATAAAGCCTGATTTATTGAGCTCTTGGCGATATACCTACGTTAAAGACGCTTTAAAAGAATGGGATACTTAAGACTAAATATTTTCTTTAACTGTGTAATACTTATCTATAGTTTTTGTGTTACATAGTTAAAAGTTTTAGTTGCACGAAGGGGATTAAAACGTAGGTATTTAGAAAGTTATTGCGAAAATAAAGAGGGCGCTTATAAAGCGCCCTTTCTTCAATTACTTCTTTTCTTCATCAGGTAGTGTAACGTTTAGCTCAAGTACGGCTAAATCGTCTTCGTTCTGATCAAACTGAACCTGAACTGCATCGGTACTTACGTTCACGTATTTACGGATCACATCTAAAATGTCTTGTTTTAATTGTGGTAAGTAATCCGGCGTTCCTCGTTGAGAACGCTCGTGCGCGACAATGATCTGCAATCGCTCTTTTGCTAGTGACGCACTGTTTTTCTTTTCTGAGCGGAAGTAGTCAAGTAAAGACACGTTAACCTCCAAAAATCCGTTTAAATAAGCCTTTTTTCTCAACGTCTAAGAAGCGAAAATCGACGGTTTCACCTAGTAAGCGGTTAATTGCATCAGAATAAGCTTGGCCTGCATCAGATTCTGTATCCAATATAACAGGTTGGCCTGAGTTTGAAGCACTTAATACCGCTTGCGATTCAGGAATAACACCTAATAGTGGGATTGACAGAATATCTTGCACATCTTCTACCGATAGCATTTCACCTTTTTCAACACGACTAGGATTATAGCGTGTTAATAGTAAGTGTTCTTTAATGTTTTCTAGGCCTTCTTCAGCACGTTTTGATTTACTGTGTAAAATACCTAAAATACGATCTGAATCTCGAACTGACGACACTTCTGGATTTGTTGTCACGATTGCTTCGTCAGCAAAGTACATTGCCATCATAGCGCCAGCTTCAATGCCTGCTGGTGAATCACACACAATGTAATCAAAGTCTTCTTTTAATTCGTTTAATACGCGTTCAACACCTTCACGAGTTAATGCGTCTTTATCACGAGTTTGTGAAGCGGGTAGTAAAAATAATTTATCTACACGTTTATCTTTAATAAGCGCTTGGTTAAGGTTTGCCTCACCATTAATTACGTTTACAAAGTCATAAACAACACGGCGTTCACAACCCATAATTAAATCTAAGTTACGTAAACCAATATCAAAGTCGATAATAACTGTTTTATAGCCTTTTAACGCTAAGCCTGTGCCAATTGCAGCACTTGATGTTGTTTTACCAACACCGCCTTTACCTGAGGTAACGACAATTACTTTTGCCATGAGATTTATCCTTTAACCAAAGCTGAAATTTCTAATGATTCGTCTTTTTGTTGTATTTGCACTGCATTTCCCCAATGTTCACCTTGTAGTGAATCACTGATCCAGTAGTTACCATCTATTGAAACCAGCTCGGCCTCAAGTTTTTGGCAAAAAATGTGTGCTTCTTTAAAACCTTTTGCGCCTGCAATAGCGCGACCGCGTAGCGTGCCATAAATATGCACATTTCCATCGGCAATAACTTCAGCACCATGACTAACCGCGCCAAGTACTATCAAATCTCTATCTTTTGCATACACCTGTTGTCCAGAGCGAACTGTACCGCTAATAATTTGCGCTGGTAAATGCACTGTTTTTTCTACAATCGACGTATTAGCCTCTTGTTTAACAGGTTCGCTCTTAACGTCTTGTGAATAATTCAAAACAGACAAGCCAGCAGCTTTAGCTTGTGTATGTTGCTCATCTGAGCCATTGCATACACCAACAGCGTTAAAGCTCATACGCTCGATTAATGACTTTAAGTGTACAAAATCAAGTGAACTGTTTTTAATTTCAATTAAATTAACAACAATAGGAGCACCCTCAAAAAACTTAGGGGCCTGGGCTATTTTTATATATAGTTGTTCTGCTAAAAGGTTTATATCAGTACTATAAAGATGCAAAACTGATAACGTAAAAAGATTCCCTTTTAACTCAAAAATTTGGTCCGACATACACGCTCAATTGAATTGTCTGATTAGAAATTAATTTTAGATAAACGTAGGCTGAATAGGGCCTTTATTGAAATTTCTAATCTAATTTTTCTAACTTATTATTACTCTCATGTTATAGTGTGCGGCATTGTTAAGCAAGAATTTATAGGGTCATAATGCTCACTGCAGTATATAAAAGTAAGAAAAAAGCGGATACGTTCTTATTTGTTGAAAAAAGAGATGATTTTGACAAAGTTCCGGAACCTTTAATGGCTATGTTTGGTCAACCTCTTTATGTGATGATCATCAACTTAGCAAAACGTGAGCATTTAGGTGGGTCTGATTTAGAAGCTGTAAAAGGTGCACTAAGTGATCAGGGTTATTATTTACAACTTCCTCCACCGGAACAAAATTTGCTAAGTCAGTTACGAAAAGAAAATGGAGTTGATAGTGATTAAAAAACTTATCGTTATATTATGTGGTGTATGTTTAAGCTCATCTGTGATGGCAAAAACACAGGCCGAATTTCAAGATTATTTAGCAAATTTAAAGCAAGAAGCCATCTCAAAAGGCTATGAAGCAAAACTTATTGATGATGCTTTTGCAACAGCAACATATAAAGAAAAAGTGGTTTCGGCTGATAAAAACCAGCCAGAAGTAAAAGAAACCCTTGAAACGTATTTACCAAAACGCGTACCTCAGTGGAAAATAGACCGCGCCCGCAAGCTTTATGCAGAAAACAAAGATGTACTTGAAAAAGTTGCTAAAGAGTTTGGCGTACAAGCACGCTTTATAGTGGCACTTTGGGGGCTTGAAAGTAACTTTGGTGCTATTCAAGGTGGTCATAACGTTATCGCATCGTTAGTAACGCTTGCTTTTGATGGACGCCGAGAAGCGCTTTATAAACGCCAACTTTGGGCTGCACTCGACATTTTAAAATCGGGCCATATCACGCTTGATAAATTTAAAGGCTCATGGGCAGGCGCAATGGGGCAAACGCAATTTATGCCAACTTCATTTAATGCTTACGCGGTTGATTACAATAATGATGGCCGTAAAGATATTTGGACCACAAAGGAAGATGCTTTTGCTTCAATTGCTAACTATTTAAAGCAAGAAGGCTGGAACGACTCTCTTACGTGGGGTCGCCAAGTACAGTTACCTGAAAACTTTGATAGTAAATACGTTTTAGTGCGTGGTACAAAAACGCGCAAGCAGTGGCTAGAATATTGGAATGATTCTGAGCGCTCATTAGCTGATTGGCAAGCACTGGGTGTTCGTAAAGCTGATGGCTCTGATTTACCTAATGTGGACGTGCGTGCTGCGCTGGTTATGCCTGATGATATAAATGGCCGTATGTACTTAGCGTACGACAACTACAAAGTATTTATGCATTGGAATCGCTCGTATTACTTTGCTACTAGCGTAGGTTACTTGTCGGATAGAATTGGTTATCCAAAAATCTAATTTTAAAATATACCTATAAATAAAGCCGCAATTGCGGCTTTATTCTTTTTTGAATATTTTATCTTTTAAGTCAATAACTTTACCAATTCCAGAACCTAGCTTCATCAGCTTATTAAGTTGCTCTGGCGTTAAACGTTGCAGCTCTGATGACCATTTAGTTACGGTTTCAAGTAGGTTGTGAATTTCCCCCATTTGTTTTTGTGCATAAAGCTCATCGTCGTTACTGGCTTCATCTAATAAGTTATCGCGTAGTAATGTTAAGGTGGGCTCAATTTCGCGCTTTTTACGTTCTTCAAATACGCGATTTGCCATATCCCAAATATCGCCAGCAGGGGCGTAGTACTCTTTTCGATCGCCAGGAATATGCTGCACTTTAATTAATTGCCACGATTGCAACTCTTTAATACCCATGCTTACATTACCGCGAGAAATACTAAGCGCATCTGCAATCTCATTGGCTGTCATTGGATTTTTAGTAATAATCAGCAAACCACACATTTGCCCAATCGTACGATTGAATCCCCAGCGGCTGCCCATCTCACCACAATGCATTACAAAGGCAAAATTCTTTTCGGATAAACTCATAGCTTAGTAACTTTCAGTAATTTCAGAAAGTAAATGCTAGCACGCTCATTTTGGATAGCAAGTTCTTAGCCATTTTATAAATTGATTTTAACGACTAAAGTATGATTTAGATTAATATTTATACATCTATATTGGGATATGTTGTACACAACAATACGTAAATAAATCCTTATTTTTAATTTTTTTTCACATACGATGGAATGACTATGAAAGCTGCAATTAATAATGAATACAAAGGTAAATTACAAATAACAGATCTGCCAATTCCTGAGGTTGGAATAAACGACGTTTTAGTAAAAATAGCCGCTTGTGGCGTTTGCCACACCGATTTACATGCCTGTCATGGTGATTGGCCGGTAAAGCCAAAAATGCCATTAGTTCCAGGGCATGAAGGAGTTGGTGTTATTGATAAAGTTGGAAGCAACATTAAGCACTTAGAAGTTGGCGATAGAGTGGGTATTCCTTGGCTCTATAGTGCATGTGGGCACTGTGAGTTTTGCCTAGATGGCAAAGAAACACTGTGTTTATCGCAGCATAATACTGGCTATTCTATTGATGGTAGCTATGCAGAATATTGTTTGGCTCACGGTGATTACGTTGTAAAAATACCTGAGGGATTAGGCTTTTCTGAAGCTGCTCCATTATTTTGTGCAGGTGTTACAACCTATAAAGCATTGAAAGTATCCGGTGCTAAACCTGGGCAGTGGGTTGCTATTGTTGGTGTAGGCGGGCTTGGACATTTAGCAGTACAGTACGCTAAAGCAATGGGTTTTAATGTAATAGCTGTTGATACAGGTAAAGAAAAACTCGCACTTGCTAAAGAGCTTGGCGCAGATATAACACTCGACTTTAAAGAAGTTGTTCCTAGCGACGCTATTTTTGAACAAGTAGGTGGCGCGCATGGCGTTGTGTGTACTGCGGTATCTAAAGCTGGGTTTGAACAAGCTTATAAAAGTGTACGCCGTGGCGGTAAATGTGTATTAGTGGGATTACCTCCAGAGGATATGCCACTTCCTATTTTTGATACTGTGCTTAATGGCGTGTCAGTAGTGGGCTCTATTGTTGGTACACGTAAAGATTTGCAAGAATGCTTGGAATTTGCAGCGCAAGGTAAAGTAAAAGCGATTATTGAAGAAAAACGCTTAGAGGACATTAACGAGATTTTTGATGATATGCTCAAAGGTGAAATTAACGGTCGCATAGTGGTTACTATTTAATTTAGATTAAGCGTTTATAAAACACAAAAAAGCACGGCTTCTAAATTAGAAAACCGTGCTTTTTAAGTATTTAACTAACCTGAGCTCTGCTTGAGATAGATTTATTATCCAGAGTTCAGGTTAACTAGTTAAAGAGTGTAACTAAAACTTAGTTTTGCATTACGCTCTTCGCCTGGCATACCACCTAAAAACATTGCTTTTGAGTAATACTTTTTGTTGAACAAGTTATTTAAGTTTAACTGCATATGCCATTTATCAGTTGTATACGATACCGCTGTATCGTAAATCGTGTAACTTGGTACGTAACCATCAGGAATCGAGAATGAACTTGAATTAGTACTTCTGTTATCTACAAATGTAATACCACCACTTATATTTACAGCTTCAGGTAAGTTAAACATATCTGCGTAATAAGTTACCCACGTGCTTGCTGTTACGTAAGGCACACCTTTTTGGCGTGTGTCGTAACTGCTGCTGTTAGGATTACTTTTGTCACGTGCATCTTGATAAATACCGTTTACGTTTACTTTCCATTTATCATTTAAGTAAGCGTTTAAATCAAGTTCAATACCTGTTGTTTCTTCTTTACCATCATAATAGCTTTCAGGTACATTTGAGCCTGATGTTAAAGCGTCATAAAGCGGATTTGCGTATTCTAAATTAGTACGAGAGCTTTCGAATATAACAACAGAAGCTAGTAGTTGATCATCAAACGCTTTAAATCTAAAACCTAAATCGTTACTCATTGATTCAGAATCTTCTCTGTCTGCTTCATTACCCGCAACTGAGCCTAATACACTATACGCTGTACGGCCTTTTGAATGATTTACAAATACAGATAAATCTTCAGATGGCTGGTACGTTGCCCCCAGGTTATACGTTAAGCCAGAATCTGATGTACTCGCTTCAGGTGTTGGCTCTGCGCGGCTTGAGCTATAGCGCTCATCTACACCAAAGTGCTCGTAAGTTTGCTCAATTCGGTTATATGCTACACCAATACGCGTTGTAAGCTCTTCAGTAAGATAACCAACATGTTGAATGCCTAAGCCCCATGCTTGTACTTTTTTATTGTAGTCGCTGGTTTTAAGTGGATCGAAGTCATCAAAGCTGCCAGATGGCCAATTTGGTTCTCTTATATCGTAAATATACGGCAATGAACCTTGGTACGTTACATCACCATCATTGTTTGTGAGTACGTAATCTTGATCCCATATTGAGAATTGTTTAAAACGAATATCTCTATCTTCGTAGTTTGCGTTAACAAGTAATTCGTTATCTACGTCGCCTAACATAAAGTCATAACGTAAATCTAAAAAGTACTGCCATGATTTTTCATCTGCTTCTACTTGGCGGTATTCTTGGCGGCGTGCTGCATACGGGTAAAGTACACCGTCTTCAACTAACGGAGCACGTGGGTCATTATTTATAATTCCATCACGAGTAGAGTAAACGTAGTTATAAGCACCTGTTTGGCGCGCAAAACTTGATGTGTAGTTACGGTACTGTAGCTGCTGGTTTAAAAACAAATCGTCAGTAATGTAATAGTTATGCGTTAATTTAAAACGCAGTTCTTCACCTTCGTTAGCATCAGCCATTGGTGAAATAATACCATTTGTGCCAAAGCTATAAGGTGTTAATCCATCAGATGAAGATAGCGAATTAGCAAGTTGGTCGCGTTGTGCATCACTTAACTGTACGCCGCTTCCTGTCGGATCGTTTACTAAATCGGCACCGGTTACTTCACCCGCGCTTAAACCATTTGCAGTTTCTGCATTGTAAATACGAATAGGGTGACCAATAGAATCAACCGCTATTTCATCTTTTATATATGCTGCAGAAAGCATGATGTTTTGTCTGTCGTTTAGCACGTATTTAAGCGAAGTATAAATTTCGTCGCGATCTTCTTTTAAATCGCGAAAGCCGTCACTTGACGCTGTTTTAGCCATTACACGATAGGCCAAGTCATCTGTTATAGCGTTAGTGCTATCAAACGATAATGAATAGCTATCCCACTGGCCAAGCTCAGCGGATACTTTGTGTTTCTCTTCAAACTCTGGCTTTTTCTCTATTAGGTTAATTACGCCACCCGCACTACCAATGCCATATAAACCTGTTGCTGGGCCTTTTAAAACCTCAACAGATTCAACATTTGTAAGTGAACGAGTTGGGTTAAATGTATTACCCAGGCCTGCACCACCATACATACCATCGTAGGTGTAGTTTGCATCTAAACCACGAATTACTAAGTTATCACCAATACCGTAGTTATTACCTGCTTGTGTTAAACCACTTACGTTTCTAACTAAATCTTGTAGGCTATCTACACCTTGAGATTCAATAAGTTCACGGTCAATAATCACAACCGGTGCAGGTGTTTCCATTAAAGACATGTCTGATTTAGTAGCAAGACCTGAGCTCATCACCACGCGGTTTTGTTTTTCGTATACGCTGATGCGTTCAATATCAGCATCAACTTGTGTATTTTGGGCAAATGCCATATTTGCATTTAAACAAGCAAGAGTAATAAGAGAGTACTTAAACGTTTTCATAGAGTGATAACTATTCGCGTTATTGAATTTGCGCGAATGATAATGGTTATTGTTTTTAAAGTGAATAGAAAGTTCATTTTATTTGATTAAATAAAACTGTTCGGATAATTAATAAACAAAGTTAAGTCTAATAAAGGTACGGTGTACCTTTATTAGGCTATTTGAGATGGGTGAGGGGTTTATTAAGGCTAAGTAAGCTCAGCCTTAATAGCGTGTATTTACAATTGGTTTTTATAAACAACACCTGCTTTCATTACGAAGGGTACTGACTCTAAGGTTTTAATGTTTTTAAGAGGGTTTGCTTTTACAGCAATTATATCAGCTGCGAATCCGGTTTTAATTTGTCCTAACTGAGCATCCATTTTTAGTAATTTAGCGCTATTAATCGTGGATGCTTGAATGGCTTGTAGTTCTGTCATGCCAAATTCAACCATGCGGCTAAACTGTTTTGCATTGTCGCCATGCGGGTAAATTGCTGCATCCGTTCCAAAGACCATTTTAACGCCCGCTTTTACAGCACGGTTAAAGCTATCACGTTGCCTTTTTGATACTTGGCGTTCTTTATTTAGATTTTCTTCGTCAACACCATTTTGCTCGCCATAAGTTAGCGTGTATTCGGTGTTATAAATATCCATAGAAAGCCAAGTTCCATGCTCTTTGGCAAGGGCTATGGCTTCGTCATCTAAAAAGCTGGCGTGCTCTACGCTATCAACACCTGCTTTAATGGCTGTTTTAATCCCGCTTGTACCGTGTGCATGAGCTGCAACAGGTAAATCTCGCATATGGGCTTCATCAACGATGGCTTTCATTTCTTCAAAAGAATACTGCTGTGCACCTACTTTAGTCCCTTTTGAAAATACTCCACCTGTGGCGCAAAACTTAATAGCGTTTGCCCCGTATTTAATGTTTTCGCGTACTTTTATACGCGCAGCCCATGGACCGTCTGCGACGCCACTTGAAGTATATTTAAGTTCAGGAGGTAATCGGTTGTTATCACAGTGCCCGCCAGTAATTCCGAGTGATGGGCCTGCAGCCCAAATACGAGGGCCAACTATGTCACCTGCATTTATGCCGTCACGCACTGCTATAACGCTGTAACCTTCAGCGCCAACATTACGAACTGTTGTAAATCCGGCTTCTAAGGTTCTTTTAGCAAAATGAGCCGCTTTAATTGCCATTCTAGGAACTGACTGGCCTAAACGTTCACTGCGTGGAACCGTCGGATCGCTTGTTAAATGCACATGCATATCCATTAAACCTGGCATAAGGGTTAAATCAAGTAGTTGAATATGTTTATCATCTTTAGTCAGCGTTGGTTTTTTATTTTGTTCAATGTTTGTAATTACGCCATCATCAATAGTAATCAAGGGCGATTTAATGAGTTTGCCATCTTCCACATTAACCATGGCTTTAGCCGATAGGTATGTAACGGCATGGGCATTAAAAGTAGTTAAACAAAGTAAGGCAATAGAGGTGCTGAGTAGTTGTTTTTTCATTTTATTTTTCTTTTAAATCATATTTGAATTAATAGAAATGTAACAAGCTCAGATAAAAGTGCAAATTAATACGATGAACGCAATCTATCGTAATTACTTTATTAAGTAAGGCTTAATGCGCATAATCAAAAAACGATATTAAAAAGGATTATCATGAAATCAATTAAATTAGCATTAGTTGCCAGTGGCGTTATGTTTGCTTTAAGTGGCTGTATGAATACTGAGCTTAGTACACACACTAATACCAGTGCGCAGTTAAACACCGTTAACGCATCGGCAGGTATTGTTTCAGAGCTTTCGGCAGAGCAACAGCTCGATGTACTTGTTGCACAGTATTACGATGAATCGCTTACATATAGCCCCATCAGCGCAACTTATAATGGTCGTAACGAGTTTAACGATCAATTTACGCCTGAGATTTCAAAAGAAAATAGAGCTAAAAAAGCGGCTTTTTATAAAAAATATCAACAGCGTTTAAACTTTATAGATAAAGCACAGTTAACAGGGCAGTCGCTTTTAAGTTTTGAAATATTAGAGCGCGACCTTGCACTTAAATTAGAAGGCATGCAGTTTCCTGATTATTTACTACCAATTAACCAAATGGCGGGTGCGCATAACACCTTTGCAGGTTTTGGTTCAGGTCAAAGTGCTCAGCCGTTTAATACCGCTGAAGATTACACGGCTTTTATCTCGCGCAGCGAAGGTTTTGTAAAGTGGCTTGCCAGTGTAGAGCGTTCAATGGCGCAAGGCATTAAACTAGGTATTACGTTACCAAAACCACTTGCTGAAAAACTGCAGCCACAATTTGCAGCTCATGTAGTTAAAAATGCCGAAGACTCACTATTTTGGGGACCAATTAAAAAATTACCAGACTCGTTTAGCGCACAGCAAAAGCAAAAAATTACAGCGCAGTATCGTCAATTGATTATGCAGCACTTAGTACCAGCTTATAAAGGCATGAGTGACTTTCTAGCTAATCAGTATATTGCAAATAGCCGAGAAAGCGTTGGTTATAGTGACTTACCAAACGGTAAAGCATGGTACGAATACCAAATTAAGAAAAACACGACGCTTAGCTTATCTGCAGATGAAATTCATGACATTGGTTTAAGTGAAGTGTCGCGTATTTTAAGCGAAATGAAAAAAGTAAAAGAAACCGTGGGCTTTAAAGGTGAGTTATCAGAATTTTTTGACCATTTACGCGATTCAGATGAATTTTACTACGACACGCCCGAGGAGTTAATTGCGGCATATGAAAACGTTAAGAAAAAAATAGACGCACGTTTGCCTCTGCTTTTTAACATCGCACCCAAAGCACCTTACGTTGTAAAAGCTGTTGAAGCATACAGAGCGCAGTCTGCAGCTGGTGCATCATACGCATCTCCGGCGCCTGATGGCTCTCGCCCTGGTATTTTTTATATCAATGCTTATAACTTAAAAGCGCAGCCTAAATTTTTACTCGAAACTTTATCGATTCACGAAGCAGCCCCGGGCCATCACTTTCAAATAGCACTTCAGCAAGAAATAGAGGGCTTACCTGATTTTCGTAAATTTGGTGGCTACACTGTGTTTGCAGAAGGTTGGGCGCTTTACGCAGAAAGCTTAGGCAAAGAGCTAGGCTTATTTACCGACCCTTATATGTGGTACGGACGTTTATCGGATGAGCAATTACGCGCAATGCGTTTAGTGCTTGATACTGGTTTTCATGCAAAAGGGTGGACGCGTCAACAAGGTATAGACTACATGCTTGCAAATTCGTCTATGGCTAAAAGTGATGTGATTGCTGAAGTAGAGCGCTATATAGCATGGCCAGGCCAAGCGCTTTCTTACAAGTTAGGGCAATTTAAAATTCAAGAATTACGTGATTTTTCTAAAAAAGAACTCGGCAATAAATTTGATATTAAAGCGTTCCACACGCAAATATTAATTGATGGCGCATTGCCAATGCCAATCCTTGAGGAAAAAATTAAGCGTTGGGTTAAATCTCAAAGCTAATTTGTAGCGCAAAGCCTGTACTTTGAAAGGGTATTGGCTTTGCGCCATTTACAGCAATACGGTAGAATGCGCGCTCTTTAGGGGGCACGAGTAAACTATGTTTGATCAACAATTAGCAAATACACAATTTTGGCTTAAAAAAAGCTTAAGCGACATGAGTCAAAACGAATGGGAAGCCATTTGTGATGGATGCGGAAAATGTTGTTTAAATACGTTTATTGATAGCGAAGACGAAGACGAATTTACCGCCACCGATCAGTTACGCGAAGGTGAGCAATTAATATTTACTAATATTGTATGTCAGTATCTTGATAACAACACCTGTGGTTGTAGCGAATACGAAAACCGCCAAACGCTTGTTCCTTCTTGTGTAAAACTCACAAAAGAAAACCTTAAAGACATCTTTTTTATGCCACAAAGCTGCAGTTACCGTCGTTTACATGAAGGCCGGGGTTTGGCTTCTTGGCACCCACTATTAAATAGTGGCGATAAAACAAGGATGCATGAGCTAGGTATTTCTGTAAAAGACAAAACAGTAAAAGATTGCGATGTAAAGCTAGACGACTTTGACTTGTACATCGCAGAGTGGCCAACAAAGGACGCTGAGTAATGAGCAAACAACAAGCGGTAATTGGTTTAATCAATCCTAAAAGCCCGACTAATGTTGGCGGTGTATTACGTGCAGCAGGTTGTTACGATGCCAAACAGGTGTTTTTTACCGGTAATCGTTACTTAAACGCTAAAAAGTTTCATACCGATACTAAGAACGCACTTGAGCGTATCCCTTTAACTGAAACTAATAGTTTAGAAGCGGTAAAACCAGAGGGCGCAACCGTTGTTGTTATTGAGCTTATTGAAGGTGCAACACCTTTACCTGAGTTTAAGCATCCTGAAAATGCGTTCTATGTTTTTGGCCCTGAAGATGGCTCTGTGCCAAAAGACGTTTTAAAGTGGTGTGATGAAGTGGTATATATTCCAACTATTGGCTGTATGAACTTGGCGGCTACCTGTAATGTTGTTTTGTATGATCGCTTAGCTAAATTAGGCGGCGTTGAGAGTAGTGACGATACTATTATTAGCTCTCGTGATACAAACAATAAAATGAGGTGGCAAAAAAGCTGATTAGTTAAGGTTTATTTGTGCAAAAATGTTAGTTTTGGCTAAACTTAAAAACATTATAAATCATAAATAGATACTAAAATGCGCTGGTTTTATTTTATATTATTACTGACAAGTAGTAATTGTTTTGCTGAAACATCAGTTGAGTATTATCAAAATGGTACTCAACATGTTTTAACTGGACATTACCACAAATCAGGAGTGCTCTATGAAGCGAAAAACCCCAAACAAACACTCCATTTAGCCACACTCGATTGGCCTCCTTATATTGGTAATAATTTATGTAATAAAGGCTGGGTTTATCAATTTTCAATTGCTCTATTAAATAGTAAGGGCTACAGCGTATATATTGAATTTTTGCCTTGGGCAAGAGCTGTACGAAATGTAGAACTAGGCAAAGCTGATATACTAATGCCTGAATATTTTATAGAAGATACAGCCCCCTCCGATTATGTTAATGGTAAAACACGTCGAGAATTACTCGGTTTATCTAATTCGTTTAAAGGCGGAGAAATTGCATTTTTAAAAAGGAAAGGCGATACAGACCGTTTCACTGGAAACTTAAAATCGCTTAAAGGGCAAAAAGTTGGTGTTGTTCGAGGGTATCAAAATACGCCTGAGTTTGATGCCATGATGGACAATGCTGAGTTTGAAGTTATCACCTCTGTTGATGATTTACAGCTTGTTCAGCTTCTGGTTGCTAAACGTGTTGATTTGATTATAGGTGACCCTCAAGTACTTAAATTCTCAGTGACTTATTCTTCTTTAACTAAACCTGAAAAACAATCTCTGCTTTCTTCCATTGAACAAGAAAGCATACCTCTGCAGTACAACCCTTTATATTTTGCTATTAGTAAGCTTACACCTAAATGGCTTTTAGTCTTAGAGGACATAAATGAAGGGCTTTATCAGTTTCATAATAGTGGCGAGATAGACCGTATTATCAATACGACAAATACTCAATGCAAGCCATAAAATTGGAACGTTCCTTTGTTGCGCTGACTAATTTATATATAAACATGTAAAATCGTTTTCAACTTGTTAATGGAGTGAAAACGACGTGAGTGAAATAAATACAAATCAATCATTCGCGGTCAACGAACAGCCAAATAAAAATTATCTGTTTCCACTGACTGCAATGACGACCCTATTCTTTTTATGGGGTTTTATTACTGTTTTAAACGATGTACTAATACCACGATTAAAAGGCGTATTTGATTTAAGTTTTTTTGAAGCGATGCTAGTACAGTTTTGCTTTTTTGGTGCTTATTTTATTGTTTCTATCCCTGCGGGGATTTTAGTTAAGCAGTTTGGTTACAAAAAAGGGATTTTAACTGGTTTAATTGTGGCTTCAATTGGGTGCATGTTGTTTTATCCTGCTGTTGTAGTACATGAGTACTGGCTATTTTTGGGCGCTTTATTTGTACTTGCCGCTGGTGTAACGGTGCTTCAGGTTTCTGCCAATCCTTATGTTGCTGCTCTTGGGAGCGAAAAAACAGCTTCTTCTCGTTTAAATTTGGCACAAGCACTTAATGCGCTTGGTACTACCGTTGGGCCTTATGTAGGTGGCTTATTATTTTTTGGTACAGCAGGTAGTCTAGCCGCTTCTGCAGCAACTGCAGAGTCTGTAAAAGTGCCTTATTTAATGCTTGCTGGTGCCTTATTACTTATCGCTATTATATTTGCCTTTATAAAGCTTCCAGAAATTGAAGCCCATAAAGAGGAAAATAATGCTGCAGTAGAATCTCGTTCATTAACTCAAGCACCGCACTTAACTATGGGTGTACTTGCTATATTTTGTTATGTAGGCGGGGAGGTTGCCATTGGCAGCTTTTTAGTTAACTACTTTGGTGAGGCGCACATAGCAGGACTTGAAGAGCATACTGCGGCTGCACTTATTAGTTATTACTGGGGCGGGGCAATGGTAGGGCGTTTTATTGGCTCTGTATTATTACAAAAAATAGCGCCTTCTAAGGCGATCGCATTTAATGCATTTAGTATTATTGCGCTATTGCTGATCACCATTTTTACTCAAGGTGACGTCGCTTTATATTCAGTATTGGCAATTGGTTTATTTAACTCAATTATGTTCCCGACTATATTTTCAGTTGCAATCGAGCGACTAGGATCATTGACCAGTAAGGGTTCTGGTTGGTTGTGCTTAGCTATTGTAGGTGGTGCACTTGTACCATTACTGCAAGGGTTTATAGCTGACACAGTAAATATACAGCAAAGCTTTTTTGTTCCAATGCTATGTTATGTATTTATTGCATGGTACGGATTAAATGTTGTTCGCTTAGCTAATAAGTGGAAATAACAGACTATACAAGAGTGACTGAATACGTATTCAGTCACTTATAAAGTTACATTTAATAGGAACGTTCCATAAGTAATTAATACGAGTCACAATTTATTTCAATATTAGTCAGTTACCCCCTACAGCCTTTTGTTTTTAATCCTTTATCCTTATTTTTATATAATAACCTAGTCACAAGCCTTATTTATTAGGACATTTAGCTAAATTTTTGCTAAAACTGTATGGATAATAAAGATAAATAATAAAAAGGATGTATATGCTTAACTCGTTGAAATTTACTTCCAAAGTGACTATTGCAGCCTCTTTAATTTTGGTTTTGGTGCTAGGGTTATTTACTTTTAATAACTACATTGCGATGCGCAAGCAAACCGAGCAGCAGTTAAGCCTAGTATTACAACAAAATTCCGAATCTGTTTCACAAAATATAGCGAGTTGGTTAAATGCAAAGTTGGCGATTGTTATATCAATTGCTAAAACCCATAAAGCTAATGATTCTAAAGCACTCACCCTTTCACAATTAAATACTGCAGAGCTTGCCGGAAGCTTTAAAAATACGTATATAGGTAAATCCAGCGGCACGTTTATATTAAACGATCAATCAGTTGTTTTACCTGCTGATTTTGATGCGACCTCTCGCCCTTGGTATAAATTAGTCGAAAACAAATCAAATACCGCATTTACAACTCCCTATATTGATGTAACAACTAACGAGCTTACAATTTCAGCGGTAGTACCCATCCTACAAAATGGCCAGTTTAGCGGCGTTGCAGGTGCCGATATTGATATGCAAACCGTGACTAAAATTATTAACGATATTGATTTTTTAGGTCTTGGTTATGGTTTTTTACTCGATAACAAAGGTCAAGTGCTAAGCCATCCTAATGCTAAGTTAAACTTAAAAAATACATCAGACATTTTTGGTACTAATACGCCTTTGCAAAGTGAGTTTACCCAATACGATATAAACGGAGAGTCTAAGCTTATCTCGTTTACAAAAATTAGTGGTATTGAAAACGTAGATTGGTACCTAGGTGTTGTCATAGATAAAGATAAAGCGTATGTCAGCGTTTCTAACTTTGGCCAAACTGCGGCTGTATTTATGGTGATAGGGATCATTACTATCATTATTATGATGCAGCTTTTATTACGCTATTTAATGCAGCCTATGAACCGCTTAAACGATGCCATTAAAGATATAGCACAAGGCGAAGGCGATTTAACAAGGCGCTTAACCGTTGAAAATGATGATGAGTTTGGCGACTTAAGCCATTCATTTAATATTTTCATCGAAAAAATTCAGCATTCAATAGAGCAAGTAAAAGAGTCCACAGAGCAATTAGATACAGCAATTGAGAGCTTGGTATCACAAACATATTCATCGCTGTCTATGTATGATGATCAAAGTAAACGAACCGATAGTGTTGCAGCGGCTATTAACCAGTTTTCAGCTACATCAATGGATATTTCAAATAATGCAGAGAGTGCATCGCAGCTTGCTAAAAATGCAGATGAGCACTCAACACAAAACCAAGAAGCATTAAGCCACAGCGTTGCAACCATCCACCAGCTTTCAGCTAATATGGAGAAAGCTCAGCAAACTATAAACAGTTTAAATACGCACACAGCCAGTATTGGGCAAGTGCTTGAAGTTATTAAAGGTGTAAGCGAGCAAACTAATCTATTGGCACTAAATGCAGCAATCGAAGCCGCTAGAGCAGGAGAGGCTGGACGCGGTTTTGCCGTTGTAGCAGATGAAGTACGTCAATTAGCACACCGCACTCAACAATCAACACAAGAAATTGAAGACACGGTGAGCCAGTTACAAAAAGGCTCAAACCTTGCTGTAGAGCTTATGAAAACAAGCCTTCAAGATAGTGAAAAAAGCGTACAACAAGCAGATGCGGTCGGCAATTTAATGAGTCATGTTATACAAGCTATTAAGCAAATTAACGATGCAAATCATTCTGTAGCCAGTGCAACCGATGAGCAAAACCAAGTTGTTAAGTTATTAGATACTGATATTCAAACAATTAGTGCGCTTTCTATACAAGGCAAGGCTAACTTAAATGACACACTTAACGAATGTACCAAACTAAAACAGCAGTTTAGTGCTTTAGAAAATATGGTTCAAAAGTTTAAAGTATAAAATTAATGACTAAAAAAAATGTAAATAAACCAAACTGGCTCAGTCTAATAAATATCGACAGTGTTTATAGCTCAGACATGCAACGCAAAGCGTTTTCTTTATTTACCATGATTGGGATATCAATTGTGGTGATTGCTGTATTAGTGTTTTTGAATTATAAGGTTTACTCACCGATACTTACCGCTTCATTAATTATCGTTAACATTACAAATATAAGCTGTTCTATCTACTTTATAAGAACGGGTAATCTTCAAGTAGTGGCATTAATAAGTATGGGCATTGTGTGCATGATGTTTGTTGCACTTGTTTATACCGGTGGTAAAGATAACACCGCGCTATATTGGCTTATGTTTTATCCTGTAGTGACGTTTGCATCTTTAGGGGTCAGATTAGGTGCTTGGTTAGGTTTTACTTTACTGTTTTCTTGTATTGTTATTTTATACGGCCCTGATTTTGGTCAAGTTAGCTATGGCAATGTAGAAAAAACACGATTTATAGCGTCCTTTTCTATGGTGTTTTTATTCTCATTTATTGGTGAGTATTTTAGGCATAAAAGCCACATGGCTATTGCCGATATTACGCTAGAGCAAAAACAAGATGCTTATACCGACCCCCTTACTGGTATAGCAAACAGACGTTTCATTACCTCTCATTTTTTAAAGCTTGCCCAAACACGCCCAGAGCAGTACTTACCTTTTTCAATTTTGTTAATTGATTTAGATAACTTCAAATCTTTAAACGATACGCATGGTCACGGTTTTGGTGATACGGTATTGATTGAATTTACTAAACTCCTGGAATCTCAGTTCTTGGCAACTGCGTTAAAGGCCCGTTATGGCGGTGAGGAGTTTGTTGTTATTTTACCGCAGGTTACTGTTACTACAGCCACTTTAATTGCAAACAAATTTCGAGAGGCTGTTGCAGGGCACGTTATATTTACCGATGACAAGCAGCGTATTTCAATCACCTGTAGTATTGGTATTTCCCAAGTAAATAAAGTAACTGATTATGATGATTCATTAAAACAAGCGGATGAAGCTCTTTATAGAGCAAAGGCTGCTGGTCGTAATAGAGTCGTCTCGAACTAGTTGAAGGATTAATATGTCTCAAAGTAAATTAATATATGTTCATGACCCAATGTGTAGCTGGTGTTGGGGTTACTCACCAACCTGGCTTAAGCTAAAATCAGAGCTTGCTGGTAAAGTGGCAATAGAATATAGAGTAGGTGGCCTAGCACCCGATAGCCAAGACCCAATGCCACAAAATATGAAAGAGATGCTTGAGGGTACTTGGCATAAAATTTCAGCGCAGTTAGGTACGCAATTTAATTATAACTTTTGGCGCGATTGCCAGCCAAGGCGTTCAACGTATCCCGCATGTAGAGCCGCACTTATAGCGCGTAAAGCGGATAAAGAAGCTCAAATGGTGGCTGCAATTCAAAATGCTTATTACCTAAATGCGCAAAACCCGTCAGATGAAAGTACATTAATTAGTTTGGCTGAAAAGATTGGCTTAGATAAAAATGAGTTTACCGCGCAACTAACGTCAAGCGAGCTTAATGATGAATTTAAAGCTGAGTTATCCTTTGTTCGTACACTACCAATCCAAGGTTTTCCCTCACTAGTGCTTATTAAAGGTAATAAAGCATACCCAATTGAAATAAATTACACTGATTGGCATTATTCCCTTAATCAAATTAATTCAATTTTAAAATAATCCAGCCTGTTCATAGGGCATTTGGCTAACAAATGCTCTTATCATCTTAAAAAACCCCCTCGTAAGTCTTAATTATTACCATTGTCATAAAAGCGACTTTTTTGCGCAACATCCTTGTCATGTTTCATCTATAAACTCCTGCTCATTGAAATTATTAAGTTATAAATTATTTATATAACAAAGTTTATGACCTAAAAAAACAAACTAGCAAATCCGCTAACTAACAAGTAAAGGTGTATGCGATGAAAGGCGTTAAACCATTAATCTTAGCTGGTATTGTGGCCGCAAGTGCAGCAGTACACGCAAACGATTTAGATAAGGTTATTGATAAAAGCAGTGAAATTAATAAATCAGCTGCGCAATCACAAACAAAAATAGACAAGATTGCAGATTCAATGCAAGGACGTTTACAGCAATTTAAAACCCTCAATAAAGAAATTGACGGTTTAGCTGTTTACAACGCTCAGCTAACTAAACAGTTAAATAATCAAGTAGAAGAGATGGAATCTTTAAACCTGTCTATGGATCAGGTTTCTATTATTGAACGTCAAATTACGCCGCTAATGCTTAGAATGATTGAAGGCCTTGAGCAGTTTGTATCTTTAGATATTCCATTTTTAGCTGATGAGCGCACTAAGCGCGTTACATCTTTAAATGAAATGATGAATCGTGCAGATATCAATTCAAGTGAAAAATTTCGCCGTGTACTTGAAGCCTATCAAGTAGAAGTAGACTACGGGCGCACTATTGAAGCCTATACCGCACTTTTAAACGTGGATGACAAAGAGCGTGAAGTCGATTTTTTACGCATTGGCCGTTTAGAGCTTATTTACTTAACACGCGATGGTAAAAAAGCAGGTAGTTGGAATGCAGAGACAAAATCATTTGAAGCATTACCAGACTCTACAATAAGCCAAATTAATAAAGGCTTACGTATTGCGCGTAAGCAACTTGCCCCAGATATGTTAACTCTGCCAGTACATGCAGCAGAATAAGAGGTTAAAAATGAAATTGTTTACTCAAATGACAAAAATAGCTCTTTTTGCTGCAAGCCTAAGCATTACTGGTGCAAGTATAGCGGCAGAGCCAATGAACTTAGATTCATTACTTAAAACGCTCGAAAATGGTCAATCAGCTCAAAGCGAGCAAAATAAGCAGCGCGAACAAGAGTTTACTGCTCGTCAAAACGAGCAAGTACAAACGCTTAAAAATACCCAAGCAAAGCGTAATCAAATGCTGGTGGAATCTGAGCGCTTAGAAACGCAGTTTGAAGAAAATGAAGTAAAACTTGCTAACTTAACAGACACGCTTTCTAAACGAATGGGTTCCCTTAAAGAATTGTTTGGCGTGTTACAGCAAGTAGCAGGTGATTCTAGTAATAAGTTTGCGACATCAATTATATCTTCCCAGATTGCTGGGCGTAGTACGTTTATGGATGACCTAGCTCAAAAAATGGGTTCAACTTCAAAACTTGCTTCAATAGAAGATATTGAAAAAGTATGGTTTGAACTACAGCGCGAAATGACCGAGCAAGGCAAAGTAAGTCGTTTTAACGCAAGTGTCATTGTTGAAGGCGGTACTAAAGCACAGCAAGAAGTTGTGCGAGTGGGAGCATTTAACCTTATATCAAACGGTAAGTATTTAGAGTTTAATTCCTCGACTAATTCTTTGAGCGAATTAACTCGCCAACCTGTATCGCGCTTTACTGCAACGGCAGAAGAGCTACAAAGCACTAAAAGCGGTGTGGTGCAATTCGCACTTGACCCAACAGGCGGCTCTATTCTTGGTTTATTAGTTCAAGCACCCGATACCCAAGAGCGTGTTCATCAAGGTGGCACTGTTGGTTATGTGATTTTAGGTGTGGGTGTTATTGCACTCCTTATATCACTAGAGCGTTTTTTCTCATTATTGATTATGGGTGGTAAAATTCGTCGTCAACTTAAAGATTCAGTTGCACGTGATGACAATCCGCTTGGACGCGTAATGAAAGTAAAAGATCAATTTCCAAGTGTTTCACACGACACACTGGAGCTTAAATTAAGTGAAGCTATTTTACGTGAAATGCCAAAAGTGACGCGTAATTTAACACTTATCAAAATCATCTCTGTTGTTGCACCGCTGTTAGGTTTATTAGGTACGGTAACAGGCATGATCAATACATTCCAAGCAATCACCTTATTTGGTACCGGCGACCCTAAATTAATGGCGGGTGGTATTTCTCAAGCACTAGTAACAACGGTACTAGGCTTAGTGGTAGCAATACCAACGGTATTTTTATACACCTTACTTAATACGCGCGCTAAAAATATTTTGTTAACTATTCAAGAGCAGAGCGCCGGTATTATTGCAGAGCGAAGCGAGAAGGGAGCATAAACCATGGTGCTATTGATTGACTCAATCAATGCTATCCGTGATTTTCTCGACACTGGTGGCCAAGTTCTCTTGGTCATCGGGGTGTTAATCTTCGCGATGTGGTTATTGATACTCGAGCGATTTATTTACTTTTTCAACGGTTTTCGAAGCTATAAACATGCTCTAAAAGCCAATTGGATTAACCGTGCAGAACGTGATAGCTGGAATGCAGAGCAAATACGCGAAGCGATGATATCGCGAGCAGGTATGCGCTTAAACACCAATCTTTCTTTGATTAATGTGATGGTTGCTTTGTGCCCACTACTTGGTTTGTTAGGCACTGTAACGGGCATGATAGAAGTGTTTGATGTAATGGCAATTACCGGCACAGGGAGTGCGCGTTCAATGGCATCAGGGGTATCTAAAGCAACTATCCCGACAATGGCAGGCATGGTAGGTGCGTTATCTGGGGTATTTGCCTCAACGTATTTACAACGAAAAGCTAAGCGCGAAGTAGAACTACTACAAGACAGCATGGTTTTAGACCATTAAGCAAAATTTTGATAAGCGGCTTATATAAAGTCGCTCATCCTAGGAGAATAAAAATGAGAGCCCCGTTAGGAAACCTATTTCAAGAAGATGAAGCTGAAGAAATAAACATGACCCCAATGCTAGACGTTGTATTTATCATGCTTATTTTCTTTATTGTAACTGCCTCTTTTGTTAAAGAAGCCGGTATTGATGTTAACCGCCCTGAAGCAGCAACTGCGGTTAAAAAAGAGCGTGCAAATATCCTTGTGGCGATTTCAGATACAGGTGAAATTTGGATTAATAAACGTCAAATTGATGTACGAGCAGTACAAGCCAATATCGAGCGTTTAAAAGCAGAAAATCCACAAGGTAGCGTTGTGATTCAAGCGGATAAAAAAGCCACTACCGAAATGTTAATAAAGGTGATGGATGCCTCGCGCGCGGCGGGCGCATTTGATGTATCAATTGCCGCACAAGATGCGTCTTAAGGGCTAGTTATGTTGCGATATTTAGTTGCATTAGTGATAGCTGGTGTAGTGACCTTTATGTTGTTTTTAGGCATGCAGGCACTGATCACTGGCGGTGAAGGCGCTATGACGGATCCGGTAAAGGGTAACGTACTTGATTTTGTTCGCTTGAAAAAAGAAGAAACCGTACAAAAAAAAGAGCGTAAGCCACAAAAGCCACCAACACCAAAAGAGCCGCCACCACCAATGGAATCACCGCAAATGCAAAATAGTGATGCTACAGCTAATGCTAACAACTTTGACTTTGGTGCAAACGTTGATGCGGATGTAAATTTAGCCGGCGGGTTAGCACTTGAAACAAGTGATGGTGAGTATTTACCCATTGTTAAAGTGGCGCCTGTTTATCCTCGTCGCGCATTATCGCGAGGTATCGAAGGCTACGTTATTGTTGAATTTATAGTAACTAAACAAGGCACTGTACGCGACCCACAAGTGGTTAAAGCAGAGCCTGAGTCTCTCTTTGATAGAGCGGCGATGGATGCAGCCCTTAAATTTAAATATAAACCGCGCGTAGTAAATGGTGAAGCCGTTGAAGTTGCGGGTGTTCAGAACAAAATATCTTTCCAAATTAGCGGTTAATTTAGTAATTAACCACGAGTAAACGGACAGAAATGCGAGGCGATTATGAAACCATTGATTAAATCAGTTATGAAATTAAACCCTACAGCTAAATTTTTAAAATTAACACTATTTTGTACCGCTGCGATCAGTACAAGTATTGTTACACCAAGTGCTCTAAGCCTGATACCAGGGCTAAATGTAGCTACGGCATATGCTGAGCAAGAGCAAAAAACAAAACGTGTCCCAGCGCTTCGCGAAAAGGTCTACAGCCAACTCGCACGTGCACAAAAACTCGCTGATGATGGCGATGTTAAAGCAGGCCTTGAAGCGCTTGATAGCATTAATGAGCGTTCATCGAGCATGAACTCGTACGAAATTGCGATGATGCATAATTTTTATGGGTTTATTTATTACAACGAAAACGATTTACCAAAAGCGATAGCTTCGTTTGAAAAGGTCGTAGCAGAGGAAGCCATTCCTGAGTCGCTTCGTTTAAGTACTACCTTTAGTTTAGCGCAACTAGCTATGGCTAATAGTGATTACACTAAAGTTATCGCATTTTTAGATGACTGGGACACTATTAACACTAAGCCTAAAACAGAAGGCTATTACTTGTTAAGGGCTCAAACATACTATCAGTTAAAGGATTATAAAAAAGGCCTTGAGTACATATCTCAAGTGATTGCTTTAAGCGACAGCGAAGGCAAAATCCCTAAGGAAAACTGGTTAGTGCTGCAGCGTGCAATGTATTACTCGCTTAATCAAACAGATAAAGTAGTTGATCTACTTGAGCGTATGGTAAAGCTTTATAACAAACCTGAGTACTGGGTACAGTTATCGGGTATGTATGGTGAAACAGGGCAAGAAAAAAAGCAGCTAGCAATTATTGAGGCTGCTTACCAGCAAGGTTTTTTAACGTCTAAATCTGATTTACGCCAATTAGCGCAAGTGTATTTATATAACGGCTTAGCATTTAAAGCCGCAGACGTTATGAGTGATGCGATTGAAAAAGGGATTGCAGAGCAAAACGCTAAAAACTATGCCTTTGTAGCTGAGGCGATGATTCAAGCAAAAGAAGACGAAAAATCAATAAAATACTTTGTAAAAGCAGCCGATTTATCACCCAGTGGTAAATATGACCAACGCTTAGCTGAAGTATATGTTAATACTGAGCAATACGAGGAAGCGGCCGACGCAGCGCGTAAAGCACTTAATAAAGGCTCACTTGATTTTGAATCAAATGCATTTGTTGCCTTGGGTATGGCTCAGTACAACTTACAAAATTTTGATGCATCAATTTTAGCGTTCGAACAGGCAGAAAAACATAAAAAATCACAGCGTTTAGCGCAGCAATGGATTAAATATGTAAAGCGCGAGAAAGTGCATGCAGAAACATTAAGAACGGCACTGCTTTAAGCTTTAGTAATAACTTTTAAATATAATTTCATAATCGCAAATCCAAACCACACTATTTTTAGTGTGGTTTTTTTATGTTTTTAATAAATTAACTACTTGAATTTTATGTAAATAACTTTGTCATCTTATGTTTATTAAAGTGTAACTGTAATGTCATATAGCTACCGTAAGGTAGGCGCTGCTGATAACTCAAGTGACCTTAAAGCATTACTTAATGTTTTAAGGTGACTTGAGTTTATTTAAAGCACTTAACAAAATAATTAAATACTTTAACGGAGTGAACAATGAAATTATCTGACTTATTTAAAGTTAGTTTGATTGCAACTGCAGTATCTTTAGCGGGTTGTGGTGGTGACTTAGTAGTATCTGAAGGCGACACAACAATAAATGAAGGCGACACAGTTACTAATGTTGTTGAAGGTGGCAGTGGTACAGTAGATGAAACATCATCGCGTGATGATTCTCAAAATGCAACTACGGGTTTCCCTGCTGATATCGACAATGCACTTGTTCAAGGCTTAGCAACGGATGTCTCAAGTGAATTTCCAGCAATAACAGATAAACCAGTGTATCGCTTAAGTGCTGATACAACATTGATTGCTGATGTTTCACTAACTAATGATGCACATTGGATTGTGAGTGGTCGTACTGCTGTGGGTAATGACCGCGCAGATAGTACAACGCTTTATATTCAGCAAGGTACAACGATTATTGGTGAGTCAGGGGATGACTTTTTAGTTGTGCGTCGTGGTTCACAAATTGAATCAGTCGGCACTGCAAGCCAGCCAATTACGATGACATCAATTCAAGATGTTACGGGTAGCGAGACAGCAATTGGCCAATGGGGTGGTTTGGTATTACTTGGTAATGCACCTGCAAACTCATGTGGAGACCAACAAGGTGAAGCAACAGCAGACGAACTTGCTAACTGTGGCGTGTCAGCTGAAGGTGATGCAGGTCAGTTTGGTGGCGATATCAGTGATGATAATTCAGGTACTCTAAAATATGTACTTGTTAAGCAAGCAGGTAAAACGCTTGGTAATGGTGATGAGTTAAATGGTATTACGTTTGCCGGTGTTGGCTCTGCAACTACGGTTGATTATATCCAGGTTCATGAAAACCTTGATGACGGTATCGAGTTTTTTGGTGGTACGGTTAATGTAAGTAATGTAGTGCTGACTAACATTGGTGATGATTCACTTGATTGGTCTTTTGGTTGGACGGGTTCGGCTACTAATGTTTACATTCAACAAGCGGCTAACGTAGGCGATAACGCTATTGAAGCTGATAACTCTGAGTTTGATTCAAGCGCCACGCCATTAACACTGCCTACTATATCTAACGTAACAATCGTCGGTGCAGAAGGTAATAATGGTATTCGTCTACGCGCTGGTACTGCGGGCGCTCTTAAAAATGTATTTGTAACGGGTCCTGCTACTTACGAAAACTGTTTACGTGTAGGGTCTGATTCAGTTCCTCGCGCTGAAGATGGCACACTAACGATTGTAAACTCTATTGTGGCGTGTCAAACAACGGCAAATAATTTTGGTAGTGAAGTAATTAACGGTGGCGATGTACAATCTTGGTTTGAAGGACAAGATGGTAACCAAGTACTTACGCCTGCAGAGCTTATGCTTGCTGATGACGGTTACACGCCACTTGCTGGTTCACCGCTTATCGCAAATGGTCAAATTGGTGCTTTTGATGGATCAACTAACTGGATGGAAGGTTGGACTGTCGGTATTAATGGCGGCTTCCCTACTGATATTGATAACGCGCTTGCACAAGGCTTAGCATCAGATGTTTCTAGTGAATTTCCAGCAATTACAGATAAACCAGTATACCGTTTAACTGAAGATACAACGTTCACAGCAGATGTAACGCTTACTAACGATGCACATTGGATTTTAAATGGTCGTACTGCAGTTGGTAATGACCGTGCAGATGCAACTATATTATATGTTCAAGCGGGTACAACGCTAATTGGTGAAACAGGTGATGACTTTTTAGTTGTACGTCGTGGTTCACAAATTAATGCCAATGGTAATGCAACTGCGCCAATCACTATGACATCTATTCAAGATGTAACAGGCGCTGAAACAACGATTGGTCAATGGGGCGGCTTAGTATTATTAGGTAATGCACCCGCTAACTCGTGTGGCGATCAAACCGGTGAAACGACAGCTGAAGAATTAGCTAACTGTGGTGTATCAGCTGAGGGTGACGCTGGTCAGTTTGGTGGTGATATTATCGATGATAACTCAGGTGTTCTTCGTTATATTGTTGTTAAACATGCAGGTAAAACGCTGGGTAATGGCGATGAACTTAACGGTATCTCATTTGCAGGTGTTGGTTCACAAACGAAAGTTGAATACATTCAAATTCACCAAAACCTAGATGATGGTGTTGAGTTTTTTGGTGGCACAGTTAATGTTCGTAACATTGTACTAACTGATATTGGCGACGATGCATTCGATTGGTCATTTGGTTGGTCGGGTCGTGCACAAAATATCTATATTCAACAAAGTTCAGTTGAGGGTGATAACGCAATAGAAGCTGATAACTCAGAATTCGATTCAAATGCGACACCATTGACTAAACCACTAATTTCTAACGTAACAATTGTTGGTGCTGATGGTACTAACGGTGTTCGTTTACGTGCAGGGACAGCGGGCGTTCTACGAAATGTTGTTATAACGGGCCCTGAAGGTTACTCAAACTGTTTACGTGTAGGCTCAGACTCTGCTGCTAATGCAGAATCGGGTGAGTTGTCTATCGAAAACTCAGCTGTTGCATGTAGTGAAGATAATAACTTTGGTTCACAAGCAATTGGTAGTGGCAATGTGCAGTCTTGGTTTGAAGGTCAAACGGGTAACTTAACGCTTACGGCTTCAGCACTTAATTTAGCGACAGACGGCTTTACACCAAAATCGGGTTCACCTTTATTAGGTGCTGGTGGGGATTCATCTGAACTTGACTCGTTCTTTACCAAAACAGATTACATCGGTGCATTCGATGGCGATAATAATTGGATGGATGGTTGGACAGTTGCTATTACGCCAAGCTTTCCTGACGATATTGCTAATGCATTAGCACAAGGACTTGCAACAGATGTTTCTGCTAGCTTCCCTACAATTACAGACAAACCTGTATATCAATTAACCTCTGATGTTGTATTTACATCTGATGTAACACTGACTAACGATGCGCATTGGATTTTAAAAGGACGTACAGCCGTTGGTAATGACCGCGCTGACAACACAACACTTTATGTTCAGTTTGGTACAACGTTAATTGGTGAGTCGGGTGATGACTTCTTAGTTGTTCGCCGTGGTTCTAAAATTGAAGCGGTAGGCAGTGTAAATCAACCAATTACTATGACGTCAATCCAGGATATGACGGGCGGCGAAACTACGATTGGTCAATGGGGCGGTTTAGTATTATTGGGTAATGCACCTGCTAACTCATGTGGCGACCAACAAGGTGAAGCTACCGCAGATGAACTTGCAAACTGTGGTGTGTCTGCTGAAGGTGACGCAGGCCAGTTCGGTGGTAATGACCCTGAAGATAATTCAGGTACGCTAAAGTATGTTGCAGTTAAGCAAGCGGGTAAAACACTGGGTAATGGCGATGAACTTAACGGTATTACACTTGCGGGTGTTGGTCGTCAGACTGAACTAGATTACATTCACGTTCATGAAAATCTAGACGATGGTGTTGAATTTTTTGGTGGTACTGCAAATATTAGTCACCTTGTTTTAACAAGCATAGGCGATGATTCACTTGATTGGTCGTTCGGTTGGACGGGTAAAGCGCAATATGTACTGATTAAACAATCAGACTCTGAGGGCGACAATGCAATTGAAGCTGATAACTCTGAGTTTGATTCAAGTGCAACGCCACTAACAATGCCAACTATCTCTAATGTAACAATTATTGGTAATGTGGGTGTAAATGGTATCCGCCTACGTGCAGGTACTGCGGGTATGCTTAAAAATGTAGTGGTTACAGGTGGTGCAGACTATTCAAATTGTTTACGAGTAGGCTCTGATTCAGCGCCGCGAGCAGAGGACGGTACATTAACTGTTACTCACTCAGTTGTTGCGTGTGAAACCGCGAACAACTTTGGTACGCAAGCAATTGGTACAGGTAATGTTGAATCTTGGTTCTTAGGACAAACAGGCAATTCAGTTCAAGCAGCCACAGACCTTGGTTTAGCAGATAATGGCTATATGCCAACTGCTGAGTCGTTATTACTCGGTAATGGCTTTGATTCATCAAGCTTAGATAGTTACTTTGATTCTGTAGATTACATTGGTGCGATGGATGCACAAACAGACTGGACAGCAGGTTGGGTAAAAGTAGGCCTTTAACCCAAACCACATTATAGCCGAGCGAAAGCTCGGCTAATGTCTTGTTTTGTTTCGGAGTATAAAAATGAAATCTTTTAAACCCTCTACACTTGCTTTATCAAAGTTAAACTACGCTGTAATGGCTGCCTTACTTGGTTTATCAGTAAATACAGCCACGGCTGCTGAGCAGCAAGTAGAAGAGCAAGAAATAGAAGAAGTTGTTGCTGTAGGGCAACGATTAAAGGGCAGTGCAGGTGCTGTACTGCAAGAACGTCAAAACCAAGCGTTTGTTGCTGATATTATGGGTGCAGACCAAATATCACGTACTGGTGATGGCGATGCCGCCTCTGCACTTCGTCGTGTTACTGGTTTAACGTTAGTCGATGGCAAATTTATTTATGTGCGTGGTTTAGGTGAACGCTATTCTAGTACTCAGCTAAATAGCATGTATGTACCAAGTCCTGATCCTACTCGCTCAGTGGTTCCTTTGGATTTATTTCCATCTGAAATTATTGAAAGCTTGAGTGTACAGAAGTCATTTTCACCGGATATGCCAGCGCATTTTGGTGGTGGTAATGTAAATATTCGCACTAAATCAATTCCTTCTGACTTTTTATTAAAAGTACAAGTGGGTACATCGTACAATACTTCTAATAGCGATACCGGTTACTTTTACAGTGGCGGTGATGATGACTGGATGGGTCGAGATGATGGTTCGCGAGCATTATCGGATGTGTTTACTACTGCGCTTACCAGTGATGCTGGTCTTGAGGGCAATATAAACACTACGTTAGCTGAGCGTAAAAACTTGATTCAATCGCTTGATTGGGATGTAGGTATTTCAGAAAAGGATGTTGACCCTGCCATGAACTTCTCTATTGCCTTAGGTGATAGATTTGAAAGTGAGGCCGGTACTTTTGGTGTGCTTGCAGCCGTATCTTACGATAACGAGTGGGAAGTAGTTCAAGAGCAAAGCGGCTCAAGCCTTGGTAGTTTAGGCTGTGAAGACAAATGTTTTGCCCAGTATTACGATGGTACATCGACTGAGCAAAATGTACGTTGGAGCGGCACATTAAATTTAGGATATGAGTTAAATTCAAACCATAAGTTTGAGCTTACTAATATTGCACTTCATGACATGAGTGACCGCGTACGTAACCGCGATTACTTTGATGCAAATGAAACCGAAGAAGGTGTCACCGAATTACGCCGAGTAGATATTACGTACGAAGAGCGCGAAATGTTTTCGACTCAGCTTAAGGGGACGCACAACTTTCCAGAGCTAAATAATTTATTTTTTGATTGGTATGGCGGTTTAAGTCGAGCAAACCGTAATGCACCAGGTGGTTTAGATGTTGTTTATCAGCAAAATTTAGTTGATGGCGTGCTTGAATCTGAACAACTACAAGATGTAGCTGCAACAAATATCACCCGTGAGTATCAAGTATTACACGACGATGTTGAAACATTTGGTTGGAATATGGGTATGCCTTTTTATGGTGACGGCTATGAGCTTGAGTTAAAAATAGGCGGCGATTTTTCAGAGAAAAAACGTGATGCAAGTAATGTGAAGTTTGGCATTACGCACCGTGGTATAAGCGATGAGTACTCGTTCGGTTCTAACGTAAGCGATATTTTTGCTGATGAAAACACGGCGAATGACGCTTTTTATGCAAGTGTAACTGGCTCAGGTATTTTTGATGACGGGACCACTGATGGTGATAAGTACAGTGCAGCGCATAAATTAGATGCTTATTATTTTATGGCCGATTACTTCTATCAAAACACTTGGCGTTTTACTGGTGGCGTTCGATGGGAAGATTTTTCGCAAGTCTCAGTCGGTTATGAAGCGCATACTAATTTCTTTGAAAATACACTACAAGAAATCCAAGATGTAGCTATTAATGAAGATAACTTTTTTCCTTCTTTAGCTGTTACGTACATCATGGATGAAGAAATGCAATTTCGCTTAAATTTAAGTGAAACAACCATTCGCCCTGATCTACGTGATGTAAGCTCTTCTTTCTTTGTTGACCCGTTAACTGAGTTTCTGGTGAGAGGGTCTCCTAGTTTACAAAGTTCTAATTTAAAAAATGTTGATTTTAGGTTTGAATGGTATATGCCATCAGGTAATAACCTTTCTGTTGCATTGTTTTATAAAGACATTGAAAACCCAATTGAAATGGTTGAGCTTGCGGGCGTAGGGGGAGCATCTCCACAGTTATTAACCGCAAATGCTCAGTCGGGTAAATTATCGGGTATTGAAGTTGATTTTTTAACTGACTTTGGCTTTATAAATAAAGATTGGTCCTCAGCATTCTTGTCAGGCAACGTTACGCTATCTGACTCAAGTGTTAATTTGGGGATTAATGATTCAGACGGTGTTGACTCACTGTTTGAAACACAGCTTAAAGAAGCCCTTGAGGCCGATACGGTATCGAATATTGTAACTAACAATGAGCGTCGTTTAGTTGGTCATTCTGAGTGGGTTGCAAACTTACAAATGGGCTATGACTCGGATGATGGATTTCATTCTACTTCACTAATTTATAATGTGTTTGGTCCTCGTATAATTGTCCCTGGTACACGTGGTAATGAAGATGCCGAAGAAAAGTCGTTTCATTCAGTTGATTTAGTTTATTCTTACTTCCCTAACTTTAACTCTAAAGTTAATTTTAAGGTTAAGAATATGCTTGGCCAAGAAAAAGAAATTGAACAAGAAGGTCTTACCCTTTGGGGACAAGACACCGGCACTGAGTTTAGTTTAAGTTATAGCTATGAGTTTTAAGCTTTATTTAAAATAAAACTCAAGGAATGAAATAATAAACTTCACTATCTACTAGCTCTGTATTTTAATACAGAGCTTTTTTGTGTTTATGCTCAGTATGAAAAATATTTAAGTTCTGTTTTATTCGCTAGTTTTAGCTTTCAGCCAGTGTTAGTTTAGCGTTAATGAAAATTAAATCTCACGCAATGAATTTAATTTTTAATGTATTAAGGCATCTTTTATGAATCAAACAGTGGAACAAACAATGAAAAAAGTAGGATTAGTCGGTTGGCGTGGCATGGTTGGCTCTGTGTTATTAGAACGTATGCAGCAGCAAAGTGATTTTGCCCATATCGACACCACCTTTTTCACCACCTCACAAGCGGGTCAACTAGGCCCAGATATAGCAGGCGACGCAAAACCATTACTAGATGCAAGTGACATTAGCGAACTTGCTAAAATGGATATTATTGTTACTTGCCAAGGCGGTGACTACACCAATGCGGTATATCCAAAACTTCGAGAGTCGGGTTGGGATGGTTACTGGATTGATGCAGCTTCAGCACTGCGTATGAGTGAGGACAGCATAATAGTGCTAGATCCCGTAAACAAAGATGTTATTGAACAAGGCTTAGAGCAAGGCGTTAAAACCTTTGTGGGCGGTAACTGTACTGTATCGCTGATGCTACTTGCATTAGGTGGTTTATTTGAGCAAGACCTAATTGAATGGGTAAGCCCAATGACTTACCAAGCGGCGTCGGGCGCTGGTGCACGAAATATGAAAGAGCTTATTGCACAAATGGGCGCTATTCATGCAAGTGTTGCCGACAAAATTGATAACCCAAGCTCTGCTATTTTAGAAATTGATAAAATAGTAAGTGAAACAATGGCGTCAAAAGACTTACCACAAGACCAATTTGGTGTGCCATTAGCGGGCAGTTTAATCCCGTGGATTGACGTACCTATGCCAAGCGGTCAGTCTAAAGAAGAATGGAAAGCGCAAGTAGAAGCGAACAAAATTTTAGGTTCTTCTAAGCAACCAGTGCCAATTGATGGTTTATGTGTACGTATTGGCGCTATGCGTTGTCATTCACAAGCGATGACCATTAAATTACGTGAAGATATTAGCGTAGAAAAAATTGAAGAAATTTTAGCGTCTCATAATGAGTGGGTTAAAGTCATTCCGAACGAGCGCGAAATTAGCGCAACAGATTTAACACCCGTTAAAGTAACAGGCACTTTAAGCATTCCTGTTGGCCGTATTCGTAAATTAGCGATGGGGCCAAAATACATTAGCGCATTTACAGTAGGCGATCAGCTTTTATGGGGCGCGGCAGAGCCACTTCGTCGTATGCTACGCATAATTGTTGATGGTGAGTAATACCAATTCGCAATAATACTTAATCAATTTGAGGGGTTAAATCTGACGCTTACTACGTTAAATATTTCTGATATAGAGCAACTATATAACGAAATTTTTGCCTTGTTATCGACACGATTTTTCTTCCCTCAAAATAGATCACTTAATTAAGCGAATTGGTATAATATATAATCAGTATTAACAAAAGGGGTTGGCAATTTGCCAGCCCTTTTTAGTTTAATGGCTCATAAAACCGCTTAAGAGGCTTAAACAATACTTTTTTATGAATGTTCACTGTTGTTTATTATTGAACTTAAGTAAACTGTTTACATTGTGCAACAGCCTATTCAAGTAACATTAATGACCTCTCACATAAATAACTTTGCCAATAAGCGATTAGCATTTGTTAGCTCCTATTTTAGTTCTGCAATTGCTATAAACACGGTTGTTTCTTGTTTTCTTATTTTTAGCAGTATTAACCACAGCGCCTCGCAAGAAAAATTTTACTGGCTTTTTACGTTATCATTTATTTCATTACTTCGAATAGCCAGCCATGTATTTGTTAACAACACCCATGCTTTTAAATATCATCTGTATTTTATAGGTTTATTATTAACGGCTTTAACATGGGCTGCTTTCCCCATTTTGTTTTATGAAAATATGCCAATGCAGGAGAAGTTTGTATCACTCGTTGTTTTTAGCTCCCTTGCTGGTGGCGGTGTAAATGTTTTAGCTTCTGATATTCGTTCCTCCTTGTCGTATATAACCTGTTTACTGGTTCCTTTTAGTATTTTATTACTTTTACAGCCTATTGAAGATGAGAATGTACTAGGTATTTTAGGGCTCGTTTTATGGTTTATTTTGTGTTTTGTTACCGCTGTACGTTCTGCTAAAGATGTAAAGTCATCAATTAATAATGAACTTAAGTTAGATCAATTTATTGAAAACTTAGAAAACGAAGTGCAACTTCGTACCGAACAAATAATCCTTTTAGAGCAAAAAGATAATTTAACTAAATTGTTTAATAGAGGGAGCTTTGTTTCTAATGTCGAACTTGATTTAGCCAATCAAAATGATGATATTAAAGCCGTTTTATTTTTAGATATGGATGACTTTAAAATCATCAACGATAAATACGGTCACGATTTTGGTGACTTTGTTCTGGCCCAAACAGGTAAACGATTAGTTGAAACACAAACTCAGGGCGATTTTATTGCTTGTCGTTGGGGAGGGGATGAGTTTATTTTTTATTCTCGTAGTAACACCGAAGACGAACTTTTTGACTGTGTTTTTAGATTAGTTAAAACTTTAACGAAAACAGTAAGCATGGATAGCTATCAAGTAAACCCTTCTTTTAAAGTTGGGCTGTATTTTACGCGTGAAAATTTTAACCTTGAAGACGCGATTAAATATGCTGATGTTGCTATGTATGAAGGTAAGAAAAGCCGTAATGAAATATCAGTATTTGACGAGCGAATGCATGAATCGCTTAAAAGAGAAGAAGTACTTCGTAGCTCAATTAAAGAGTGCGTAGAAAAAGGTGACTTTCATCTGTGTTATCAACCTATTGTTGATATAAGTACAAATGAAATAACCACGTTTGAAGTACTACTTCGTTGGCAGTTTAATGATGAATTTATTCCCCCTTCAGAATTTATAGATATTGCAGAGCGATATGGAAAAATTAATATATTAGGTGAATTTGTACTAGAACAAGCCATCGCGAGTTTAAGTAAGTTAAACGCTGTGAATAGTAAGATTGGATTGTCGATTAATGTGTCGGTGTTGCAACTAGAAAACCATAATTTTTTAGATTTTTTAGTTGCTCTTCTAAATAGATATGCTGTTAAACCATACAATGTGCATTTAGAAATAACAGAAACAGTGATGATTAAAAATTTACCGTATTTGTCAAAAGTGATTACGGCCATAAAAAATACCGGTGTGCGTATTTCTATTGATGACTTTGGTACTGGGTTTTCTTCTATATCGGTTTTAAAAGAGCTATCAGTTGATTACATTAAAATAGATAAATCTTATATTGATAATATTTGTGAGTGCTCAAAAGACAAAAGTATTGTATCTGCGGTAACTAATATGTCTCATATGATTGGTTGCCAAGTAATAGCGGAAGGCGTAGAAAATACAGCTCAGTTAAAATTATTAAAAAGCTTAAAAGTTGACAAGTACCAAGGCTTTATATTTAGTAAACCAGTTAGATTTGATCAAGCATTAGCACTGATAAATTAAAGCTTTATATTCAGTTAAGCATTGCTGCATAAATCAGATTTTTGCAGCAATTTATATTCAATTTAAGAGAATTTTTAAATCTTTAACGCATTTTACTATCGCAGTACATTTCCCTTCTCGTACTTTTTAATCTGCATAGTTATTGTTTTATTTAAATTGGTATAACCTTTGCTTTTAATACTTAAGTTAGCCACTTTAACTACAGTTAGGCTATTAACGATGTATTTTAAATGCGGTATACGTAGTGTTATTACAACTTTGCGTAATATTTACATGTTTAAAATGCTCATTTTAAAGTATTAGGTAAAGGAAATTATAATGAGCTCGGTTTCTAATGTATTGCATAGCAAATGGTTTAACTCATTAGCGGTTATTTTATTAATCATTATTATTGCCAGAATAGCCGCGCCTTATGTAGTTCAATACTACGTAAATTATCAGTTAAAACATACACAAGGTGTTACGGGGCATGTTGGTGATGTAGATTTGTTTTTATATCGCGGTGCCTACGCGATTGACGACGTTGAAATTTACGCTGTTGATGCAACTTCAACTCCTAAGCCTTTATTGAGCATTCAAACTCTTGATTTTTCACTCGCGTGGTCAGCCCTTTTAAAGGGTAATTTAGTAACAAACATGGCCTTTACGCGTCCTGAAATAGTTATTTACGATAAAGACCCCAATGCTTCTGAGCAAAATAAACAAGTAAAAGACGAAACTACCTGGGTAGGGCTCGCCAATAACTTAGTACTGTTTTCTATTGATACCTTAACAATTGAGCAAGGAAAGTTAACCTTAGTTAACTCAACCAATAGCGGTGAAAAACCCACTTTTATATCAAATATTAACGCCGAAATTAAAAATATTACGAATGCTCAAAACTTATCAAAAACACTTGTAACAACTTTAAATGTTGAAGGAGCATTAATGGGCGAGGCTGCATTAAAGCTTAATGGCAAATTAGACCCTTTTAGCAAGCAAGCTAATTTTGATTTTAATGCAGAGGTACAGCGCTTTTCAGTTAAAAATTTAGACACTGTATTTAAAGTGTATACACCGTTTGATATTGAAGCGGGAGGCATTGATGGCGCTATGGAACTTGTGGCTAAAGATAATAACTTAAATGGTTATGTAAAAGCGGGCGTTCAAAACTTGCGTGTTTTTTCGTGGCGCGAAGATATAGAAAAAGATGACGACGGCATATTTACAGCCATATTTGAAGGCAGTGTTGATTTACTGGGCTCTATCCTCGAAAACGATGAGTCTAAACTTGTTGCTGCACGCATTCCTATAGAAGGGCAATTAGACAATGCGGATGTTTCGACTTTCCAAGCAGTTACTTCGGTTTTAAAAAATGCTTTTTTTGATGCGTTTAAGATGAAGGTAGATAACGTCATTTCTTTTGAAGATACGGATAACAAACCTGATAACAATGGGAATTAAAGCACTCTGGGAATGCATGTTTGAGTTAAATGCCTAAGCTGCACCCACTTTTAAACTTTAAGTGGGTGCTTTAGTACTCTTATCAGATTAGTTTTTGCGGTTACTCAATAGCTCTTTAAGCTCAGCAATTTGGGATTTTAGTTCGTTTACTTGCCCTTGCGTTGCAGGTAATGAGCTGTCGTCTGCGAGCTCTTCTCGTGCTTTGCGGTGCTCCTCACTCATTACCTCAAGTATTGCACCTACCATCATGTTTAAAAATACAAATGCAGTTAAAAATATAAACGTAAGGTAATAAATCCAGCTTAATTCATACACCGCCATTGTTTCGTACATTATGTCGGTCCAATCTTCAAATGTTGCCACCCTAAACAAGGTAAGCATTGAGATTGAGACGTCTTGCCAAAGTACGGGGTTTATTTCAGCAAACATCATGCTGCCCATTGCAGCGTATATATAAAAAATAACAAACATTAATAGGGCTATATAACCCATTTGCGGAATGGCTTTAAGCAATGAGTTAACTAATAAGCGCAGCTCAGGGATCATCGATACCAATCGCAGTACTCTAAATATGCGCAGTAAACGAGCAATTAACATAGTAGAACCAGCAGCAGGATATAAACTGCCCAATACTATGATGGTGTCGAATATATTCCATCCTTTAGAAAAAAAGTGTTTTATGCCTTTACTTGCAATAAAGCGGATTACTAGTTCAATTAAAAAGAATGCGGTAATGCCAACGTCCATCCAATTTAGAGCAAGCTCTACGGTAGGATGTAGTGAGTAAGTGTGCGCACCGACTGTCAGGGCAGAAACAATAATTACAGCTATAACAAATGATTGAAATATCTTGCTTTTGTCTATACGCTGAAACAACTTTTGTAACTGCGACATCATAGAAATAGATCCTTTGGAGATTAAGATTTTATGGCGCTAATATACAATAATATTGTAATAATTTAACGCTTTTTCGATATAGAAAGTGTAAGGAAATTTAATGTTTATCAATAAACTAAAAAGTAGCGCATTACTTATTGTTGGATTATGTGTTTTAGCTGGTTGTAGCTCTGACGCGCGTTTTCATGAAGTTCAATCGGCGCGCCTTGATGAATGTAACTATAAAGCCGACAAAGAATATTACGAATGCCTAGATAAACAAGACTCTAACTACGAAGAGTTTAAAAAACAGCAACAAGCAGAAACTAAATAAGTAACCTTTATATTTATGACTAAAACTCAAAAGCAGCGCGATAAGCACATTCGACTAGCACTTACTAATGCATGCGAGGCAATAAAAGAAAGCGTAATTGGTTTTGATTATCTAACGCATACCATTGATTTAAATAACGAGGCCAATACGTTAAAAGTACAGTGTTATTTTAATGATGATATAGCCCTTGAAAGTGCAAAACCGCAACTTAACGAATTAACAAATATAATACTCAAAGAGCTTACGAGTATTAAGTTGAACGCAAAACCAGCACATATTTCATTTTCCGCCAATTAACAGAGCTTTTGTTGGTTTGATAGCACATGGACGTTATAATTAGATAAATTATTTTTAGGGTTTAAATTATGGCTGTTCCTACGCGTTCGCAAATTTCACCAGGTACCACAGTAAATATTGTATTAAAAGAAGATCAACGCAGCGGCACATTAACTGAGGGTGTTGTTGAGCGCCTTTTAACAAAATCACCAAATCACCCACACGGCATTAAAGTACGTTTAGAAGATGGTCAAGTTGGCCGAGTAAAAGAGATTTTATAATGGCAGCGTTAACAGAACAGGCTTTTTGGGAATTAGTAACAACGCCTGATTTAGGGCTCGATCCGCAAAGTGTGAGCGATAATCTAAAAACTAAACTTAGTGACTTAAGCGATCAACACCTTATTGATTTTGATAAGCATTTTGGCATACATATGCGCAAGTGTTTTACCTGGGATTTGTTTGGTGCCGCCTTTGTAATGGCTGGATGCAACGATGATTACGGCTTTAGCGAATTTAGATGTTGGTTAATTTCGCGCGGTAAAACAGTTTTCGAAAACGCCTTAGAAAATGCTGATTCTATAGCGCAGTGTACACCTGTTTATTACTTAAACGAGCAGCCTTATCCGTACATTGATGAGTATGACTTAATAGCCGGTTTATTATTTGAAGAACGTAACGAAGACGAATTGCCGTTTATCCCATCTGGCAGTGATGAACCCAAAGGTAAACGTTTTAAAGACAAACCTAAGTTTTTAAAGCAAAGCTACCCTTTATTATTTGCAAAGTACTGGCAATAAAATAAATACCAATTCGTATAACTAGTTAAATAATCTAATGAGTTCAATTGACCCTTACAATTAGGCGCATTGGTATAAATCGTTTTGTTGTTTAAGTACGTATTAAATAAAGTGCTTAACAACAAAATGGTTTGTAATGAGTATCTAGGGCATGTTTACCTTTGGTGGTTGAATTTGTTCAATCCAAGAAGGATTTAATCGCGGCGCGAGATTTGTAAACTAGTGGGCTCGACAACTGCTCCTGCATTATTCTAATGGCTTACATCCATGTAAGAATAATAAAAACCGAGCAAAGCTTCCGCGTCCTACTCACGCGCTCGCTCCTGTAATACGACTTCTCTCCTTTTATAGTAAATCTCTGTTATAGTTGTTAAAAGTTATAAAAGCTAAGTGATTAGGCATTTTGCTATTATTTAACACGCTGACTCACGAGGATACACCCACGAAATGAAATATTTAACACTCGCTTTATTAACTGTCGCTTTTACAAGTGCAAATGCTTTTTCTGAGCCGAGTAATAAAACACGATTTATACCGTTTTTAAAGTCAAAACTGGGGGCATACGAAGTTGTGTCGACCAATTCAGGGTTATGCGTTAATAGCGATTTGAGTTTGACAGACGAAAGTGATTTAAGTGCAGGTTTTAAACTTGGAGAACAAATTGTATTTGGATCGCTCCACAATGGTACTCGCACTATTAAAAAACCAAACTTTTGTTTTATAACCAGTACGCTTAAATATAAAAGTGATGGCCTTGAAAACGGTTTAAGAATGAGCCGTTGTGAAAACCCTGCAAACGAAAAAACAATCAGTCAAAGTATCAAGTTTTTAGCTGATAACACACTAAAATATACATTAAGCGAACCTAGTGTAGAGTGCACATTTAAAAAAGCAGACGAGAGCAAATAAAGCATCTAGTAAGTAGTAAATCATTCGCAGTATATTTTAGGGATATCGCGCCAACGCGTAGTGTACTGCGGCGATAAAAAATCACGATTCATGTGCCATCGGTCATTTAATTTACTGCTTGCAAGGCTGAGCATCCCTTTTCCGTATCGATTGTTAATTGTATCTAGGCATTGCATAAGCTTTGGATTATCAGGGCTCTTATTAAATAAGTCATTTTGTTGAAACTGTTCTGATATTAGCTCTACCGCGCCCACACCACACTTATAAAATCGGATCCCCGGTTGGTAAATATTATTAAATACCTCAGATACAGCATTAGCCATTACGCAGGTGTCGTTAGTGGGTGAGGGGAACTTATACACAAACGACTTTTTATAATATCTGTTTTCGTGCGCGCCACTGGCTGCAAAAATATAAAGCTGGTGGGTGAGCGAACGTTGCGCTCTTAGTTTATTAGCCACTGTGGTTACATGGTTAATTAGCGCTGTTTTAAGGGCGGTTGGCTCGCATATGCGCTCTCCAAAACTACGGGTCGAATAAATCTCCCGCTTGTCCTGTCGTACATCATCCCAGTTTAAACATGTTATACCGTTAAGCTCGCTTACAGTACGTTCAACAACCACACTAAATGCACGGCGCATTGCTTTAGGGTTTTGCTGAGCAAGGTCCCAAGCGGTGTGTATATTCATTATTTTAAGCTTTTTAGCTAGTCGCCGGCCTATTCCCCAGACATCTTCGCAGCTCATTCTTTGTAAAATAGCTTGGCGAGTTTGCTCGCTATTTATTACTGCTACACCATTAAAACCACTGAGCTTTTTAGCAGCGTGGTTAGCGGCTTTAGCTAAAGTAGGGGTTGGGCCAAAACCAACACCTACAGGAAGTTTTGTTTCGCGCCATACTGTGCGCCTTATTATATGGCCATATTCATGCCAATCTTTAATTAATGATGTGTAGCCATTAAAGTGCAAAAACGATTCATCAATACTGTATATGTGTTGTGTATCGCAAAAGCGGCCAATAATATTCATCATTTTGTCGCTTAAATCAGCATAAAGCTCGTAATTACTAGAGCGAATAACAACGTTGTTTTGCTCAAGTAAATGCTTAACTTTAAAGTACGGGCCAAATTTAGGAATATTTAAACGCCGAGCAATAGGGCAAATAGCGCATACACAGCCATCGTTATTGGTAAGTACAACCACAGGTTTGGATCGAATAGCAGGGTCGAATACTTTTTCGGCACTGGCATAAAACGACACAGCATCAACTAAGGCATACATTTTAGTAACTCTGGGCTTTGCCTGTGCATTCTTATTGATAGCGTTACTACGCCCTCAAGCTGAAACTCGTCTGCAGAGGTTAGTTGTACAGGCTTATGTAAAGAAGAAGCTGAAAGCAGCCGCGCATTGGTTTTATCAAGCAGTTTGCATACAAAAAGACCATTTAAGTTAGCAACAATAACGTCACCATTTTTTACTGGCTCTGCACGGTCGATAACTAATAAGTCACCTTCAAAAATTCCGACTTCTTGCATAGAGTTACCCGATGCAATACCAATAAACGTAGCATCTGGATGCTTTATTAAAAGCTCATCAAGGGTTACACCTAGCTCGGTGTACTGCGCTGCGGGTGATTCAAAACCACACACGCCTGCTTCTATATAAATGGGAATGACAAACATAACACAACCTAAAACGCATATACTGTATAAGTGTACAGTATATGCGTTTTGTGTAAGTTATGCCAAGAATGTATGGCTGATCAATCCATGTTTTTGATCATTTGTTGTGCGGTATCTAAAAAGTCTTTGATTTGTTGAGGGTTTAAGTTTTTACACATTTGATTATTTATTTTTTTCTCTGAGGCTAATAACTTATCAAAAAGAACTTTACCTTGCTCTGTAAGGGACAAAATAAAGCAGCGCTTATCGTGCTCACTTGCCTGTTTATTTATTAAATTTAAGCCAATAAGCTCTTTAACTAAACGTGCTATTTGCGCTTTATCGCGCTGCGTTTTAGTAACAATATCGTTAGCCGTACAGTTATTTTCGTTCGCAATAATATGTATGCAGCGTACGTGCATAGCATTAATACCCAGTTCGCCTGCGTTAATTGCTTCTCGAATTGTTACACGGTAATTTTGCATTAATTCAAACAGCGTATTTGATAAAGGTGTATTCATAGCACTCTCAATATAGTTGACAAAGTCAATTAACTTGTTATAGTTGATTTTATCAACCAGTGGGGCGTTGTGCAATACCTGCTTTTTATAGCAGGTTGGTATTAAAGTCTAAGTTTTGTAAAACGAGGTAATACATGAGTAAACAAGTTCGCAAAGCCAACGTATTAAGTACAGAGCAAATCACACTGCATTTACAGCGCATTGTTGTAGGCTCTGAAGATTTTAACGACTTAACCTCACAGTTTATTGGTAACTATGTAAAAGTACTATTTCCAAAAGATGGTGAAGTAGATTTTAACTTAAAAACAGCCTGTATGCGATCATACACAATAAGGCATGTAGATGCACAAACAGGCGCGCTAACACTTGATTTTGTTATAAATATGCACCAAGGCCCTGCAACTAACTGGGCTAAAATTGCAAAAGTAGGCGACGAGCTAGGTATTGCAGGCCCAGGCCCTAAAAAGCTAGATAATTATGCGCATTCGCATTATGTATTGCTAGGCGATTTAACATCGGTAAATGCAATAAAAGGGTATGTACAGCAATTACCTTTAACTTCAAAAATTGATGCCTTTGTACATGCGCCCACTGAGCAAGATATAATTAATTTAGAAACAAATCGCGATATAAACTGGGTAATTACCAATAATGCCGATACAGTAATGCTAAGCGCACTTAAAAATTTGCACATTACAGAAAACCCTCCCATTGTATTTATGGCATTAGAAGCTGGGCTTGTACGTAGAGTAAAAACACTGCTAACAGAGCAATTTAATATACCGCGCAGTAATATTGTTTCCTCCGGTTATTGGAAAAAAGGCGTTGACTCAGAAGGCTATAAAAAGCAGCGCCAACGTGATGCACAGCTCGCCTAAATACCTTAGAGCAAAATAACATATACCTATTTTGCTTTAATACCTCTGCGTAACTTGAATTGAGCTAATAGCAGACCCATTTAAGTGTTTTATGCTAATGATGTAATCCATTATTAGCATGCATTTTTAGGAGCTGCTATTTTGTTAAATTCCATTCCTTTTTCGTTATTAGAACTTGCCCCCATGATCAAAGGGGACAGCGTTACTAACACTCTTCATAAAAGCACGAAATACGCACAACGTGCTGATGAACTTGGCTTTAACCGTTTTTGGCTTGCTGAGCACCATAATATGCCAGGTATAATTTGCGCTGCCACTTCTATTTTGGTTGGTCACATTGCAGGTAATACTAAAAAGATACGCGTTGGATCGGGCGGTATTATGCTACCAAACCACTCACCTTTAGTTGTTGCTGAACAATTTGGCACATTAGAGAGCTTATATCCTGGGCGAATAGATTTAGGGCTAGGGCGTGCACCCGGCAGCGACCAAGTAACGAGTCGTGCGCTAAATAACGATATGAGCCGCGCAGAAAACTTCCCAGGTGAAGTAACTGAGCTGCAAACATTGTTAGGTCCTTACAATGGTACGCACCCTATACGTGCTATACCGGGTGAGAACACAAACGTGCCTATTTGGTTATTAGGCTCGAGTTTATTTAGCGCGCAGCTAGCGGCGCAAAAAGGACTACCGTATGTATTTGCAGGGCATTTTGCACCGCGCTTTGTGCACGATGCAATAGCGTTGTATAAGCGCGAATTTAAAGCATCAAGCGACCTTGATAAACCATACGTTATGCTTGCACTGCCTTTAGTGGCAGCAGACACCGACGATGAAGCGCAATACCTGTCGACTACTTCTAAGCAACGTGTGCTCGAACTCATACGTGGTAACGAGCTGTGGCTAAAACCACCGGTTGAAAGCATGGATGGGTTGTGGAGCGAACAAGAACGCGCTCATGTAGAGAACTTTTTAAGTCTAAGCGTAGTAGGCGGACATGTAAGTATTAAACACAAGTTAGAGATGATAGCGAAACAACTAGAAGTTGATGAGTTTATATTTACCAATGATGTATTCGATAGTGAAAAACGCCACCGTGCACTCGAAATTTTAATGGAAATAAAACACTAAAATATAGTTAGTTAAGCAAGCGTACACTCTGGGCTTGCTAACATACAGACATCATCAAAAGTTAAACTTTTTTAACTCATTTTATTAACTTTAAGTGATGTCTGTATTTGTTATTTAAATATTCAAAGTAAATTTGATTGCTATTTTTAGTATATATTTTGCTTTACATACCGTTCTGTTTTTTCAATCGAACTGATTTAAACAATCAATTTTAAGATATCACTTTTATTTTTTATAATGTACGTATTAAACCAAACATCATTAAATAAAGGTAGGTTCACCGTGAAGTCTCTAAATAGCGCAACAGCTAATTCAGTTAACAAAACAGCGCAACCAAAAGTTGCACTGATTGCTGAAGGTGGCGGGCAGCGAGGGATCTTTACAGCTGGCGTACTTGATGCGTGGTTAGAGCAAGAATATGACCCATTCGATTTATTCATTGGCACCTCTGCAGGTTCGCAAAACTTAACTAGTTACTTAGCGCGTCAAAAAGGCTATGCAAAACGCCTAATTAGAGGGCTTTCGCGTAACAAACGTTTTTTTCAGCTTGGTCGCGGATTAGTGGGTAAACACATAGTTGATTTAGATTGGTACTTTGACAAAACTACTGAGGTAAAAAGAGCCATAGATTTTAAAACAGCTAAAACGAGTTTAGGCGCGCGTGAGCTACTTATAACAGCCACTAATGCACGAGACAGAAAAGCATATTACCTATCACCTACGGGTGAGAGTGGCCAATGGCGTGATTTGTTAAAGGCTTCTAGCGCACTCCCGTTTTTATACAAACAAGGTGTAAAATTAACACCTTGGTTAAACGCAAAAGCAGCTAACGAAATACACCTTGCTGAAGAGCAAGTACAGAGCGATTTTTATCTAGACGGCGGTTTAGCCGCTCCATTACCAGTGCGTGAAGCTTACAACCGAGGCGCTCGTAAAATTGTTGTAATAAGAACGGTTGACGCTAATTTTCAAGCGCAATCTGCATGGGTACAAAAGCTAAGATCATTTGCTATAGCATCAGGCTATTGTCCAAAAACATTGGACTACTTAATACAGCACGAGAAAGCGTATTTAGATGAGCTTGAGTTTATTGCAAACCCACCAAGTGATGTGGAAATAATACAAATTTTTGCAGACGAAAAACTGCATAGCAAATTATTAGGTAGTTCAAATAACGATTTACGTTTTGATCATAAATTAGGTTTAGATGCCGGTCGCTCATACTTAGCAATGCAAAATTTACAGATTAACAGCAACAACCATTACAGTGCACCTACACAATACAGCTATAACTAAGTAATACAGCGATAGCCAATTAAATATAATTTAAAAAAAGCGCATAATTTTATGCGCTATTTTTTTGCCATTCTTAATCCTCATTACGCCTAATATAAACCTTACTGCATCAAAATAAAAAATATTGCATCCCGCGCCTATGCGCAAAATAAAATACTGAATCTTAAAAAGATATTATTGATTTTTTAACTAATCAATATAAAGTGTAGGTGTGATTTATTATTCATATTTATAGAAATAAAATTCAATCTTGAATGTGCTTACTTACAGATTATTAAACACCAATACACACTTCACTATCGGGTAAAGCCAAACTTAAACACTATTATGTTTAATGCATAATGAGCTGCCGGAGTTTTTAAGTTAAGTAGCGCTACATGCAGAGTTTAAAGTCGGTGCTAACATAAAGTAAAAGTATAAAATAAAAAGGGATTAGTAATGTTCGATACCGTCGTCAAAAGTGTAAACAACCTTTTATGGGGAGAAGGTCAGGTACTTATTTATATACTTTTGTTTACAGGTATATGGTTTTCGGTACGACTAAAAGCAATTCAAATACTTAAATTTAAACATATGTTTAGCCTTTTAAAAGGAAGTAGCAAATGTAAAAAAGACGACATTTCGTCATTTCAAGCGTTGTGTACAGGGCTTTGCGCACGAGTAGGTACCGGTAATTTAGCCGGTGTGGCAGTGGCAATTTCACTTGGTGGCAGCGGCGCTATATTTTGGATGTGGGTAATAGCCATATTGGGTATGGCTACAGGCTTTGCTGAAAGCGTACTTGGGCAAGTATATAAAGTGCGCGATAGTAGCGGCGAGTTTAGAGGGGGTCCTGCGTATTATATTCAACAAGGTTTGGGTAGCCGAGCATTCGCAATTGTGTTTGCCGCATGTTTATTTTTAGGTTACGGCTTTACGTTTAGCGCAATGCAAACGAACACAATTACCGACGCACTTAATTACGCGTTTGAAGTTCCTACATTTTATTCAGGTCTGGTTATTACCGTACTAGCAGGCTCAATTATACTCGGTGGCTTTAAGGCAATTGCCCGATTTGCAGAACGTGTTGTGCCAATAATGGGCATTGTGTTTGTACTTGCCGCCGTTATTATTACGATTATAAATTTCACGCAAGTACCCGCCATGCTTAAAGATATATTTTTATCGGCGTTCGGTTTACAAGAAGCCGGTGCCGGTGCGATGGGCGCAGCCATTAAAAACGGTATACAACGTGGTTTATATTCTAACGAGGCGGGCGCAGGTAGCGTGCCGCATGCATCAGCAAGTGCGAGCCCTATTCCTAATCACCCAGTAACGCAAGGTTACATACAAATGCTAGGCGTATTTTTCGATACAATAGTACTGTGTAGCTGTACCGCTGTGATTATTTTATTGGCCGATATAGACATAAGCGGCGAAATGGAAGGCATTCGTTTAACACAAAGCGCGATGACCGCTCATTTAGCACAAGGTGGAGTTTACTTTGTAGCAGCCGCTATAACCTTATTTGCTTTTACATCGGTGGTGGCAAACTACGCCTATGCAGAGAGTAACTTGCATTTATTTAAGCTCGACAACAAAGTAGGGCGCGGCATTTACACTTTGCTTTATTTATCAATGATGTTGTGGGGCGCGTCGGCCACATTAAAAGAAGTCTGGGATTTAGCCGATATTGCCTTAGGGTTAATGACAGTGGTTAACGTTATCGCTATTATACTGTTAACGCCGACTATTTTGTCTGTCACGAGCGATTACCACGCACAAAGAGACAAAGGTTTAGAGCCCGAATTTAAAGTAAAAGATGTAAAAGTACAGGGCAAATGCGAAGACGGCATTTGGGACTAATTCAGCACACTTAACTATAGAAAGCGGTTTTATGGCAACATAAAGCCGCTTTCTATTTTGCATAAATATTCACTTCCAGTGTTGTAAAAAACTGAAGCAACCAAAATAAAAGGCATTATTTTTTAGATGATCGAGATTCACGCAGGGAAAACAGCGGCTAAAATTATTAACGAACAGGGCTTTAAACCTGAACTTTTCACCTCTTTTTTAGGTGCAAGTGGCGGTCCTAAATGGTTTACATTATTTGGCTTAGATAAATATATTTTTGGTGAATTTTTTAAAAATCGTACCCAACCACTTAATTTAATCGGCTCATCTGCTGGCGCTTTTCGCTCTGCGTGTTTTGCACAAAATGATCCCGTTGCTGCCATTGAGCGCTTAGCAAAATCGTATTCGCAAACTAGGTACTCAAGTAATAAACCAACACCAAATGAAATAACAATAAAAGCGCGCGCATTACTTGAAGGTGTTTTTGGCGATAACGGTGTGGCCGAAATTATAAATAACCCCGTATTTAAAGCGCACTTTATTGTAGCGAAATCGAATGGTTTTATTGCCAGCGAAAATAAATTAATACAGTTAATGGGTTTATCAAAAAGTTACATGCTTAACCGCGTTAACCGAAAATTATTAGGCTCGCAGTATGAGCGTTTTATATTTGGCCCAGCAACAAGTGACTTATCAATTACCGACAGCTACAATTTTAAAACGCAAAACATAGCGCTTACTCAAAATAATTTAAAAGACGCATTACTTGCATCGGGCTCTATACCACTTGTTATGCAAGGCATAAAAAATATTGCAGGCTCGCCGCAAGGAATATATCGCGATGGCGGAATAATTGATTACCACTTTGATTTAAAAATTAATAATCCAGGACTTATTTTATATCCGCATTTTAATAGCGAGCCAAAAGCAGGGTGGTTCGATAAAAATTTAAAACGTAAAGTGTCGCCACTTAATTACGACAAAGTAGTAATGATCACCCCATCAAAAGAATTTGTAGCAAGCTTACCTTACGGAAAAATTCCAGACAGAAATGACTTTACCGATCTCGATGCCGATACACGCATTAAATATTGGAATACCGTTTTTAGTGAAACCGAAAAATTGGCTGAAGCGTTTGATAAAAAATTAAATAATGATAATTTTGATTTGAAGTAATATTAATAATTTAATTACTGACAACACATAAATTACGGTATGTTTAATATCCTAGAAGTAGATAATCAAAGGTCTAGTTTGACAGTATGGATGATATCTTATGGCAATTTAAATATTTTAAATTATGTACTTATAGAATATAAGATGGTTATATAAAGATAATAGATTAAATCTGTTAGGAACTATAAATATAAATTAATAAGGATTGTTATGGATAAGTATATATATTTTTTAATAAAAATTTTTGATGAAGATAAACATGCTGAAATGTTTTTAGATGGATTTCTTCACTCAAAAAAACTTTCTTATTTTAGAAAACTTTATGATGAAGCTTTAGGAAATCGAGGTGATAAGCATGAAGGAGTTATTAGTTGGTATAAAGCAGAAGAATTAATAATTGAAATAAATGGTGTTACTTTAAAAGATGTTGTTGGTAATGTATCAATGAATATGAACTACCATGATAATGTTAACATCTTCTGTTTATATGCATCTTACCAAACGGAAAATTTTGAATTGACTCAAGAAAATCTGCCAAAACTAATTGAAGAATTAAAAATATCTGAAAGCTGTTTGGGGCTGGGTAGAAAAGCTGTGATTGTGACAAATGTAGAAGAATTTATTAATAGAGTATTTAATAAAGCTGAACAACAGCAATTAAATTTTAAAGCTGGTTTAATCGAATATTATGACCCTGAAATATTTTCAGGAAAATTCAAAGATGATGATGCGATATTTAAGAAAAGAATAGAGTTTTCACATCAAAAGGAATACAGGTTTGCATTCTATCCTAATAATATTTCTGATGATGCAATGAATCTAGACATAGGTAATATCAGAGATATAGCTTTCAAAATGGAAGCTAAAGAGATTAATAACGAAATAAAAATAAGTAAAATAACTCGATGAAATTAAAATTTTAATTTTGGTAGCTTATATACCGTAGTGAAAAATTTTAGAATAAATAGAAACAACCCATAAATTACGTTATGTTAAATTGAGTGGGTTTTAATAAAGCGAGCGTGATTATACAAACCAGCTCGCTTTTAGGAGAGTAATTTGGTGGTTAATTAAGCTCTGAATCAACCCAAAACTTAGTTCCCTTTAATACAGCTTGTAGTGCAAGGCCATTTTCGGTTACAGAATATACAGTAACTTGATCTGCAATCGCTTCGGCAACCAATGCACCGCCTTTATCTTCATATTTTGCTGCTGCATCAGCGTTTCCGCCAAATGCCCAACCATGTTCAATAAATCTGTTTAATGCAGCTTGGTTATGAAAAACCATTACAACGTTAAAATCTTTAACGCCTAAGCCAAGTCCTAAACCGGCTTCGCCCATATTCATGTAAGTCGATTTACCTGTAAGATTATTTCTAACAACACCGTAACCACCGCCAAAGCTAGCAAGCACTACATTTACATTCGCGTTATCGAATACAGCATAACCAGCAGAGTTAGCAATTTGTTTTTTAACATCAGGTTTTTCAGCGTATAATTTATCTAATGTGTTTGCTTTCATACTTTGTACAAGTGAACGTTTTTCGCTTGGCGATGCACTACCTGTAGTAGCACACCCAGTTAACGCAACAGTTAAAGCAAGTACACTTAGTATAATTAGTTTCTTCATAATGTTTTCCTTAATAAGATATAGCAACCAACAACCATAGAATAATCACGGTATTAAAATAATTAGAGCTTTACTATGTCCAATACTAGACAGTATCGGACTTTAACGTTATTCTGTAAGTCTATTATTTAATTGAATATTTATACATTATGCTTGTTGCTTTGGTTGATACGTTAAAACAATTAAGATATCAAATTGCCCATCTAGATGACGGTACTCTCAATTCAGAATACCCAGAACTTGCATCCTTTATACAGGAAATTGGCTTGACTGTAACTGAATCAAAAGCCGATCTGACATTCTTGTATCAGTTTTTATATGTTTATGGCCGAAAATCAGAAGCCACTTATAGTCGTTTTCGAAATGAGCTTGAACGCTTTTATTTATGGTCATGGTTAATCGCAGAAAAATCAGTATTCGATTTAAAACGTGAAGATATTGAAGCTTACGTTGATTTTATGGTTGAACCCGATAAAGCATGGGCTGCAACTTCAGTGCAATGGCGTTATAAAGATGAACAAGGAATTCGTCGATTAAACCAAAACTGGCGCCCTTTTATGCTTAAAGAATCCATTGCTAGTCAGCAAACTTTATCGTCTATGTTTACAGCATTAAATGTGTTTTATAAGTTTGCCTTACTAGAAGAAAAAACATTTGCTAACTTTGTCCCTGTTGTTAAAAAAAATAGTCCGTACTTAGTTGTTCAATCACAAATTCAAATTCCAGACACATTAAGCGATATTCAATGGGAATACGTTTTTGGTGTAACGCGTGATTTATGCGAACATAACCCTGATTTAGAGCGAAACTTATTTACGCTTGCCTGCTTAAAAGGTCTTTATTTACGAATCTCAGAATTATCTGAGCGCCCACAGTGGTCGCCGGTGATGTCTCATTTTTGGCAAGATAATGATGGTTTCTGGTTTTTACGTATTATGGGCAAAGGTAATAAATTACGAGATGTAACCTTAAGCGATGATTTTGTTGAATATTTAAAACGTTATAGACTATACAGAGGTTTACCTGCCCTTCCCCGTGTTGATGAATCAGATCCTTTGGTTCATAAAATTCGCGGGCAAGGTGGTATGACCGTAAGGCAAATTAGGCGTTTAGTTCAACAAAGTTTTGATTATGCACAGCAATCATTACTCGATGATGGTTTTAAAGATGATGCTGAACAACTTGGCGCTGCAACTGCGCATTGGCTTCGCCATACTGGTGCAACTCATGATGCGCAAACCAGACCGCTCAAACATTTATCAGAAGATTTAGGTCATTCTAAAATTGCGACTACCGATCAAATTTATATTCAAACAAATATTAAAGAGCGAGCAAAATCAGGACTTAAAAGGAAAATTTAATGGAGTATTTAGTAATAGCATTTATAGGCGGGTTATTTTTAATTTATTCTTTAACACTTCGCCAGTTAGAAAAAACAGAAGTAACAGGCCCAATGTTTTTTGTTGTTGGCGGAATATGTTTAGCTTTAATGCTACCCAACGAAGGGCATAAAATAAAAGAAGGCGTTGATCTTTTATTACCATTTATAGAGCTTACGCTAAGTATATTTTTATTTTCTGATGCAGCTAAATCAAAGCTAAGTGTATTAAGGCATAGTTTTCAGTATCCTAGTTTACTGTTGTTTGTTGCCCTACCCTTAACTTTATTACTCGGTATTGCTGTTGCTTTATTTTTCTTTGCTGAGCTTTCACTTATTCAAGCGGCTTTGCTCGCTATTATTTTAACACCTACTGATGCGGCATTAAGTAAAGGGTTACTAGCAAGTACACAAGTGCCTGAAAAAATACGCGAAGGAATAAATACTGAAAGTGGTTTGAACGATGGATTATGTGTACCCATATTTTTAATATTTATATTACTCGCTAAAAATCCTGATTCAGCTATTACTGCAACACAAACATTAAGTGTGTTTGGACGAGAGCTTAGCTTGGCTTTATTAATAGCTATTACAAGTATTGTTGTTTTTATACCGAGTTTAAACTTTGCAATGAAACGTCATTACTTTGCACAAAATACCAGTCCATTTTTATTACTCGGTTTTGCTATGGCTGTGTTTTCTGTTACTCAGTATTTTCATGGCAGTGGATTTATTGCGGTGTTTGTTGCAGGCTTATTATTTGATAAATTTTCGACCGAAGAAGTTAGAACAGAATTAATTGAAGACTCAGAGCACATCGCAGATTTCACATCACTAATGATTTGGTGCTTGTTCGGGTTTGTTTGTGCTTACTTAGTTATTCCTAAATTAAATACTGAAATTATAATTTACGCTTTGTTAAGTACAACATTGATTAGAATAATTCCAGTTATGCTGTCTCTGCAGTTTACGGCATTGAGTATTAAAGAGCGTTTTACATTTGCGTGGTTTGGACCAAGAGGATTAGCATCAATTGTTTTTACATTGATGGTGATAGATACGCAAATAGAAAACAAATATCAAATAGCGACAATAGCAATGACGACTATTTTGTTTAGTGTATTTATACATGGTATTAGCACTAAACCTATTGCCGATAGTTTTGTTAAAAAATAATTATTTAAACTAGGTAAATTAAGAATACGTATTAAAAAAGGCGCAACGGTTATTTTCATCACTGATGAAGTTAATCGTTGCGCCTTTTTGTATTTAATAAATAATTTACTAAATTGGTATTTAGATAAAACTATTTAAGTACTCTTATATAAGTGATCTTATTTAAGCACTCTTATTTTATAAAGTTATTTAAGGACCTGTGCGAGTAATTCAATTGGGTGTTTTGGTTTAAACTTCTCAAAACGTTTAACTTGGCTACGACAAGAAAAGCCCGTAGATAAAAGTTGCTCTGGTTTATTTTTATCTACAATTGGTTTCCAACTCATTTCGTAAAGTGCACGTGAGTTATCTTGATTTTGTGCTTCATGGCCATAAGTTCCCGCCATTCCACAGCAACCTGTATTTGTTGTTTTTAATGTTAAACCAATATCATTGAAAATTGTTTGCCATACATTTGCTGCTTTTGGCAGCGCAGTTGTTTCAGTACAATGACTCAGTAATGTAAATTCGGTATCTGTATTTTGTTTTGCGCTTAGTGATTTAAACGATTGTGTTTCGAGCCATTCATGGGCAAGTTGCACATTAAATTCACCACGGTTATTTTCTAAAATTGTATTATATTCATCGCGATAACACATAACGAGTGACGCATCTAAACCGACTAACGGTGCATTAATATCATTTAATTTATTTAAAAACTCGGCTGCATTTTTAGCTGTAACTTTAAATTCATGCAAAAAACCTTTTACGTGTTGCGGTTTACCATTTGGTTTAAAAGGTAATAGCATTGGTTTTTTGCCAAGTTGGATTATTAAAGTAATAAAACTTTCTACTAATTCCGCTTCGTAAAAGCTCGTAAATGGATCTTGTACTATTAATACATATTCACTTTGTTGCTCTGCATTTAATTTATTTAGTAAATCAAAATCGAATTTTTGTGTTTTAGTAACACGCTTTGAAAGTGCAGGAATACTTAACTGTGGTGTATCAACATAGCCAACCGTTTTTTTAATAACATTACTAACTAATGATGTTTTAACAATTGGGTTTATAACTTTAGCGAACTTTGCCATTAATGGCGCGCTGTTTTCTATGTTACCAACAAGGTAATCTTTTAGCGGGCGTGCATAATAACTATGATAATAATTTAAAAAACGCGAACGAAAAGTGGGTACATCTACTTTAATTGGACATGCAGTTGTACATGCTTTACACGCTAAACATTCATCCATTGACGCTTTTACTTCGTGAGAAAAGTCGTAAATACCTTTTCGTTTTTCGCGGCTATGAACAAAACGTTCCCACCAGGTAATGACTTCACCTTTGTTAAGTTGCTTTTCTACTTCGAGCAAATCTACATTTTTTGACTCTTGTAGACGAAGCCATTCGCGCATTAAACTTGCGCGTCCTTTTGGTGAATTACGGCGATCGCCAGTTACTTTATACGATGGGCACATAGGTGAATTTTCATCGTAATTAAAGCATATGCCATTACCATTACAGGTCATTGCGTTGTTAAAACTGGTTTTAACTTCTATTGATATTTGCTTATCGAAGTGCGATCTCTTTTGTCCATCTACACTAACTAGTGAGTCTTCACTATCGATAGGAGTACATATTTTACCGGGGTTAATGCGATTGTTAGGATCGAAAGCTGTTTTTATTTTTCGAAGTTGCGTATATAAATGCTCACCAAAAAACTCAGGGCTATATTCACTACGGTAACCTTTACCGTGTTCGCCCCACATTAAACCACCGTACTTAGCGGTTAGTTTTACTACCTGATCTGAAATAGTTCTAAGTAGTTTTTCTTGTTCTGGGTCGCACATATCAAGTGCTGGGCGTACATGTAAAACCCCCGCATCAACATGGCCAAACATACCATACTGTAAATTATGACTGTCGAGTAATGCTCTAAATTCGACAATATAATCTGCTAAATTTTCAGGCGGTACAGCGGTGTCTTCTGCAAAGGCGAGCGGTTTTTGGCTGCCTTTTACATTACCTAATAAACCCACTGACTTTTTACGCATTGCGTAAATTTTTAGTATATCGCTTTTATCACTGGTTAACTGATAACCAATAACGCCATTAGTTTGATTTATTACGCATTCATCTAGAAGCTTGCAAAGCGTGTCTACTTTGTCTTTTATATCATCGTTAGATACTGCATTAAACTCGACCATGTTAAGGCCTTGCATATCTTTATTTGGTACGTCAGTTATTAAGTCCGATACTAAATTCCAAATGATATCTTCACGCGCTAAGTTTAAAACTTTGCTATCAACGGTTTCTACCGATGTTGCGCGTGCATCGACTAAAAATGGTGAATGGCGAAGTGCTGAGTCAAAACTATCGTACTTAATATTAATAAGCGTTTTAAATTCGGCAATAGGCGTTAGGTTTAATTTAGCTTCAGTTACTATACCTAATGAGCCTTCTGAACCCGTTATTAGTCGGCTCATGTCAAAAGTAAGTAAGTCATCACTTAGTACATGCTCTAGGTCGTAGCCGGTTAAAAAACGATTTAACCGTGGAAACTTAGCTAAAATAGCAGCGCGTTCATTAACTGATATATCTAAAACTGTTTTATATAAACTGCCAATTAGTGAGTCTTGATTCGCTATAATTTGTGCCTTGTCGATGTCTATTGGGGAGGTACACATAGGTGTGCCATCAACTAAATAAGTTGTTAGCCCTAAAACATGATCGCTCGTTTTACCGTAAACTAACGAGCCTTGCCCCGATGCGTCAGTACTTATCATGCCACCAATAGTTGCCCTGTTACTGGTAGATAAATCGGGTGAGAAGAAAAAACCATAAGGCTTTAAAAAGTCATTAAGTTGATCTTTTATTACGCCGGTTTGAACGCGTACCCAGCCTTCTTCTACATTTATTTCGAGGATTTCGCGAATATAGCGAGACAAATCTACAACAATACCAGGTGTTAACGATTGTCCGTTAGTGCCTGTTCCACCGCCACGAGGACCAAAAGTTAATGATAAAAACGGGTCGCGAGATGCTGTTTGCAATGCGAGCTGAATATCTTTTTCACTTTTTGGAAAAATAACACCTTGCGGTATTTGCTGATACACACTGTTATCGGTTGAAGCGGTAATACGCGTTGCATAACTTGCGTCGGTATCTCCGGTAAAACCTTGGTTTGCAATGGTATTTAGGTAGTTTGCGACAAGTTCTGTCGCGGCATCTTGCTGTGTAATTGTTGCTATCATGACGGCGATATTTTAGGGCATTTGACTAATTATATCATGGTGATGGCGAATAGAAATTGAAGATTTTACAGTTTGTAACACTCTTTTAGTCGATTTTAATGCAGCTTAAATTATACTCAAGTTAACGAGTAATGAGGTGTGTTATATGAAAAAATTACTATTACAGATCAGTGGCGTGCTATTTATTTTGCTAGGGCTATTTTTTGCGATTATGCCTGGCCCATCGCTTATATTTTTTATGGCGGGTTTATTGTGTTTTTCGTTTTACTACCCTAAAGCGCGACATTACTTATCACTTTGTCAAAAGGCGTTAACTAAATCATGTGCTTATTTAGATAAAAAATTAGCCCGTTAACTTACTTTTAATTGGGTATAAAAAAAATGCCAGCAATACATTGCTGGCATATTTTATAGCTTACCTATTTATAGCTTACATATTTATTACTTTGCTAATTTTTTAGCTAGGTATAACCATGTTTCTATTACTGTATCTGGATTTAGTGAAACAGAGTCAATGCCCTGCTCTACTAACCATGCTGCAAAGTCTTCGTGATCTGAAGGACCTTGACCACAAATACCTACGTACTTGCCTTTTTCTTTAGCTGTTTTAATTGCCATAGAAAGTAGCTTTTTAATTGCAGGGTCACGCTCATCAAATAAATGTGCGATTAAACCAGAATCACGATCAAGACCAAGCGTTAACTGTGTTAAATCGTTAGAGCCGATAGAAAAACCATCAAACATTTCTAAAAATTCATCTGCAAGTAATGCATTTGAAGGTAGCTCACACATCATGATTACTTTAAGACCATTATCGCCGCGTTTAAGGCCATGTTCTTCTAGTAATTCAATTACGCGTTTGCCTTCTTCAAGGGTACGTACGAATGGGATCATGATTTCTATGTTAGCCATATCCATGTCATTTCTTACGCGTTTTATAGCTTCACATTCTAGTGCAAAACAATCGCGGAAGTCTTCAGAGATATAACGGGCTGCACCACGAAAACCAATCATTGGGTTTTCTTCTTCTGGCTCGTATTGCTGACCGCCAACTAGGTTTGCGTATTCGTTTGATTTAAAATCAGACATACGAACAATTACACGCTCTGGTGCAAATGCACACCCTAGAGTAGAAATACCTTCAACCAGTTTTGTTATGTAAAACTCTACTGGTGATTCGTAACCGGCAATCATGTCAGTAATTTCTGCTTTTAATGCATCTGTTTGAGCATCAAAATTTAATAACGCTTTAGGATGAACGCCAATCATACGGTTGATAATAAATTCAACTCGCGCAAGGCCAACACCTGCATGCGGTAAGCGTGCAAAGTCAAATGCACGATCGGGGTTACCCACGTTCATCATAACTTTCATTGGAAGTTCTGGCATTTTATCAACGCGTGACGTTAGTATTTCAAAATCTAAAATACCTTCGTAAATAAAGCCGGTATCGCCTTCGGCGCACGATACAGTGACTTCTTGTCCCGCTTTAATTAAATCAGTTGCGTTACCACAGCCTACCACTGCCGGAATACCAAGTTCGCGTGCAATGATTGCCGCGTGACACGTACGTCCACCACGATTTGTAACAATCGCTGCAGCACGTTTCATGATTGGTTCCCAATCAGGGTCGGTCATATCGGTTACTAAAATGTCGCCTACTTGTACCTGATCCATTTCTTTGATTGAATCAAGAACACGAACAACACCGCTACCAATTTTATGACCAATTGCACGGCCTTCAACAACAACGTTGCTTGTACCATTTAATTGAAAGCGTTCCATTACGTTAGAGTCTTCGTTTGAGCGTACAGTTTCTGGACGTGCTTGAACTATATATAGTTTGCCGTCGTTACCGTCTTTTGCCCATTCGATGTCCATAGGACGACCGTAATGTTTTTCGATGATTACAGCTTGCTTGGCAAGTTCTTGCACTTCTTCGTCTGTAATCGAAAATTTATTTGAAAGCTCAGGGGCAACATCAACGATGTCTACTTGCTTACCGTGTGCTTTATCTTCTGAGTAAATCATTTGAATGGCTTTAGAACCAATGTTACGACGTACTACTGAAGGTTTATTTTTAAGGAGTGTTGGTTTATGAACATAAAACTCATCAGGGTTAACTGCGCCCTGTACAACCATTTCACCTAAGCCGTAGCTTGATGTAATAAATACAACGTCTTCAAAACCTGACTCTGTATCAATGCTAAACATTACGCCAGATGCTGATTTATCTGAACGTACCATGCGCTGAATACCCGCTGATAGGGCCACACCACGGTGATCGTAACCTTGGTGAACTCGATATGAGATTGCACGGTCGTTAAATAATGAAGCAAATACGTGTTTAATAGCGACCATGACTGAATCGATACCAACAACGTTAAGGAAAGTTTCTTGCTGGCCTGCGAATGATGCATCTGGCATATCTTCAGCGGTAGCTGATGAACGTACTGCGAATGATACATCTGCTGCAGTATCGCCATGGAGTTGGCTATATGCGTCGCGAATGGCTTGATCTAGGTTTGGTTGGAATGGTGTGTCGATTATCCATTGGCGGATGTCGGCACCGACTGTAGCGAGTGTATTTACATCATCAACATCGAGTGTATCTAGGATGTTGTGAATTTTTGCTGTGAGTCCTGATTGATCTAAAAACTCATTAAAAGCATCTGCGGTAGTTGCGAAACCACCCGGTACTTGTACACCAGCGTTTGCTAGGTTTGAAATCATTTCGCCAAGTGAAGCGTTTTTACCGCCAACTCGAGGAACATCTTGCATACCAAGCTCTTGATACCAGAGAACGTATTCTTGCACGGATCTTTCTCCAAAAAAAACAAATTGTAGGTCTAACTGTGAGAGTTAAGAAAGAAAACCTTTTATAAAGGTCATCATCATTCTACACTGGCAATAGTCCTCACGTAAACCGTGAGAAACCCATTTTAGGGATTTAAACGCAATAAAAAGGTTAATTATGAGAACTGCTTTTTATATATCAGATGGAACAGCTATTACTTCAGAGGTGTTTGGGCATGCGACTTTGTCGTTGTTTCCTATCGATTTTAATCATAAAACAATTCCATTTGTAGAAACTGAAGAAAAAGCGCACGAAATTAAAGCATTAATTAATGCAACCGCTGCAAAAACAGGCGAAAAGCCATTTGTTTTTTTTACTTTTGTTAACCACAATTTAAGTGAAATTATAAAATCGGCTGATGCAGTCACGTATGACTTTTTAACTACATATAGCGAAAAAATAGAAAAAGAACTCAATGTAGCCCCTGTTCCAAAAATGCATCGTACGCATTCTATCCACGAAAAAAGTTATGATTTTAGAATTGATGCCGTTAATTATGCTCTTATGAATGATGATGGCGGAAATATTAAAAACTTTTCTGAAGCAGACATCATTTTAATTGGCGTTAGTAGAAGTGGTAAAACACCCACAAGCTTATACTTAGCACTGCAGTACGGCATTAAAGCAGCTAACTATCCTATAACAGAAGAAGATTTAGACAATGAAGGTTTGCCTAAGTGTTTAGTCCCTTATAAACATAAGTTATTTGGACTTACGATTGACCCCGAGAGACTTGCGGCTATTAGGCATCGACGTATGGCCAACTCTAAGTATGCTTCAATTAAACAGTGTCGTATTGAGGTTCGCGAAGTGGAAATGTTGTATAAGCGTCACAAAATAGCTTACTTTAATTCTACGCATCATTCTGTTGAAGAGATTTCTGCAAAAATATTGATAGAAACAGACTTGGAGCGACGTAAGTACTAACTTACTCATCAAAGAAATAAAAAAACCGCAACTAAGCGGTTTTTTTTGTATCAATAAATATTATTTACGTGCGTCTTTTAGTAAATCAGCTACTAAAAAGCCTAACTCTAATACTTGGTCGGCGTTAAGGCGTGGATCACACTGAGTTTTGTAACGCTGTGCTAGGTCATCGTCAGATAAACCGTAAGCACCGCCAGTACACTCTGTAACGTGCTGGCCTGTCATTTCTAGGTGAACACCACCTGCGTATGAACCTTCAGCTTTGTGTACAGCGAAGAACTGACTGATCTCGCGCATAATATTGTCGAAGTTACGTGTTTTGTAACCTGATGTCGCTTTTTCAGTGTTACCGTGCATTGGATCTGAGCTCCAAATTACTTTACGGCCTTCTTGTTGAACTCTTCTTACTAGTGCTGGAAGTTTTTCAGGAAGTATATCTGCACCCATACGCGTAATTAGCGTTAAACGACCAGGAATGTTATCTGGGTTTAATGCATCAATTAAACGAATTAGGTCATCTGGGTCCATACCTGGGCCAACTTTAACACCAATTGGGTTTTTAATGCCTTTAAAAAACTCAATATGTGCATGGTCTAGTTGACGAGTACGTTCACCAATCCAAACAAAGTGAGCAGAACAATCGTACCAATCACCAGATAAGTGGTCGCGACGAGTAAGCGCCTCTTCGTAACCAAGTAATAACGCTTCGTGAGAAGTGTATAAATCGGTTTCTTTTAAGCTTGGCGCAATTGTAGAGTTAATTCCACACACTTCCATAAACTCTAGTGCGTCTTGAATTTTATCAGCAAGTTGTTGGTATTTTTCTTTAAGTGGATTTGCAGCAACAAAGCCCATGTTCCAACGGTTTACCTGGTGAAGATCGGCAAGGCCACCTTGTGCAAAAGCACGTAATAAGTTTAACGTAGCGGCACTATGATGGTATGCAGTCATTAAGCGTTGTGGATCGGGTATACGTGCTTCTTCTGTAAACTCGATATTATTAATAATGTCGCCACGGTAAGATGGTAAAGACACGCCATTAATTGTTTCTAAGTCTGCTGAACGAGGTTTAGCGTATTGACCAGCCATGCGCGCTATTTTAACTACAGGGCATTTACCGCCGTAAGTTAATACAACAGCCATCTGTAAGATTGTTTTGAATGTATCGCGAATGTTAGCGGCATTAAAATCGCTAAATGATTCTGCACAGTCACCACCTTGAAGTAAAAAAGCACGACCTTCGCATACATCTTCAAGTTGTTTGAATAGGCTTCTTGTTTCTTCAGCAAAAACTAAAGGTGGTGCCGTTTTTAATTGGCTTTCTACTGATTTAAGTATTTCTTGATCTGGGTACTGTGGCTGCTGCAGTATAGGCAGCTCTCTCCAGCTATTTGGGTTCCACGATTGCATAATTTTTCCTCATTCCTACATTACCTGATAAGAAGAAATTAACGTATGCAGGCCCCTATGTTCAAGGACTAAATTCACTATTTTCCAATTATTTAGTTATGAGTTAAGTATAATAGTAATCTTACTTAACCTATGTGGTTACATAACATACACTTTAGTTTTATTTCGAAGAAACTAAAGTGTTTAAATACATGAGTTTAGAGCTAACTATTTACAATTTTAACGCATTGAGAATAAATAGTACATAAGGGTATGTTATACGTAATTTAGCTAGGAACACATCATACTTAAATGACAGCTTCTGTAATCTTAACTTTACACGGATAATTAATTAATAGCTATCAAGTGCTATGTGCAGACCTTAATGTATGATATGAGCGTTTGTGGTAATCATTTATCTGCGCTTTAAATCCTAGATGCATAGTCTTGTATAGCACTCGTATGCAGGACTATATTCACAAGTGCCACAACTTAAAGGTGTGGTAGGCCATTAAGTTTTCTCTTCAAAGTGATAGTGTTACTTAACAATTCGCCATGATTAAAGCCCCTCCTGCTAGAAGTATCTTTAAAGAGGAACTGATATCAAAAAGCATTTGTAGTCATTGTAACCTTTAGCCTGATCACCGTACTGCCAACACGGTGTAATATGAGTCAGTAATTATAAATAATAATGAATGCTAAGACGGTTAGATAAATATATGAAAATTATATAAATCCGCTTAACTCATTTTTCTAAACTTAGTTTTATCACCTACTACGTAGATAATCTAGTACTTGGCGTATTAGCCTTTTTATATACGACAAAGTAAATACTCCAATGTCATATGAATTAGTAAGGAGTTTCAATCTTTCTTCATTTATATACCCCTTAAAGAACACATCATGCTTAATTTACTTATTATGTAACTATAAACCCCGAGTACTATTTGTTATTTATTTAGACAAAGCAAAGTGCATGTAATAATATAAGGCTAGTAAGATGTGTTCTTTGAGGTGTGTAATGGTAACTAAGGTACAAATTAGAAGTCAGTTTGATTTAATGAACGAATTAACTTTGAGGTTGATTGAAGAACTAAAAGAGTGTGAATTCTCCAAAGCGGAATATTATCAATTACCAGATGTAAGTAGTTTCGATGAGAGTAAAGTTCCAGAATCTATACTTGTTTCTAAAATCACTGGAGTACCTGCTCAAAAAGCAATCCTAAACTCTTTTTCAGACATGTATAAAAAATCAGGATTAAGCAGTCGTGTTTTAAAAAGGCACCCTGGTTTGCTCGTTATTAAAAATGCAGATAAACACGCTTTAAATAATCGTATAGCTCAAGTAAATAAAGCTAAAGCTACGTTTAAAGAATGTATTTTAGCTATTGATAGCAACGATGCTCGATTTGAAGCAGTTCACAATGCTATACCAAATTTAATAACGCTTGCCGCATATCGTAAAATTCATAGTGAAAGCGAATCGCCATTTTCGGTTAGGTTTACTTGGATGCACAAACACGCAACTAAAACGCTGACTAAAAAAATGGCTCTCGAAATGCTCGACAAATCGGCCAGTTATCGAAATCCAAGAATGATAGATCAACAAAAATGGCAATCACTTGTAGCTCAAGAACAATTACGGGTTGCTAGTTTAGGCGAAAAGGAAAAACTTAGAATTCGCCGCCCTACTCGAGTGAGTCCACAGGTAAATGTGAGATACACAGCGCAAAATCGCTATCATGTGAGTGCTGCATTACCCTTTATTCTGATTAATCCAGAACCAGACGTAAAATTAGGTATATTACCTGATTATCAAAAACCCGAAACTCACCCTCGTAAGCGCGAGTATGATTTTTTGGTTGATAGGTTATATTTAGAACAGGTTGAGCGGTAGTCATTATGTTAAAAAGGCCACATAGTGTGGCCTTTTTAGTTATGCGTACAGTATTTAAAATAACGGTTATTATTTTTCTACTATTTCTTCAATTTTATCTTCATCAATCAGCACGGCATTTTCAACAATGCGTTTACCGCCTTGGATTTCAATGCGTTTATTGTGTTTGTTCAATGTAAGTATTTCATCGCAAAACTGATCAGACGGGTGCATTTCGTATGTGTAATCGATAATGTTACCGGTTTTGTCATCTTTAACGTTTGTAATGCTGTATTCTGATATTGCACCTTTTTCAATCAAATCTTTCATTGTGGTGGTCATATCACGACGAAGTGCTTTTAATTTATTTTCGGTAATATCATCAGTTGAATAAATAGATCCGTATTTTTCCATAATAGAAAGTAATCTAAAATGGTACGTTTTACCTGGTGCTGCATAACGCCAAAGGTGATACAAACGAAGCATCATCCAACGCGATAATCCACGTTTTAATTCTTGAGCGCTATTAAAGTAATACCCTTTGTATTCAAGGTTATCAATCATGTTATGAACAAATGCATTTAAACAGGCGACGCATTTTACATTGCCACCCTGACCTTTTTTGCCACTAAAATGCAGTGACGATAAAAAGTTCATGTTTGACTCGTAAAACGAATCATCTATATCAGAATTTTTAGTATCTGTTGCCGAATATTTAAATGAAAGTTTAGAACCTTGCAATGCTTCAAGTGACTCTTTTATTGCAGGATATGGCATTGACTGCCCTACCGCTTTGAGTTCTTGTGCTAATTCGTTCATAGAAAAAACAACCGCGTATTGAATACCGGATTTAAAATTAATTTTAACTATTTTGCCTTTAGAAGCTAAACGAATAAGTGCTCGCTCTACTTTTTCTTCTCTATCTGATGGCCAAACAAGGTATTCAACATCTTCGCCATCTTTGCGTGTACTTACAACAGCTGGCGTTATTTTTATTTCGCCATCGTACAAAATACCATCTACTTTTTCAGATATTTTACGCGTAATAATTGTTTTTTTAGGCGCTTCTTCAAGTGGCAATTTTTTATAGCCCGAGCGAACAAAGCGTCCCCACAAATCATAGTGATTAAACGTGTTTGAATATGCACGTAATCCATGTGCTGCGTTTTCAATAGAAATTCGCACGTCTTTGTTGTCTGTAAATAGTGCTAAACTTTCGTTATCTATTGCACTTTCCACCCCGTGGATTTGGCCCCTAAGTGTATCGGGCAAGTTATCTACCGAGATGTTGACCTTTCGGCTCATTGTTCTTATTTCCATTTTTATTGCGACAGCTAATAACAACACATTAAGCAACAAAAGTTAAATGTTTAAGTTAGTATAAAAGTGATCTGACTTTAAATAAAACGTTTGGATCACTATTATACTAAGTGATGTACATTACTTACGATTTCAGATCATATTTATACTAAGTGGACTATCACAAATCTAATTTTTACTAACTCAGCTGTTATTTTGTCCATTACAATGGCTTAATTTTAAAATTAAGCACGACAAATACACCAAAAAATATATTCCCCTGTGGATAAAGCCTTATCGAGTTAGAATAGATCTGATCTGTACCAAGTACAGATCAGATCTATACTAATTAAAAGCGTATTTTGATGTTGCGACTAGTGCATAACTTTATAATTTACTTAGTAAAAAACTGATCTGCAGGGCTCTTTTTGTTCATAACTTCATGCGTAACCTGTGCATAACTCTATATTTAAAATTGACCTTAGTAAAAAGCTGATCCGCAGGTAGATAAAGATCTGATCTTAACCAAGTATAAACCTGATCTGCTTTTTTAAACATTATTCATATAAATCATAATGTTATGTGCTGATTTTACACCCTTAACCTTTATTACCTTATATATTTAACCACCTTTAAACTTCTTTATTTATACTAAGCAATATTAAAGGTGTAAAAATATTTTTAGATGTCTTGTTTTTAAAATGCATGTCGTCTTAAATAGTTGTTTACAGCTATTTGAATGGACATTATACTAACTGCCTAACTTTGAGGAAGAAAGTATGTCTATCAACAATAACGCATTAAGTACCTATCGGCTTTTGAAAGCCACAGCTGAAGTTGCTGAAAAATCATTAGAAGGACGTATTCAGCACTACCGTGCCCATCTTAAATCAGAAGAAAAAGAATTAAGAACGTATACACAAAAAGCAGCTGCTGATTTATTAGGTTGTAATAATCGTACTTTAAAAAGACGTCATGATAATGGCGACTTCGATGATTTAAACATAAAACGCGGTGCTAACGGTCACTATGCTTACACATTAGTAAATATTTTTGCTATGGCCGATATTATGGACATTAAACCAGATCATCGTACTGGTGATGACAAACTGCAAGTTATTGTAATTAATTCTCTCAAAGGCGGCTGCGGTAAAACTACCAGTATGGTTAATATAGCGGCAGCGCTTGCAACTACAAATATTAAACGTTATCGCATTGGTATTATAGATTTAGACCCACAAGGCTCTTCTTCAAGCTTTTTTCCTTCAAGTGAGCACGACCCGATTACAGTTGGTGATTTAATGCGTGATTGCATAGATTTAGACGAGGGTGAAACATGGCCTGAATTTGTGTCTAACTCATTTTTACCAACGCATATCCCAAATATTCGTGTATTACCATCGGGTATGGATGACTTTTACTTTGAGCACGAAACGGCAACATTGCTCAAAGATACCTCAAATTATGAGCAAACTCGCCATTACCACAAGTTACTTGAGAAAGTAATTGACCCCGTTAAAGACGAGTTTGATATTATCTTAATTGACACAGCACCTACCCTTAACTTTATGTTTTATAATGCATTAATGGCCTCTACTGCGATGCTTATTCCTGTTCATCCGGAAGCTGTAGATTTTGATGCTAATAACAAATATTTAAAACGACTAGGTGAGATTTACCATACAGTTGCAGCACTTGGCCATGAAGGCTGGGACTTTATGCAATTTTTAGTGACCAACTATGTGAAAGGTAATCACTCACAGCGCGATATCGTTAAAGATGTTCGTAGTGCATTTGGTCGCCAAGTAATGAGCTACCCAATCAATCACAGCTCCGCGATTACCGCTAGTTCATCGTCTTTCAACACTATTTTTGATCAAAAAGCATCAGACAGCTTAGCAAGTCGTGAGTCATTAATGCGCGCTCAAGAAAATATTAAAGATGTGGTCGATGAGCTAGAAATGCTTATTCGTTCAAATTGGCAGTCAACTCAATCAACACTCAATACCCCTAAGTAAGGATGTTAAATAAAAATGGCTAAAAAACGTAAAAATGACACCCGCTTAGATCCATTTGCAACTGCTGTAGGCAGCAGTAGTCTTGATGCATTACTAGAACAAGCGAATGCTGGCGATGTAATTAGAATGCCTGCACCGAGTGACCCTGCTCGTCAAATTACGCTTGTTTGTAAAGTGATCGCACATGCTGATATTGAATCTACCACCGGTGTATATGGCAAAAATCGTCGTGTACAAGCACTTCTAAACGAAAAGTCAGTATCAGACATTCTTCCTGCAATTCGTGAGGATGGCCGAAATCAACATCCTGCCCTACTTTGGGATCAAGGTGACAAAAGTTTAGTTCTGGCAGGTTCACGTCGTCGTATGGCCTGTATTTTAGGTAACGCAGATTATTTAGTACTTAGTTCAAGCGATTTTACTGATCAAGATGCAAAAATTTTAGCGGTATCTTCAGATCAATACATTGCTCCGAGTTTATGGGAGCTTGGCCAAGCATACCAACAAACTAAAAATGAACTTATTGAGCAAGGTAAAAAAGGATCTTATAGAGAGATTGCCGCGATAGAAGGTGTATCGCATACTGCAATTGCAGATGCAATTAAAGCTTATGAGCAAATTCCTGCTGATGTTATTGCGCTTTACCCGACTGCTAATCACGTAGGTCGCGAAGTCGCTAAAAAGCTTGTTAGCGCAAAGGAGCGAGACGAAGAGGCGTTTAATCAACTTGTTAGTGCCCTTGCTAGTGATGAAGAGTTAAATGCGATTACAAGCGACGACAAGCGTGCAATGGCGATCACTAAATGCCTAACTTCAGAGCCACAAGTAGCTGTTAAGCGCGAAGCTGTACTAGAAAATAACTTCATATCGGTACAACGCAATTTAAAAAGCGGTGATGTCTCTATCAAAATTGATAATAAAGTAATGACAGACAAGCGCTTAGAGCAATTAACTAAGTTATTAAGTGCCTTTAATTAGTTAGTTAAATAATGATCTGTCAGGCATATTTACTTAGTTAAATAGTGATCTGGCAGATTGTTTTGTTAGTAAAAATCTGATCTTTACTAGCCTATTTCCTCTTCAAATAATCATATTCCTTCTTCAAGATCACTTTTTTACTAACTAATCTCCTCTTTTTAGCTACATTCCTTCATTTATTATTATTGTTAGTAAAATCGTGATCTGTAATGCTTACTTCTATGTTTCTAACTATATGTAACTTCTACCATTGCAGTTGTTTTAAATATTATTTTGTAAAATTGGATGCTTATTTTTACTTACAAACTGATTTTTTACTAAGTTATCAGCTCCAACCAGTTTATATCTTGTTAATAGTGCTTTAGCTCAGAGCACATAAGGCATATACTGGCAGGATTATTTTTAAAATTTAATGCTTAGAGTGACATGTCTGCTAACTTATCAAAAAATGATTTAATGGCTATTTTTGAAGAAATTAAAAATGAGCAGGCTACCCAGTTTCCTCTGTCTGAACGCTTTATTAAAAAACTTTTCCGTGTAAATGTTTTAGATAAAGGCAAAGAATATTACAAGAAAGGTCAAATCACTTGGCTAGAACACACCCCTAATTTTTCTGTAGTAGACTCTACTGTACAAGTGGATAATGGATCATCGTTTAACCAACGTATTGAGATCAGTAAAGTACCAACTGGTTATTCTGTTGATACGCATTGTACGTGTAATGTAAAAACTAAATGCCGACACTTAGCTGCTATTTTATTTAAGCTCAAAATAGAGCACTCTGGTGAATATGGCGAAGATTACTTTATTAATGACTGGTTTAGCGAATTAAGCGCACTTAAAAGTGGTGATCAAAACACGCCATCGCAAGTATTATTATTTGTATTAGATATTGAAAATAACAAAGTATTCTTAACACCTAAAATAGCGAATGTTGAGACTAAAAAGAATTACACGCTAGGTCGAAACCTGACCGAGCAGCAGTTAAATAGTTTTGTAACGCCGAGTGACTTACTCGAAAGTGATTTTAGATTATTTAGTTGGATACGCTCACAAAATGCAGTGGGAAGTATTGAGCTAAAAGGCCAGTGGGGTTTTAGTGCCTTACAACAGTTGATAGCTACAGAGCGCCTGTTTTTCCAGCGTTCTCGAGTGCCAATTAAGGCGCAATCGGGCCAAGCATTAAGTTTTAGTTGGGAGCAAGATAAAGATCTCTCACAATTAGTTATTAAGCTTGAGCAAACACAAAACTGGGCTTTATTAAAAACAACACCACCTACTTACCTCGATTTAGATCATTTAAAAGCGGGCCGTCTTCGCACCCCATTGAGTGCAGACGAAATAGCACATTTACAAACTATGCCTGCTTTGCATGACGCTAACTTTGATAGAATATACAAGCAGCTTGCCGATAACTTTGGTGCAGGTGTAATACCCCACCCTACTAATTTACAGCCAACATTGCCTAAAATCTCTAGTAATGCTGTTTTAAAAGTAACTATGGGCGATCAAGGTTTATCTCTTTCGTTGTTATTTAAGTATAAAAATAAAAACTATTTAGCAGGTGCTGCACCTGCAAGTACGATTAATAGTGCATTTGAAAATACTGTAACTAACGAACTAATTAACTTAGGATTTGAATTTTGTAAAGGGGGTTTACAAAGTGAACTGGTATTTACAAAGCAGTCTTCAATCCATTTGCATTGGCTAATATACGAAGTATTCCCTGGCTTTAAGCAACGCGGTTGGCAAGTAAGTGTAAGTAAAGTAACGAGTCCTAATCCGCAGTGTGAAGTTAGTTTACATGTACACCGCGCAGCAGGGCATCAAATGCACTGCAAAGTATTGCTATGTGATGCTAAGGCATCGCTGTTGTTTACTAATACTGACCCGCTATATCAGTCATTAAATCGCCAAAGTGAACTTTTTTACTACTATCCGCTTGGTCGTGAGTTTGGGGTTATTAATAAGTCAGCAATTAACTTATTAAATGAATTTAAAGAGCGTTTTGAATTTGTAAAAACACGAGACGAATTTAATATTCCGCTTTCGTATTTACCTGAATTAGTAAAGCACACTGCTATAAACGTAGAGCTTCACGACGACTCATTAGAGCTATACTTACAAGAGCTAAATAGTCCCGATAAAGCAATTACTAAGGTTTCATTACATGGCTTAAATGACTCAGTAACACTTCGTGAGTACCAACAGCAAGGTGTTGACTGGCTTAGCTTTTTAAAACGTCACCAATTAGGTGGTATTTTAGCTGATGACATGGGCCTGGGTAAAACCTTGCAAGTTATTGCATTTTTAGCCAGTACATTTAACCGCCCGCAAGCAGGCCCTACACTTATAGTGTGTCCAACTAGTTTGGTGAGTAACTGGAAAAACGAAATTATTAAGTTTGCTAAAAGCTTAAAAGTCACCACTATTTTTGGTTCAAATCGTAACGATCCTTTACAGCACTTAGCGCAAGCGCAGTGTATACTTACTACATATCCACTTTTAAAGCGTGATATTGCATATTATTCGCCATTATATTTTGAAAATATAATCCTCGACGAAGCACAATACATTAAAAACGATACCGCACAGGTTTCGCGATTAGTTAAACGCTTAAATGCCGACTTTAAGCTTTGTTTAAGTGGTACTCCAATCGAGAATAATTTACTTGAGCTTAAATCGTTACTCGATTTTGCTATGCCATCATTACTTGGGTCTCAAGCCCACTTTAAGCAGCACTTTCAAACGCCTATTGAGCGTGAAGCAGATATGGAGAGAGCTGAGCAGTTAAAAGCGTTAATTATGCCTTTTATAATGCGCCGCACTAAAGCACAAGTAGCGCAAGAGCTGCCTGAAAAAACAGAGCTAACTAAAGAGTTTGAGTTTGAGCCTAAGCAAAAAGAAATGTATCAAGGTATTACACGTTCATTAGAAGAGAAGCTAATAGACTTATTTGCCGAACAAGGCGCACAAAAAAGTAAACTTGCATTTTTAGAGGCACTTTTAAAGTTAAGGCAAATTTGTTGCCACCCTAAATTAATAGATCCAGACACTCAAGCAGGCTCTGCTAAGCTTGAATGGTTAACAACACACTTACCGCTTATGTTAAGTCTCGGTCGTAAAATTATTATATTTAGTCAGTTCACATCGGCACTTGATTTAATAGCCCAACGCCTCGAAGAAATAAACATTAACTTTAGTATGCTTACAGGCCAAACGCGCCATCGCGATAAAGTAATCGACGAGTTTACCAGTGGTAAAACATCAGTGTTTTTAATTAGCTTAAAAGCTGGCGGTACAGGCCTTAACCTTACACAAGCCGATACAGTTATTCACTTTGATCCATGGTGGAACCCTGCTGTAGAAAAACAAGCGACTGATAGAGCTTACCGTATTGGCCAAACTAACCCTGTATTTGTGTATAAGCTCATAATGAGTAATTCAATAGAGCAAAAAGTATTTAAAATGCAACAAGACAAACAGGCCCTTGTAGATGCGTTATTTACTGATAAATCAATGAGCTTTACAAAGTTTGATGAACAACAAATGTTATCGCTAATTAAAAACTAAATTGATTTAAAAAGTTTTGATCTTTTTATGAACTTAATTAAAAAGCGGACGTCTACTATTATGCTTGTTGGTTAATTGCAGTTAGCACAAGCATCATGTTGATTCCCCATTTAGTTACTAATTTTAGTAATGATTAAGCCAGCCCATTTTGAGTTGGCTTTTTTTATGCCTAAAATTTAGCGTTCGGCACTTATTTTAAAAGTTTTTACTTTTTTATGAACTTAATTAAAAAACGGACGTCTACTATTATGCTTGTTGATTAATTGCAGTTAATACAAGTTTTCATGTTGATTCCCCCCATTTAGTTACTAATTTTAGTAATGATTGAGCCAGCCCATTTTGAGTTGGCTTTTTTTATGTCCAAAATTTAGTGTGCAGTACTTATTTTAAAAGTTTTTATTTTTTTATGAACTTAATTAAAAAAGTGGCGTCTATTATTATGCTTGTTGATTAATTGCAGTTAATACAAGTTTTCATGTTGATTCCCCCCATTTAGTTACTAATTTTAGTAATGATTGAGCCAGCCCATTTTGAGTTGGCTTTTTTTATGTCCAAAATTTAGCATTCAATTTTTATTTTAAAAGTTTTGATCTTTTTATGAACTTAATTCAAAGAGCGGCGTCTACTATTATGCTTGTTGATTAATTGCAGTTAATACAGGTTTTATGTTGATTTCCCCCTATTTGATTACTAATTTTAGTAATGATTAAGCCAGTTCATTTTGAACTGGCTTTTTTTATGCCCATAATTTGATTTTTTTAAATCAACCCGAATAAAAATAAATGATCTTTCGTAAATTAATTTGAATTAATTATTTTGTTTTCCGGTCTACTCTAATGCCTGTTGTTATATAGCCTCACCCAGTAATATTAGTTATTTTGGTGATTATGTATTTAAGTTGCAGCTTACTCGGGCACATGTTGATTTTCCCTTTGATTACTTAATTTAGTAATACTTGACCAGCTTATTTTGAGCTGGTTTTTTTATGTCTGTAATTTCTTTGCTCCCCTACTTCTATTGCGTGTTATTGGTTATGATGGCATGTCTCTAAATTTTATAAGTTTATTTTATGCTCACTCAAGTACTCACTAATATTGATTGGCTAAGCGCCGGTGCTGGTGTTGCGTTAGGCGTTGTATTTTACGGCGTTGTATCAACACAGCTTCGCAAAAAGCTACATCTACAAATAAGCGAACAGCAGCAACAGCTTTCCCTATTACAAAATCAATTTGATAATAAAGAGCTGCAATATAGTGCCTTGCAAGAAGATCACGAACTGCTAGAACATACTCACCAAGAACAGCGCGATGAAGCCCAGCATTTTAAAACGCGTTTTAGCGAACAAGAAAAACAAAGCATTCAATACAATCACTTTTGGCGTAAAGCCGAAGGCGAGCTTGCAGCGCTTCGTGAGCAATATAATCAACGCGATGTTGAATATAATAATATGCGCACCACCCTCGAGCAAAAACAACAAAGCTTTACCGAGCAACTCGCGCAAATTGAGCAAAGTAAAAATATGCTCAAAAAAGAATTTGAAAACCTAGCCAATAAGATTCTAGAAGAAAAATCACAAAGCTTTAAAACCTTAAATCAAGAAAGCATTGAACAATTATTAAAACCGGTTCAAGGAGAGCTAAAAGGCTTTAGAGAAAAAATGGAATCAATACATGTTGAAGACATAAAACAACGAACCGCGCTTAAAACCGAGCTATTGCATTTGCAAGCTAAAAGCCAAGCTATAACAGATCAAGCCGACAAGCTCAGCAACGCGCTACAAGGGCAAAAGAAAACCCAAGGTAATTGGGGCGAACTCATGCTCGAAAACGTCTTAGATAGCGCTGGCTTACGTGCTGGCGTTGATTATAAGCGCGAAGTGTCGTTTAACACTGAAGATGGCCGCTTGCGCCCTGATGTAGTTGTTTACTTACCACAAGGTCGACACTTAGTCATTGATGCTAAAACATCATTAAATGCTTATACACGCTATGTGAACGCTGAAAATGAGCTAGATGCTAATCAAGCAATTAAAGAGCATGTAAACGCCGTTACAGCACGTATTAATGAGCTTGCGAGTAAATCGTACGACCGTTTACCAGGGCTTAATTCGCCTGAAGTTGTGGTTATGTTTGTACCAATAGAATCAGCTTTTGTAGAAGCACTTAAATATCAAAGTGATATTTACCAACAAGCAATCGAAAAAAATATACTGGTAGCTACACCTACTACCCTGCTTACTAGTTTAAATATTGTTAAACAGCTTTGGCGTTTTGAAGAGCAAACCAAATACTCAAAAGAGCTGGCAAATCGGGCTGAGCGTTTTTATAACAAGCTCAATGGTTTTTTATTAAGTATGGAAGGCGTAGGTAAGCAGCTTGATAAAGCGAAAGAAAGTTACGACAAAGCGTTCTCGCAATTATACCGCGGTAAAGGTAATTTAATTAAACAAGCATCAGAGTTTAAAGAGCTTGGTGTATCGGTACAAAAAGAGTTACCTAGTGAGAGCGTTGAACGTGCGCAGCTAGAGCTTGATTAGATTTATTAAGTGTTTTCAATTAAGTATGTTGAATAATGTACGTTAGAAACCAGAGGTGTTTATGAATAATAAGATTATAGGTATTGTTTTAATCGTTATAGGTATCGCTTTAATTATGTGGGGATATGACGTGTATGATGCGGCTGCTTCGCAGTTAAGCCGCGCATTTAGTGGTGATACACCAATAGAAGCATGGGCGGGTATTATTGGCGGTGCCATCTGTGTGTTAATTGGCATTAAAAAGCTTAAGTAACATAAATAAAATACAGCTTACTGGGGCTTGTTGACCTCTCAGGATAAAGTTTGTTCAATCTAGGGGCTATTTAATCGCGGCGCGAGGTTTGTAATTTAGTGGGCTCGATAACTGCTCCTGCGTTATTCTAATGGCTTACATCCATGTAATAATAAGTAAAAACCGAGCTACAAAGAGTAAATTGCCTCAGGCAGAACCCTTAGGGCAGCGCATGTTTGGCATTTATACTACGTTATCGTCTGTTTATGGGGAATAACCACACTACATAGACTCTGCCTTGCCTAAATACCAAACATACTGCTGCAAATTTAGCCTCAAAAGATAAACAGGCCCTGAATAAGCTGTATTAGTTTATTTGTAATCCATCACTTCTAGTAATTCATTTAATTTACTTTCTGGCAGGCATTCGCCTTTATCCCAATAAGAGTTTAGTAACTCAGTTAAACTGCCAATACGCTGTGACTTTTTCTGCATTTGCTCAATCAAAATGTCAGCTTCTTTTTGTTTTTTTTCTAAACGTTCGATTATTACTGTGTGGTTTAGCTCGCCGTTTTCGTTACGTAATAAAGGTATTTCGTTGAGTGAAAACCCCAAGCTTTGTGAAAATTTAATTAATTGCAGTTTTTCTAAGTTTTGTTGGGTGTAAAGCCTATAACCATTAGCACTGCGAGTGGTTGGTGCTAATAACCCTTTGCTTTCGTAAAAACGAATAGTGCTGGCAGGTATGTTGGTAAGTTTTGCAAGTTCGCCTATTTTCATAACTAATAATAACTCCACTTTACATAAACTTAGTAGGTTGACCTTCAAGCTAACTTTAAGGTTATAGTTGTTTTAATGTCAATTTAATTAGCCAATAATTATGCGCAACCCTGTGTTTACCTCCTTTACCTTGCCAAGTGGTTTAGTATTAAAAAATCGTATTGCCAAAGCCGCTATGGAAGAAAACCTAGCACAAGAGGACCAAACGCCCTCCCAAGCACTTAAAAACGTTTATAGCGCATGGGCTAAAGGCGGTACAGGGCTAATTATTACTGGCAATGTAATGGTTGATCATTTAGCGATGACAGGCCCTGGTGGCCTTGTGCTTGAGCAAAGTACCGATATTACTGCCTTTGCAGAGCTTGCTCGTTTATCAAAGCAAAATAATTGCAAAGTGGTGATGCAAATTAATCACCCTGGTAGGCAAGTATTTAAAAAAATGGGTGGAAAGGCTCTATCAGCGTCAAGTGTTGCACTTAATATGGGTAAGCACTCGCACTTATTTGGCGTACCAAAGGCGATGACGCAAACCGACATTGACGATGTTATTACCCGCTTTACACAAACTGCACTACAAGCCGAAAAAGCCGGTTTTAATGGCGTACAAATACATGCAGCGCATGGCTATTTACTTGCCCAGTTTTTATCGCCACTTACCAATAAGCGCGACGATAAATGGGGGGGAAGTTTACAAAATAGAGCCCGTTTACTTCTCGAAATAACCCGCAGTATTAAAGCAGCTTGCTCCCCCACCCTTTCGGTTTCAGTAAAGTTAAACTCTGCAGATTTTCAACGTGGTGGGTTCGAACCCAGTGACGCGCAAGTTGTAGTGGATTTATTGAATGAACTCAATGTTGATTTTGTGGAGTTATCGGGTGGTAGCTACGAAGCACCTGCAATGCAAGGTAAAACAGGTGACGAACGCACACTTGCCCGCGAAGCATACTTTTTAGAGTTTGCAAAAGCGATTAGCAACCGCTCATCAATCCCAATAATGACCACCGGCGGCATTAGTCGCTTATCTATTGCCAACAACGTGATTGAAAGTGGAGTGGCCCTCGTGGGTATTGCCACTGCGCTTGCATACCAACCAAATTTACCAAACAAATGGCAAAATGAGCCACTGCAACTAGCCGTATTACCCAATGTTACTTGGCAAGATAAAACCCTCGCAGGGCTTGCCACTATGGCACTGGTAAAAAGGCAAATACGCCGTTTAGGCCAAGGTAAACCTGTAAAAACAAACGCTTCACTAATATTTACTTTAATTAGCGACCAGCTACGTTCGGTTAAATTAACTAAGCGTTACCGCAATCGCTTTGCTAGTGAGATTAATTAAGCTTTGGTATTCACTCTTTTTATGTATTCCGATTTTGTTTACTAATTTTTACACTTGAATAAATGTAACCATTTTTATGTTGTGTAAATGAGTATTAAGGCGTGCACCAATTTGGAAGTTTGCTTTTTTATCAAGCTATTAAAGTGCACTATTTTGTGCATATTAAAGTACTGTACGAGTAAAGAAAATAATCATTCTAAAATGTTAATTAAAGTGCGCGTTCAGCGTTTGTTAATTTAGTCATCTTATTGAAACTATTGGTATTTATTGCTTTCCTCTTGCTTGAGTTTGGTTGGTATTTATACTAGTTTATAGCGTAGATATTTAACCTTACTCAAGGAGAATAGTTACATGGTATCTCGCAGAAATTTTATTAAAGCAGGCGCTGCTTTAAGTTTAGGCTCTATTTTTAGTGCTTCAGCTTTGGCTGAACAATTAAAAGTAAAAATGTCTAACGGCAGTGTTATGCAAACTAAAGGATCAATAGATAAAAGCGCTGGTCTGCCCACAAACGATGTTACTAACGCTAGGCATTACCGGCCTGAATCAAGAATGGGCTTAGGCGGTCTTGCCGCAGGGAATGGCTTTAATACTATATCAAGCGATGCAGAAATTTTAACAATGCTAAATGCAGCATGGGATTCTGGTATTCGTCATTTTGATACGTCACCTTTTTACGGCTTAAGCTTAAGTGAAAGGCGCTTCGGTGATTTACTTCGAAACAAAAAGCGTGAAGATTATGTTTTATCCTCAAAAGTAGGTCGCCTTCTTACCCCTTCAGCAGAGCCTCTAGAAAATAGTTGGCATTGGGCTGATCACTCACCTTTTCATTATAAATATGATTACTCTGCATCAGGTACGCGTCGTTCAATAGAAGACACGTTGCATCGTATTGGTGTTGCCTCACTTGATATTGTTTATATTCACGATTTATCACCGCAAAATAGTGATATGGGAGATGATTGGCTTAAGTATTTTGATCAGGCAGCAAAAGGGGCTATTCCTGAGTTAACTAAAATGCGTGATGAAGGAATAATTAAAGGCTGGGGTTTTGGAATAAATACACCTCATGCTATTTATAAAGCGCTTGATATGTCAGACCCTGATATTTGCTTACTAGCGCTGCAATATTCAATTTTAGATCATAAGCAGGCACTTGATAAAACCTTTCCTATGCTTGATAAACGAGGTGTTTCAGCAGTCATTGGTGCTCCGCTTAATGGTGGTTTTTTAGCCGGTCGTAACCGCTTTAATTATTCACCTAAAATTCCAGGGCCTATGCAGCAAAAGTTTAATGCAATAAGCGATATTGCATCTAAACATGGGATTGATATTAAAACAGCTGCACTGCAATTCGCAGAGGCGCCTTCAACGGTATCCTCAATTATTCCTGGCGCACGCACGGAAGAGCAAATTAAAGCTAATGTAGCTTCAATGAAAGTTACCATACCAAGCGAATTTTGGAGTGAGTTGAAATCTAAACAGCTTATTGCAGAAAACGCCCCCATACCCACATAACAAAATAGGTGTGCCATTTGCTTGGCACACCTCGTTATAGCTAATGAGGTTGATTTTCAAGCAACGCTTAGTAGTAAGTACATTGATTGTTGGGCATTTGTATAAGCGCAGCTTGCTGGCGTTTAAAAACGAAGTTTTTAAACTTAGTTATTAGGTAGTCAAAAGCATTATTACGTGCCTATTACATATTACGTGCCTATTACATATTACGCATATCGGTATCATGCAGCGCTTCATCCAGGTGGTGAGAGCGTGTGGAACATATCGAAAGAGCTAAATATATAAAGTAAAAAGTTACTGTAAACCCCCATTACAGTTAGCCGGTAAATTGTACAAATAGTAAATTAGCACTACTTAGTCAATTGAGCAGTGCTAATTGGTTTAATTAAAAACCACGTTTACCGTTATTTATTGCCATTGCGCTTTTGCCAAAACGATCTCAATACCCCACAACGTTGCTTTTATAAACTTAAAAATATCAAGCACATTGCGATTTATTAACCCATTTTTTGTAAGGTTGGTACTTATCGTACAACACATTAAAAATATACGTGTATATAAGTATAAAAACTAAAAAGCCAGCTTCTAATGCTGTAGCGGCTAGCCATGTAATATTTAAATACCAAGCAAGTATTGGCAGCGTTATAACCACCATACCCAGCTCAAAGCCACATGCATGCGTAATGCGGGTTACTAAACCTCGCTCGATTCGGTTATGCCCAACTATTTTATCAAACACTATGTTGTAAATGTAATTCCAAAGCATGGCGAAGATTGATAAACCAATACCTACTATTGCCATTTTTCCTGTTGCAAACCCACCAAAATAAGATGATGCAGGTACAACAAAAGATAATGCTATCATCTCAAATATTAGTGCCTGAAAAATACGTTCTGCTGTGTTCATATATAAATAACTTCTTAAGTTGATGACGATGGCTGTATTTTCATTCATTATAAAGATATGTGTTAGTTACTTAATATCGGGAAAAGCGATATGTTTAGTATTGAACAGCTTCAAGCATTTGTGGCTACCGTTGAAGCTGGATCGTTTTCAGCTGCTGCGCGCGGTTTAAGTAAAGCGCAGTCGGTAATAAGCCAGCATATTATTAATTTAGAAATAGACTGTAATGCGACATTATTTGAGCGCACAGGGCGCTATCCACAATTAACCGAAGCCGGTAAACAGTTACTACCCCAGGCTAGGGCCGTGCTTAATCAACACCAGCGATTAACAAACTCTGCATTAGCACTAAACGAAAAAACACCAACCGAAATCACTATCGCACTTGACGAAGGGATCCCGTTTAAAACTATCGCGAGTATTATTAGCAAGCAGCAAAGTAAGTATCCTTACGTATCGCTTGAGTTTTTAAGTGCATCGAGCCATGACATAATTGACATGCTAAACAGCGAAAAGCCTATAACGGGTATTATTTTTAGTGAATTAAATATACCGAGTTACTTAGACTATGAATGTATTGGATCGGTAAAATTTGATTTATATGTTGCTAAGTCGCACCCTTTAGCGGGAATCAGATGTGAAAATATGGATGGCCTTCGGCTACATCGACAACTTCTTCTTCGTTCGCGCAATACACAAACAAGCAGCTTTCAGCTAAAAATTAGCCCAGAGATTTGGTATGCCGATAATTACTTTGTATTACTCGAGCTAGCAATACAAGGTAACGGGTGGTGCTTATTACCAAACCATGTAGCTGTAGATGCAGTACAAAGTGGTGAGCTGGTTAAACTTCCTCTTGAGTTTGAAGAAATGGGTTGGTTGGCTAATGTTGATGTATTACAGCATCAGCAACACAGTAATCAAGAGGTGTTTAAAGTACTAAGAAATTTACTACGGAATTTTTTAAAAATTTAGCTTTTATATAATGCCTGTTAGGCGGTTTACTTTTTATTACGCTAAATCCCAGTAAGGTGTATCGCCATAAAAGTCACTTGTAAAATCAACAAATGCACGTACTTTACTAGGTAAAAACTGTCTGTTAGCGTACACCATATACAGTCCCATTGGGTCGGGTTCGTAGTCATTTAAAATGCGCACTACTTTGCCTTGAGCCAGCGCTTCGCCAGCAATAAATGTGGGCTGCATAGCAATACCACCTCCAGCAATGGCTGTATTTAGTAGTAAGTCACCATTGTTAGCCACAAAGTTACTTTCAAGCTTTAGCTCGCTTTTTAACTCATTAACTCCAAATAATCGTTTTGTGGGTTCGCTGTGGGAATAGCGTAAATAATTATGTGACTGTAAATCTAAAAGCGTTTGTGGCGTGCCATGGCGTTCTAAATAGTCGGGTGATGCAAACACCGCTAGGTGTATAGGTGCAATTTTTTTAGCTATCAACGTTGAGTTTTTTAATACACCAATGCGCAGAGCAATATCAATACCCTGCTCTACTATATCTACATATTGGTCTGTGAGCCGTAAATCTAACTTTAAATTTGGATACTGCTTTTGAAAATCAACCAACAAACCTGCTAAATGCTTAGTACCAAACGACATAGGCGCACTAATACTAAGCACACCCGATACATTTTCGCTTAAGTTGTTTAGTGAGTTTTCCATGTCTTCAATATCAATAACCACCTGCTGACAACGCTGATAATACTGATTTCCAGCCTCTGTAACACTTACTTTTCGCGTTGTACGGTGTAATAAACGCGTGCGTAGATTATCTTCCAATGCAGAAATATATTTGCTGACTAACTGCGGCGAAATATCGAGTTTATCGGCCGCTTTTGAAAACGATCCTTCTTGCACAACGGCTAAAAAGGTCTTCATGGTGGTGAGCTTATCCATTTTTTAACAATGCTTTGTTGATAATGTATAAATAAGTATCATATTTATCGTCAAAATAGAAACTTATATAGTGTTTATAACGCATCTACTTGTTTAAGGTTTTAGTATGACTCAGCCTGCTTTATTTATATCTCACGGCTCGCCAATGATGGCTGTTCAGCAATCGGCTACGTCAGATTTTTTTGCATCATTAGCTCAAACGCTTAGTAAGCCTCGTGCTATTGTGGTGTTTTCTGCCCACTTTGATGAAGCGCACGATATAGTTATTACATCAGGAGATGCGCCGCATACTATTCACGACTTTTATAACTTCCCCAAGCCCCTGTATGAAATTCAATACCCCGCACCAGGGGACCCTAAGCTTTCTAATGCGATTAGTGAGTACTTTTACAAAGCGGGTATTAAAACGGTGAAAAGTGCAGATCAAGGGTGGGATCATGGTGTGTGGATCCCGCTGCGCTTAATGTACCCAGCAGCTAATATTCCCATTGTTCAGGTGTCTATTAACACGCGTTTAGGCGCTCAGGCGATGTATAAATACGGGCAGTTACTTGCACCACTGCGCAGCGATAACGTATTAATTATTGGCTCCGGCGGTATTAGTCACAATCTACGTGAAATATTTAAAAGCCCTGCTACACCTAATCGTGTTCAAATGGTTAATGAGTTTACTCATTGGGTTGAGCAAAAATTAATAGCGCAAAACACCCAAGCGTTACTTAACTATTTAAATGAAGCACCCCATGCTTTATTTAATCACCCTACCCAGGAGCACTTTTTACCTCTTTTTGCAGCGCTTGGAAGTAGTGACGGTAAAGTTGAAAAAATACATGAAGATATAGAAATGGATATTTTAGCACTCGATGCTTATAATTTTTATTAATTTGAGCGTTCGTTCAAATTAAGTTAAGCTGTAAGCAAGTACTCTAAAACCAACTTAATTTATTTTATTGCGGAGCAAACATGGCAACTACACTTGCATTTGACGTATACGGTACGCTAATAAACACTCACGGCGTACTGTCCTTACTCGACGACATGATTGGCGATAACGCCCAAGCATTTTCAAATACATGGCGCGAAAAGCAATTAGAGTATTCATTTAGACGTGGATTAATGCAAAATTATATTCCTTTCTCGCTATGTACAAAACACGCACTCGATTACGCCTGCTTAGCGCACAAAACCGAGCTAAGTGAAGATCAAAAGGGGCAACTGCTAGAGCTTTATAAAACGCTTCCTGCGTTCGACGATGTAAAAGCAGGCCTTGAGCAATTAAAAGCGAAGGATTACCGTTTGTTTGCATTTTCAAACGGAGCTGCCGACGCAGTTCATACCTTATTAGAAACCGCAGGTATTAGTGAACTTTTTGAAGGGGTAGTAAGTGCCGACGACGTTAAAACCTTTAAACCAAACCCAGGGGTTTATAGCCACTTTTTACGCGAAACCAATTCAACAGGCGCAAACACGTGGCTTGTATCAAGTAACCCGTTTGATGTAACCGGTGCCATATCGCACGGCATGCGCGCGGCGTGGATTCAACGATCTAAAGAATCTATTTTCGATCCGTGGGAAATACAGCCAAATACTATCGCAACCGACTTACTCGATTTAAAAGCAAAATTAGAAAGCGTTAACTAATTTTCTATTCCCCCTTTTGCTTATGGTATTAAGTGCCGTGGGTGTAAAGGGGGTTTACGTTTTAACTATTTACTCCCGCCTTTATTAGCTCAATTACTGTATTCATACGTTTTGCCAACGGCCTATTTCGGTGATGGCACACATAAATAGATTCACTAACCGGACATTCTAAATGATGTGTTTTTATAAGTTGTGGTTTATTGAATGCGCCAACAGCATGAGCAGGTAATACCGTAAAACCCAGCCCTAAGCTTACAGGTTCTAGTATTAAACTAATTTGGTTAGAAAATCCCGTACGTCTTATTTGGTCAATATGCTCAAACTCACTGTAGTTTTCGCTTAGTAGTAGCTGCGCATGATGGCTTGCATCGGGATGAGCAATAAACCCTAGCTCACACAGGGTTTGCCAATTAGGCATGTTTATACCTGCAGGCGTTACAAGTAGTAGTGGCTCTTGGCTTATTTTATGGCTGGTTAGTTCGCTAAATGTTGGAGCTTGAGTTAAAAACCCAATGTCGGCACTATGGTTTGCTACAGCTTGTTCAACACTTACATTGGGCGCAAAGCGGTAATCAATAATTAGTTCTTTATGCTCAGATTGCAGTGCTAATAATTGATTATAAAACTTTAAACCACAACTGCCCGGAGATTGAATCTTTACCGCTCCGCTGTACGGCGAATCATCTTTTAATTGTTGTTCTAAAAATTGCCAATCTTTAAGAAGCAGGCTGCCCTGCTGATATAAGTTTTGGCCCTGAGGAGTAAGCGAAAACTGCTTACCATAGCGCTCAAGCAAAGCGCAGTTAACTTGTTGCTCTAGCTTTTTAATGTGCTGACTTACACCAGATTGGGTCATATAAAGGCGCTCAGCTGTTTGGGTAAAATGATTTACCTCAACCAAAGTACAAAACGTATTTAACCATGTTGGATTTATCATTACAAAACGTACTCAAAATGATGATTAATGATAATTTTACTTAATGTTGGTCGGTTCGTAAACTAACTCCATCAACTAGTCACAAGATAAGTCACAAGTTAAAGAGGAAGCATTATGAGTCATACATATCCACGTAGTTTTTCGCACATTGGTATTTCGGTTCCCGACGTTGAAAAAGCAGTCGAGTTTTACACTAAGGTTATGGGTTGGTACACCATAATGGAACCGACTTTAATTACCGAAGACAAAAGCCCAATTGGCGAAATGTGCACAGAAGTATTTGGCGAAAAGTGGGAAAAATTCAAAATAGCACACCTATCTACAGGGGATCGTATTGGTGTCGAAATTTTCGAATTTAAAAACCAAGAAAACCCAAAAGACAATTTTGAATACTGGAAAACAGGCATCTTTCATTTTTGTGTTCAAGACCCAGATGTAGAAGGTTTAGCTGAGCGTATTGTAGAAGCTGGCGGTAAAAAACGTATGCAAGCCCCTCGTTATTACTACCCGGGTGAAAAGCCGTACCGCATGATCTACATGGAAGACCCGTTTGGTAATATCCTTGAAATTTACAGCCACAGCTACGAGCTTATTTACAGCGCAGGCGCTTACTAAAAGCATTTAGCTAAAAACAAAGACCGCAGTATTTATTACTGCGGCCTTTTTATTTCAGTTATAGAGTTTTTAAATACACTTCACCGTCTTCTTATTCTCTATAACTTGTTTTTGCTTAGCTTGTGCAGCATGTTTTGCCCTGAGTTGAAAATATTATCAACCTCCAGAAAAACACTACCAATCGAACTGTGTCCTAGTGAATTTATGAACGACATAATGTATTTGTCAGGAGCTTTTGCTCTTATCCACAAACAGGCTACATGTCAGTACCGCTGAGATTAAAAAACAAAACATTACGCTTAATGTAAATAATATAAAGTTTTCATTTTTTGATATAGCTGCTCCTTTAAGGAGTATTTCACCGCTATTAAGTGCATCTACTCCTACATAGATCATCAACGGAATTACAAAAAATGCATTGCTGAGCTTAATAAGTAAGTCCTTTGATGAAAGACTTACTAATTGAGAAGCATTATGCTCTTCCTCGTCTCTATTTAATAGTTCGGCTTTTAATAGCTCAAAGCGTTCAGGGTACAAAGCCCTATCAATAGACGTGATAGCTTCTTGCAATTCAGTAATAGAATATTCTGAATAATTTGGTTCCATCTATTAAACCTTCTCCAGTGCCTAACGCTTACATAAGCGGAAAAATATAGTTGACCAAGATGGTTTTAGGAACAAAAAACAGCCAGCTATAATTTTTTCATTTGATATTTACGTTAGGTTTTTTAGTTAAATGTATATAAAACAAGTATATATAGCTAATGGGCCAAAGTAAGAATATGGAAGCTACTAGTTTAAAGTGTCCATTTTTATATGAATGTGCTTGTGCTGAAAACCAACTTAATAAAGCTCCAATTACACATAAAATCTTAAGAATGTTACCAAACCAGTGTTCATTAAGGAAACTCATAAAACTGGTGTTTTGACTTGCAAATATAAATAACAAAAGAGCTGAGGTACCAAATAAGAGACAGCTTCTTGATTCTGAACATTTTAGTAAGAATAGGCTAAAACCATCTTCCATGTTTTCACTAAAAAGTGGATGCTTCATAGAACTCCATTTAACATCTAACAATTTTATAGGCCGCGAATCGAGCATACTTCTGCCGATGTCACGCTCATGTTTCTACTTTATACAGTTTTAACAAATTACCTAAGGCATTGCTATCAAAAGCTATTTAATATTTACAAGCAAAGTTAAGGCATATAAATGCGCGTTTCGCTCATTTCCTTGATTATGTAGGTAAGCAGCAGTTTGGCTGGCTTAATAGGTATTACAAGTATATGATATTGATAATTATTTGTATTAACAGGTTTTGAAAGGTGTGTATGAAAAAGTCTATGTTAACTTTGGCGTTAGTTGCGGGTTTGAGTGGTTGTAGCACAACAGCCACGGTGCCGCCTGATAAAAGCTCATCGTTATATTACTCAGCACTTTACAATGCACAAGCAAAGCCTGTTAGCTCTGTATTATTAGAGCCCAAGCTATTAAATGCCGATGTGGTTTTAGTAGGTGAATGGCATACGCACCCGGGTGTGCATTTATTTCAGGCTGAGTTATTTGAGCAATTAAGCAAAAGTAATAAACACACTGCGCTGTCGCTTGAGCAATTTAGCCGCGCCGATCAGCATACTTTAAACCAGTACGTTAAGAGTGAAATTGGTGAGCAATACTTAATTGATAAAACCCAAGCGTGGCCTAACTACAAAAGTGACTACCGTGCGCTAGTAGAGCTGGCAAAAACGAACAATAGCGATGTAATAGCTGCAAATGCCCCTAAAAATATTGTTACCTGTATTGGCAGGCAAGGCATAAGTTACCTAAATAAGCTTGATGAAACACAGCAGAGCTATATTGCAGCCGCTATTGATACATCCCCCAGTGATTATAAACAACGTTTTATGACCTCAATGCACCATGGCACGCCAAGTCAAAACGAAAATTATTATGCTGCGCAAGTTACCTGGGATGAAACCATGGGGGAGTCTATCGTTAACTATTTAAATAATCATAAAGATGCGCAGGTAATGCATATAGCGGGCGATTTTCATGTGAAAAATGGCGAAGGTATAGCGCGCGTTATTAAGCGTTTAGCGCCAGAGCTAAATGTTGTGTGGATATCGCCGGTTACAAGTGTGCAAGCTAACCAAACAGGGTATCAGTTGCAGGTTAACCCTTTGCCACCTCGTTATGTGCAAACACAGCATCAACAAGCTGCTTTTAAAGCGTTAGCCAAACGCGGCGAGCAAACGTATTGCCAATAATAAAGTTGGGTGTATTACACTGTGTTAGTGCAATACACCTTTGATATTTAGTTAAGCGTAAATGTGCCTTTCATCATGGCGTAATGTCCAGGGAAAGAGCAAAAGTACGTGTAATTAGTCCCGGCGGTTAAAGTGCTTGTGTTAAAGGTAACTTGCGTTGATTTACCACCGCCAATAATGTCTGTAGCTGCAAGCACACGAGTATCGTTAGGCTTTAAGTAGTGGTTGCTAAGCCCTGCTGCGTTGCCATCGGTTATTATAGCTTGCATGTTTTGCTCGCTAGCAAGCACCCAGTTATGACCCATTACATTGGCAGGTAATTTACCCACATGGCTAAGCTTTACGGTTACTTTTTTACAGCTTTTAGGGGCGCTTAATGTTTTAGTTGAAAACTGCATCATATCGTTTGCATCTAGGCTGAGTGTACATTCGTCTGCATATGCCGCATTGGCACTAAGTAGTAGTGCAGTGCTTAGTAAGAGTGTTAATTTTTTCATACTGTTTCCTCTGCTGTTAGGTTATTGCGTGCTTGATTGGTTAGCGCAACCAGCGCTTTACGAACCTCTAACGGGCTGTTGCACTGGGTATTAAAGTTAATAAAGTAATTACGCTTTTGGCTTTGTATATAAAAACCAGTGGGTAATAGGCCGCTCATTATTGGGGTGTTATCAGCTACGCTGTAGTGCTGCATTAATATGAGCGACATAGCATCTTGATGGTCATCGTTCATGTGACTTATCATGCTTTGCTGCTGGTTTTCATCCCAGTTTTTTGCCTCGTATTGCCATTCGTTTTGCTCAAGCCAAAATATTTTGCCAAAACCGCCAATGTAACGCACACGAATTACGTCTAGTTGCCATAATTGAAAGTCGTGCGCATTGCGATAGCTAGCGGCTTCGGGGTATAGGGCAATATAGTTATCAAGTAAAGTGTGTGCTTGCTCACTTGGCACAACAGAGCCATCACCTACGAGCGTTACGCGGCCGTGCTCGTTTTGATCGCCACTGTCGGCGGCGTCAAATACGGTAAGGCTCATACGTGAGTCGTGCTTTAGATTTTTAGTGTGCTGGGCTATATCGCTAATAAAAAAGTAAACACGGCCTTGTTCGTCGCACATATAGGGGGTTACTGAGCCAAACGGGTAGCCGCGTAAATTATTCGAAATAGTCGACATGACACCCGCATTGGTTCTGTAAACCAAGGTGCGTGCATCGTTTAATGCTTGCTCTCTCATAAAAACTCCTGACGTTGAGAAAAAACCATGGGTGCATCGTTATAAGGATGAGGGTTTACGTGCAGTTTCATGGCGTACATTTGTTGTAAGTTTTGTTCTGTTAATACGGTGTTTATAAGCCCACTTTGCAACACTTTTTTGTTGTGCAGTAAAATAGCATCGGTTGCATACAGGCTAGCTAAATTTAGATCGTGTATTGCAATAATGGCGCTGTTGCCTTGTTCTACAAAGGTTTTAACGCAGCTGAGCAAAGTATGTTGGTGGCGCATATCAAGTGCTGATGTAGGCTCGTCGAGTAGCATTAGTTTTGGCTCGGCCGATTGTGTAAAGGCATCGAGCTGCGCTAAAGTACGCGCCATATGCACTCGTTGTTGCTCTCCGCCCGAAAGCGCACTTACGCGGCGAGTTAAATACTGGTTTAAATCCATAATAGCGGCGTATTTATGTACTTTTTCGCTTTGCATTTTTAATGACTCTACATACGGATAGCGACCCATTGCAATAAGCTCAAATACATTAAAATCAAACCCTACGTGGTTAGCTTGCATCATGACTGCGCGCTGTGTTGCAAGGCGTTTTTTAGCGTGAGAGGCCAGCGGCTTAGCATTAAAAAGTACACTGCCTGTAAAGGCGTGCATACCTGCTAAGGTATGCAGCAAGGTAGATTTACCTGCGCCATTTTCACCAAGTAGTGCTACAAGTTGCCCTTGTTTAGCGCTGCCATTAATAGCGTTTAAAACGCTGTGATTATCAAAGCCAACGCTTAGGTTGTTAAACGTGATCATGACCAACCTCGCTTATTTTTCACTATTAAATAAATAAACAATGGCGCACCCAATAGCGCGGTAATAATGCCAATGGGTAGCTCTGATGGCATGATCACAATACGTGCTAGCCAGTCAGAAAGTAGCAATACCACTACGCCAATTAGCATACAAAGCGGCAGCATATTACGTAAATGCGGCCCCACCATTAAGCGGGCAATATGCGGGACTACCAAGCCAACAAACCCTATTAAACCGGTAAGCGCTACAACCGCACCTACCCCTAATGCAACGAGTATAATGACATATAATTTAAGTTTATTAGTGTCTACTCCTAGGTACTGAGCTTGTGACTCGCCAATAAGGAGTAAGTTCATGGGGTTTTTTAACCGCCACAGGCCAATTAGGCTGATAAATAGTAACGGCGCAGCTTGAATAATCGTGCTCCAGCTTGCTCCGCCTAATGAGCCCATGGTCCAATAATTTATTAATCGTAGTGCGCTATCGTCGGCAAAAAAACTCAGTAGCCCAATAACAGCGAATGCTAACGCGTTAATAGCGACTCCTACCAATATAAGTGTGGTGATATTAATTTGCCCCTGCTGCTTGGCAATAAAATATACCAACGAGGTAACACCAAGCGCCCCTAAAAACGACGCATAAGGTAAATACAACTGAGCGTTAAAATTAAACTGCGCGCTAAGTGCAATAAACGCCACTGCAACCATTGCCGCACCTGCACTAATGCCAATAATAGATGGGTCGGCCAACGGGTTACGGCACAGCGCTTGCGTTGCCGCGCCTGTTTGGGCAAGCACCAACCCTACAAGCACTGCAAGCACAAAGCGTGGCAAACGTATTTGCATAACCACATTTATTTGCAGCGCATCAAACTGATTAAAGTACTCGGGCGCAAGCCAAGCAATGGCTAAACGCCAATCCCATCCTGCAGGGCCGTACCCAATACTTAGTAACGCCAAAGCAAAAATACAAACAGAGGCTAATAGCATCCATTTATGAGTTTGGCTAAGTGTTATAGGCACAAAGCGGCTCAATGCTAGGGTGTTCATAAGCGGGTTTTATACTCGTTAAGCTCATTAATTGCTGTGGCAATACGTGGCGACATACCAAGCGAAAGCAGGCTATCCATAACAAGTAAGTTACAGCTTTGCGCAGCTTTTAATAAGCGTAGGTTCGGTTGCTTACAAAAAGCCTGCTTGCCGCCAATGCTTTGTACAACATGCTTTGGCGCAACTAAAAAGTCAGGCTGATTTACAGCAAGTACTTCGGTATTAATTACTTTAAAGCCTGAATGTGTAGCTGCTATATTAGTAATCCCCGCATAGCTAAATAATAAATTAGGGACGGTTTCTTGCCCTGCAGCAACAAGCCCGCGCTCATTAGCTGAGAGTAAAAATAGCGCGCTGTGTGTCTGCGCTTTGGCTTTTTCAGGTAATGAGTCTGTAATGTGCGTAATAAGTGATTGCGCTTTTTGCTTGGCGTTTAAATCGGTACCAAGGCGTTTAATTAGCTCAAGTAGCTCATTAACTGAGATGGGCTTTTTATAATGAATTAGTTTAACCCCAGTTGCCTCAATTTGTTTAAGTGCTTGGCTTCGCCCTGCTCCTTCAAGCGCTAACAAGGTGGTTGGGCGCATAGAAAGTACGCCTTCTGCCGCTAAATCGCGGTAATAACCCACTTGTGGTAATTGCGTAGCTTGCTGCGGGTACATACTAGATTGATCAACCGCTACAAGGGTACTTTGTTTGCCCAGCGCATAAATTATTTCTGTAAGGGTACCGCCAGCACTAATAACGCGCTCCTGTGCAAGTACAGGTTGAGTGACTAAAGCAAACAATATAAATAGGTATTTCATTACAAACTCCGGCTTTTATTTTCGGCTATTATAACCAGTTAAATCTAAATGAAAATGATTATCATAATTAATTGATCTTAATTTGACTTAGTTGTAACATCCTCGCCATAAATAATAACTATTATCATTTGGAGTTAAAGTGAACCCCTCTACATTTAAATTTACTGCTATAGCAACCTTATTACTCGGATCGGGCACTGCATTTGCCGAAAACATAATTGACGATCATATTGTTGTGAGTGGCTCGCGCTTTGAACAAAAGCTTAAAGATGTAACAGGCTCAGTTACTGTTATTACCGAGCAAGATATAGAGCGCCAGCTAGCTGTAGATTTACAAACCATGTTTAAATACGATTCAAGCATTGCAACCACAGGCAGTGGTGCAGGCGCGCAAACACTTACTGTACGTGGTGTTGGTGGTAACCGTGTTGTATTTATAAAAGATGGCCGACGCACCAACGATGGTTATGCAGGCGGAGGGGGCTATTTAGTTGGCCGCAATTACTTTGATGTAGCAGGCGTAAAACAAGTAGAAGTAGCCAAAGGTGCTGCATCGTCTTTATATGGCTCTGACGCACTCGGTGGCATTGTGGTTATAACCACGAAAGATCCAAGCGATTATCTAAAAGATAACAGCAGCTATGTAAAAATGGCACTGGGGTATCAAGGTCAAAGTAACCAAATTGCTGCTGATATTACCGGTGCAAAAGACTTAGGCGACTTTGTAGTAAGCGCAGTTTATAGCCATCGCGACAGCGAAGAAGTACAAAATTACGACGAAAACTTACCCGGTTATGATGCAAAGTCGGACGCTTTAATAGTTAAATTTGAGCAACAGCTTGATGAAAAACGCACACTTAAATACACCCTTGATTATTTTAATCAAACGACTGAGCAAGTAATAACCCCCGCGGTTCAAGAAACCGAGGAAGACGACACGAGTTGGTCACTGGCGCTAGATTACCATTCAGAGGTAGCTACAGCTGCGTTTGATAAATGGTACGGGCAAGTGTCTTATAGTAGTTACGAGCAACAAAGTGATGCAATTAGTGGCGCAAGCACCTACACCGATTATAACGACTATCGCTTTGAGCAAAATATTTTAGGTTTAAAAGCAGTATTTAATAAAGGGCTTAAAGGAGAAACCACCGATCATGAAGTGGTATATGGAGTTGATATCGACTTATACGACACCACCCGCCCTCGTTTTAAAACACGTATTTTAGCCGATGGCACCGTTGATTTTACCGATCAAAAACAAAAAGCATTTCCCGGAGCTGATACCTCTTTAATTGGCGCTTATGTGCAAGACAGTATTTCGTTTAAAAACAGCGCATGGTCGGTTATTGCAGGCGTGCGATATGATTACTACACCCTAGAGGCTAAAAGTGATGAGTTATACGCCGATGCACAGCTTGATGATATTACCGAATCTGCCTTTTCGCCTAAGCTAGGTGTTATATACCAAGTGGATGATAACTTATCGTTGTACGGGCAATACGTACGAGGCTTTAAAATACCACCACACGACCAAGCCTATCAAAGCCACGGCGTTGAGCCGTTTTATCAAATATTACCAAACGCCGATTTAGACCCTGAAAGCAGTAATTCGTTTGAGCTTGGGCTAAGATACGCCAGCAGCGATATTAGCGTAAACTTAAGTGCTTTTTATGCAGCATTCGATGATTTTATAGAAACCGCAGTGGTGGGTGTTGAGCCAACGTACATTCCTAATGTAAACAAAACTTTGTATCAATATCAAAATATTAGCGAAACACAAATAAGCGGTGTAGAAGCAGGAATTGCCATGTATGTCGCTGAAAATATACTACTTGAGGCAAACGTGGCCTACGTTGATGGTGAAAACAAAGAAACCGATCAGCCACTTACCAGTATTAGCCCGTTAAATGGCTCAATATTGTTAAGTACAGAGCTGGGTAATATTAACTGGACCGCTGCGTTGCGTTTAGCTAAATCGCAATCGGATGTAGTACTTGATGCAAACGATGATAAAACTACGCAAGGGCATGGCTACGGCGTTGTTGATTTATACGCAAACTACGAATGGCAAGCGTGGCAGCTAAATGTAGGTGTACTTAACTTGCTCGATAAAGAATATGTACCTTTTGAGTTGATTGCAGGTCAATCGCAAAGTGCTGATTTTAGCCAATACACCCAACCTGGGCGTAACTTTTCAGCAAGGGTAAGCTATCAGTTTTAATTAGGGCTAAACAAATGGCAATAAACGCTGCATGGGTATGCAGCGTTTGCCTGCCACATATTTACTCAAGTCAAATTACTTAATGGTGAGTATATTCAGGTACACTTCTACATACTTAATGCCCATTAACACTTTATATAAACAGCACTTTTAAAGCCAAAATCGCCGTTATTTATAAATTAATTAATCGCAAAGTCTTGGGTTTCTAAATAGCTGGGGGCGTTTTTAAAACATGCCGTTAGTTTACTTGCAAGCGTTGTATTTATTGCGCTGTCGCACTCTAATTCCCCGTTGTACTTCCCCCTAGTAAGCGGCACTAAGCTTAACGAGTCATAGCTTGGTTTACTTTGTATTTTATGAATTACCAAGCCTTGTTGCTGCGTTAGTTTTACTAATGAAAATGCATTTTTTGTGTTTTATTTGTCGTTAGCTTTTCAACATATAACGGATTTTAAAAGGTTAGTTTGGTAGTAAAACTGCTTTGGGATTAGCGTATTTACCAAATTTTGTTATTGACGATTTAGGGTTTACTAAACTAACTGTAAAGGGGGTTAACAGTCACTATAGCAAAGGCATAGCAATTATTTACAAGCCATCAAAAGCAGATGGCTGGCTCAATAAACTCATGCACTCTGTGTAAAGTATTTATCAATTTAAGGTAATACAGAGTATTACTTAGTTAAGCTGTGGTTAGCTAATATCGGCCACTACGCATCGGTTACGACCATGCTCTTTAGCATGGTATAGCGCCTTATCGGCACATTTATATACTTGGGCAATATCAGTACTATGCTCAGGCCAGGTTGCAATACCTATAGAAATAGTGATTGTTCCAATGGTGTTTATTTCTGTCGATTCTACTGTTTTACGTAAACGCTCTGCTATTTTATAGGCACTTTGGCTGTTTTCATTTGGTAGTACAAGAACAAATTCTTCACCGCCGATTCTTGATACTATGTCGTCTCTTCTTGATAGTTTTTTAATTATATTTGTTAGCGAAACTAAAGTTTCGTCGCCTTTATCATGTCCAAAAGTATCGTTAACACGTTTAAAAAAGTCGATATCAATTTCTAATATAGCGAATGGGGTTTGCTTTAGCATAAGCTGGTTAAGTAGCCCGTTTAAGCTTCTTCTGTTGTGCGTATCTGTTAAGGGATCTGTTTGTGAGTCATGGCGTAGCACACCTATTTGTGCTTGTAATAAAGTAACCTCTCTTAACATCGCTAACTTCAGTTTTTGACTTTCAAAATACCACGACTTCACGCTTTTAAGTTTTTCTAAGCTTTTTGGATCATCGAGTGTATTTGCGTTATCGGCTAATCGCTTTAGCGGCCTTGCTATAAAGTGTGCGAATAAACCAATAAAAATAAATGTGACTAATGCCATAGGTATTGTTTGTTCAATGACTTCAATAGTTAATGTATCTAGCGAAGAGAGCGTTGATTCTAATGGTCTTTGCGCCACTATTCCCCATTTAGATAAAGTAATGGGTGCGTAGCCTGCGAGCATCGGCTTATTTAAGCTATTAATAACCGTTGAAGTGCCTATTTCGCCATCTATAACAGCGTCAATCACAGCATTGTTAGCAATAACGTTGCCGATTCTGGCAGGTTCTGGGTGATATAAAATGCGCTTATTTGAGCTAACAACATAAAGGTACGAACCACCTTTGTAGTAATGTTGTTCTAAAAGCTCATTTAAAATATTTTTCTCTTTTAAATAAAGAGAGCCCCCAATATAACCTAAATACTTATCTTCAGAATCAAATAGCGGGTGCGAAATAAAAACAATTAAATTATCAGCTGCCGATAAATAAGGCTCACTAATTAATGGGCGTTTTTCTTTTAGTGCTTCTATTGCTCCTGGAGACTGTATTTGTTGGCCTATTAAACTTTCAAAGTGAGGCGACGTCGCTGCAACTACGCCATGTAAATTAATCACAACAGAGTTAAAGCTATCCGTTTGATGATTTAAACGAATGGCTTCATCGTTTAATAATTTGGAGTTATTTGGTGATTGCTCAATAATTTTAGCTGAGTATTCAAGCTGCTGAAGCGCAGACTTTAAAAAGTTATCAGTTGCGGAGGCTAATTTTTGTGCATAGGCTAAATTACTTTTTAGCGTATATGATGTTAACTGCTCTTTTTGAACCTGATAGGTAGAATAAAAACTCCCTACCAATGTGCTCAGTGCTGCAGAGAATGCGAGTAGCAATATAAGAAATCTTAAATTTAAAGCAGGTAGTAATTTATATAGCAAAGCTGCATTCCAAAGCACTAAAATTCAGCGCGTATTATACGAAGTTAAGTATTATACCCGTTTAAGTGTTTTTAATTAAGTTGGTTTGTTCAATTTAGCGACTATGCGTTAGGGTATGGCGTGATAAATAATATATTCCAGCATTGCCATTTTTTATCCTCCAGAAAGTAATAAAAAAACCATTAGCTTCAAATGAAACTAATGGTTTTTATTTATAGTACGTATTTAATCTTACGAATTATTTTTTCTACGACGTACGAACAATAATGGTGTAAGCAAGGTCATTAACCAACCAAATGAACCACTTGAGCTCTTATTAATAATAGACGTTGATGCAACAGCTGTATCTGTATTACCTTTGCTATCACTAACTTCTAATTGGAACGAGATAGTTTCATCGCTTGATACCTTAGGTGCATTAAATTTAACTTCAGAAGCCGAAGATAAAATAATAGTAACAGGTGTACCAGATAACTGAGTCCACGTATAAGTTAGTTCGTCATTATTTGCATCTGTTGATCCAGAACCATCAAATATAACAACATCACCTTCAGTTGTACTTGAAGTACCTGTAATTACAGCAACAGGTGCAGCTTCATTAACACCAAAGCTATAAGTAGATGAAACAGTACTATCGCCAATCGTATTTGTAAGTGTTAGCTCTTTTTCAGTTCCTACTTCTCTAGGAATTAAATCAAAACCTACAGATAGCAACTCAGTTGATTCGCCAGCCTTACGAGTAATAGTCCACTCAGCAGTATTTCCGCTTACAACACCATCATTAGTTACATTGGCAATTTCCTGACCTTCGGTAACCATTGCTTTTAATGTATAAACTTTATCTGCATTGGTAAAGTTTGGCTCTATATCAAAACTTACAGATTGCGCTTTACCTGCGATCATTTCTTGATTGCCAGCAGCTAACTCAGTAGATACAGTTTCAGTTACTTCATCATTAGCAAACGATACTGTTAATGGGATTTGAACTTCTGTAGAACCATCACCTGATTTCAATGACAGTAATGAGCTACTACCGCTGTTATCAGACCATGCAACTGTTAGGTCAAACGAACCATTGCTTTCTTCAACGGCAGCACTAACAGTGTCACTTTTAGATTCGTCATTTGTTAAGATTGATACTGCACTAATTACAACTTCATCTGTTGCACCTGGTGCTGAGGCAGTGTAACCGTCTGCTACAATGTAATAAGTATCAGCTGGTAAATTAAGGAATGTTAATGACTCGTTTGAGTTAGGACCAGCACTGCTACCAATGTTATTAAACTCGCTATCTAAAACTCGTAAATCAATGTCCGGCGCTGTTGCTGATGAAGTACTAAATACTACATTCGGTACAACTTCATCAAAAGTAAGTACTACAAAGTCTAAACCACCATCTTCAACAAATACTGTTTGTGGTTCAACTAAGTTAGAGCTTTTATCAAATACACCAACTTCAATATTATTCAAACTTTTAGACATTAAATCAGTGAATGTATAAGTACCGCTTGAGCGAGATGCCGCTATTGATAATGCTTCTGGTAAATTACTTTCAGCTACTTGCACTAAAATAGGCAAATGAGCATCTGGTAAACCGGCTGAAGTTAGTTCAAGGCTACCAAAGTTCCATACATCTGCAGCAGATGCGCTTACATCAGCAGTTACAGTTACGGTTTGTGTTTCGCCTGCTTCAATATCAAAGCTAGTTGGTGAAACAGTTAATGACATATTATTAGATGTTGATACTGGAGTTGCAGTCCAGTTCGCATCTTTAGTTGCTGTAAATGTACGAGTCCAAGTACATGTATCAATACATTGTGTATTTGTCATTGAAGGAATGTTAAGTGATAAAGGAACGCCACCCGTTGCAGGGTTTGCTTTCATGTAGTTACCAAACGTTTCATCCATGATAAGACCAGTATTAGTCGCTAAATTAACGCGAATACTACCTGAGCCCATATCAAATACGTCAGCTGGTGTTGAACCGTCTTCTTTACGCACATCGGTTGTAGCCGTCATCATTAATGCTGAACGAATGTTATCTGGTGTCCATGTTGGATGTGCAGATTTTAATACTGCACCAGCACCCGAAGTATGAGGCGCTGACATTGATGTACCTTGTAAGAAGGCAAAGTCACCAGGAGAAGGGGCTGTTACATCATTACCAAAATCTTGGTCATTGTAAGCCGCGTAAATTGATACACCTGGCGCTGTAACAGAAGGAGTCATAATATCAGCAGTAGTGCTGTTAGGACCACGAGATGAGAAGTCAGCCATATCATCAGCTTGACCAACAACCAAAGTGATTGCAGGGTCGATAGAAATTGTCATACCTGAAGTAGAAGCTAATGCATCTAATAAATCTTTACCTGAGTTTTCAGATATAGCTACAGCAGGAATAGTTGTACCTTCTAAGCCTGACATAGTAAGACGTGTATCACCATCTGTATTATTGTAAATAATAACGGCTTCAGCGCCTGCAGCAGTTGCATTAGCAACTTTATCTGAGAATGCACATGCACCACGACTAATTACAGCAACAGCATCTTTAAATGAATCAGCAGCAAAAGCACTACAGCCTTCAAAATTATTTGCATCAACAGATAAAGACGTAATAGGAGGAGCCGTTACAATTTCAGTAAATATAGGACCTGTGCCGTTTGAATATGCAAACGCTTCATCGTTAAATGTAACAAAGCTATCTAATGATCTACCATGCGTTGAAGCACCAACAACAGTATACCAAGGTGCATTTTTTGATGTTGTGTACGCTTCTGGACCATCGTTACCAGCAGATACTGCGGCAAAAATACCCGCTTCTTGTGCTGCTAAGAAACCAAGTTCAGTAGAACTTGCCCAAGGGTTACCACCACCACTAATTGAATAGTTTAAAACATCAACGCCATCAGCAACCGCATCATCTAAAGCGGCAACAATAGCTGCACTAGGGCAACCTGTATATTTATCATCGGTATTACCAGGGCTACAAATTTGGTAAGCAACAATATTGGCATGCGGTGCTACACCTGATATTTGTTCAAACGAAAATGTATCATTAACTATACCATCACTTTCTAATACACCAGTTTCTAGTGCAATTAACGGTACATTTTTTAAAATATTACCGCCTGCTGTACTTGCTGTGTGTGAGCCGTGACCGCCGTAATCTTCACCATTTTTAGCTGGCGGTGTAGTACCAAAAACTTCTACATCGTCATAGTTATCAGTAACACTTGCATACGAGCGTACGCCAATTAATTTGTCGTTACATAGTTCAACAAAGTCACCTGCACAATCACCTACGTAATTACCAGCACCCCAAGGGTTAGTATGGTCGTAACCATCACCGCCAATGTCAGCGAATGAGTCGTGATCTGTATTTACACCACTATCAATTACACCAATAATAACGCCTTCACCCATATTAGTGGCTGAATTACCTTCGCCTTGCCATACTTGGGTGGCACCAATATGAATAGGACCGGTGTCAGTATCCATTGTTTCCATACGTTCACGTTCAATATAATCAACGCCATCTAAAGCAGCTAACTTTACAGCTTGCTCTTGAGTTAAGCGCATAGCAACACCGTTGAATGCATTTTTGTATTGATATACAACGTTTGCTTGTTTACCTAATGAAAGGCGCGCTTTAGAAAGGAAACTTTGTTGTTTATCTTCAAGGTAGTTGGTGTATTGAACCGCGTCAGTAGATTTAACATCTAAACGTAATTCATTACGTACCTGTTGCGAGCTCATTTTGCTATTAGCTAATTTTGAAAAGAGTTCTTTTTTTGCTATTTTAGGGCTTGTAGCAGCAAAACCAACAACGCTGCCATCATAGGTCGCTAACGGTAGATCTGCTAGGCGAACAATATAAGTATATTCACCAGATGCTAAATCAGGCTCAACAACGATTTTTTTTATTGCTTTAGCTACACGAGTAGTTGAAGTAGATGATGTTTTAGTTTTGTCGACTGCTGACTTTGCAAGTGCTATTTGTTGATGAACACTGCTTCCGCCGGCTGCTGAGCTTAACGATACGGTTAATAGAGCTGCTGAAACAGCTAATGCTACTTGGGTCTTCACTGAACACTCCTTGCGCTTTTGTACGCATGTAATTATTATTTTTGGTAATTTATTTAAAAAATTTAAGTGAATTTAAATTAAAATAAATAAGGTTGCTTTGAAAGATAACACATGTCATTAGAATGTAAATATGGTGTGCTTTGGCTTTGGTTGTAGTTTATGAATACTGTAATTTTAAAAGTAAAAAAGTAGGTGCTTAAATAGACTAATAAAACATACAATGATCAAAAAGAGTAATTTATAAAGGGGAGTTAACTCCTGATTTGTAAGGGGTTTATGTTTATTTCTTTCCAAATTCGCCAATGAACAAGCTTAAATAAACCGTTAACTAAATTTCATTAATTGCAAAAATAAAGGTTTACATTCGTTTACATGATGTATATTTGAATACGTTATTTTATTTGAGATGAAACATACTGGCTTGGCTTTTATTGAAATTCTATCTATAAAAAATGCATATTTTATCACCCTGCCATCATTGAACTTAGAGTTTGTCCATCTTATATAGTTACAGTTTGCTTAATCCTGAGATACTCTTGCAAGCTATGCCTAGTGTCAACAGGCCTAAATTAAGCTGCTACTTTTAATCTGTATAGAGGTAAATGAAAGCAACTGTGTTGCATGCAAAAAACGTAAAAAATATGAAGCTAGGGCATGTTTCCCTTTATATTTTGTTATTGTCTATTTATAGCGAATAATTACACTGCATAAGCCTCACCTTGTCAAAAAACCAAACACACAGCAGTAAATTCAACCTCAAAAGATAAACTCGACCTAACAATATATATTTTATTTACATGCCAACTATAGCGCTCATATGCAATTAAGTTACTAATAAATACAAAACTTAAGCACCTATTGAATTAGTAAAAACACTTAGCGTATGGCTTTGCAGTTGCACTGAAAAGTAGTTAAGCTGCATACATTTATCTACTTTTTAGCCTTGGAGTGTGTTTTGCTAAATAAGTGTATTGTACCGTCTATCGTTTTTTTATCTGGGTGTTTAATGCCATTACAATCCTCGTTTGCTAAACCCGTGCTTTCTCTTGAACAACAACTTGGGCAAAAGTTAATACTCGACTTTCGCTACTTTTGCCAGCAAGGAGCAAGTAATAAATGCCGAACTCCAATGACCGAGTTACCTAATGAGCTTGCTACCGTTATTGCTAAATACGATATTGGTGGGGTTATTTTATTTTCTGAAAATACCCAATCAATAGAACAAACCATTACGCTTAATAGCCAATTGCAAACAGCTGCAAGTAAATCCAGTAGTAAGCTGCCGCTATTTATATCAATAGATCAAGAAGGCGGACGTGTAGCACGGTTACCACGCGATGTTGCTACATCATTTACCGGTAATATGTCGATTGGCGCAACCTACAAAAAACACGGTACGAGCTTTGCGACAAAAACAGCAACTGTTATAGCTAAAGAACTAAACTCGCTGGGTATCAATGTAAATTACGCGCCCACGGTTGATGTAAACATGAACCCCGATAACCCCGTTATTAACGTACGCTCGTTTGGTGAAAACCCAGCATTAGTGAGTAAATTAGGCGCCGCACAGGTTGCAGGATTTGAGAACAACGGTGTTATTACCTCGTTAAAGCACTTCCCGGGCCACGGCGATACAAACGTAGATAGCCATACAGGTTTGCCTAAAGTAAACCATGCAAAAGAAGTTATTTACGAGCAAGACCTAGCACCGTTTAAGCACATTATCGCCAAGCAAAACCCAGGCATGATAATGACGGCGCATATTCAATACCCAGCGCTCGATAGCACAACGTTCATAAGTGTTAATGGCAAAACTATGATAAAACCGGCAACAATGTCGCGCGCAATCATTACTGATATTTTACGTGGTGAGCTTAATTACCAAGGTGTTGTAGTAACTGATGCGCTTGATATGGCTGGCATTAGTAACTTTTTTACACCAACTCAAGCGGTAATAAATACATTTTCAGCTGGGGCTGACATTGCCCTAATGCCCGTTGAAATTAGAACGCCAGATGATTTAAACAAGCTCGATAACCTTATTAAAGAGCTTGTTGCAGCGGTTAAATCAAACCAACTTGATGAGCAAGAAATAGCACAATCTGCGATGCGTATAATTACGCTTAAAAATAAATTTAGATTAAGCACTAATTTTGACCCTATTACCGCGCTCATAAATGCAAAGCAAACAATCGGCAGTGCAGCACATCGCGAAATAGAAGCGCAGCTTGCTGTAGAGGCAATAACGCAGGTTAAAAATAATAACAGTACTTTGCCGCTTAATTTAAAAGCAGGAAGTAATGTTCATATTATTATGCCCGACACGCGTAAATGTATGGCAATGCAGCAAGCGATTGAAGCTATCAGCCAGCAAAAACTAAACTATAGCTGTAGCAGCCTACAAGGGTTTAACCCTGCACAAGCTAAAACACAAATACACGCTGCTGATGTAGTTATAGCCGGCAATGCAACGCCTAATCAAAGTGCGGTAGAAATTGGCGGTATGGATGATTTAAAAGACGATCCTAATTTTGCACTTAATAATGCAGAGCAACCAAAAGCACTTGAGTCATTATTAAATATGGCAAAAGAGGAAAATAAAAGCACTGTTTTTATAAGCCTAAGAGCACCTTACGACATTGCTAAATTTGGCGATTATGCAAATGCTGTACTTGCATCTTACGCATATAATATTGATGTAGATAAAAATGATATTGTATCTGGTCCTGCTTTTACCGCACTTGCAAAAGTGTTACTAGGAGAAGCACCGGCTAACGGCGTATTACCTGTCACAATAAAACCGCAAAAGGCGCACTAATATGAAACTCAATTGTGATTTAGGCGAAAGCTTTGGCGCGTGGAAAATGGGGCTAGACGATGACGTTATGCCACATATTGATATGGCCAATATTGCGTGTGGGTTTCATGCAGGTGATGCCGATGTAATGGCAAGCACGCTCACTCTTGCCAAGCAACATAACGTACAAATTGGTGCTCACCCAAGCTACCCAGATAAGCAAGGCTTTGGTAGGCGCTCAATGGTACTTAGCGAAAAAGAGCTTACAAATTGCCTGCATTATCAAATAGCCGCTATTGAGGGCATGGCAAAAGTACAAGGTTTAACACTTAGCTATGTTAAACCGCATGGCGCACTTTATAACGACATGATGGCTGATGAGCAAATATTACAAACCGTTATAAATGCAATTGCTAGCTACCCAATAGATTTGAAACTAATGGTCTTAGCGACTAAAAATGCCAATAAGCACATTCAAATAGCTAAAAGCTCAGGAGTTGATCTAATACTCGAGGCATTTGCCGACAGACAGTACACCGACGACGGGCATTTAGTGTCACGAACACTTGAGGGTAGCGTTCACAACAAAGCGGCATTACTAAAACAAGTAACTCAGCTTTTATCCGATGGCAGCGTGACAACACGAACTGGAAAAAAACTAACGCTCAAAGCCCATAGCATATGCGTACATGGCGACAACGCTGATGGCATAGCGCTTATAAAGGATATAAAAGCCCTGTGTAACTCAGCTAACTAAACTTTTACACAACCTCAAATAGAAGCTGTAAACCCCCTTTACAGCTTTAACTCATAGAGTTAAATAAGAGCTTCATCGCATCCTACTGTTAATTTAATAATCCCTAACATATAACTACTTAGCAAATTAAAAAAGTAACAACAGGGATTAAAATGAAAAAGCTTTTAACACTTAGCCTCATTTTAGGCTGTAGCAATTTAGCCTACGCTGAAACAAATACACTACAACTGCAAGACGTGTTTAATTTAGAATATGCCAATCAAATAGATATAACCGAAGACGGTAAAACTGTTTATTTTGTGCGTAACCGCATGGATATAAAAACAGATCGCAAAGTTGGTAATATTTGGTCTGTTGATTACAAAACCAAACAAATGCAGCCGCTAACCTCTGGCGTGCATATGGATTATTCGCCAGTACTTTCTCCTGATGGTCAACGCCTTGCGTTTATATCAACTCGCGATGGCAGCAGCCAAATATATATAAAATGGCTTAAAACAGGTGCTATGGCAAAAATTAGTAACTTAACGAGTAGTCCACGTTCGATTACATGGAGCCCTGATTCTAACCAATTAATATTTAGCATGTTTGTTCCAAGCGCTACTTCAGCGCCAGTGAGCTTACCAGGCAAACCAAAAGGTGCAACGTGGGCAGAACCCGCAAAATTTATTGATGATGTGTATTACCGTTCAGATGGTGGCGGTTACACGCAAAAAGGTTTTAGCCAATTATTTTCCATAGATGCTAACGGTGGTAATGCCAAACAACTCACTCATGATGAGTTTGATAACGCGGGCGATGTAAGTTTTAGCAACGATGGCAAATCGCTTTATTTTTCTGCGAACAGGCACACAAACAACCAGCTAAAACCCACAAACAGTGAAATCTATCAACTCGAGTTAGCCACACAAAATATAACTAAAATTACTGACCGAAACGGACCTGACGAGCAGCCTAAAGTATCGCCCGATGGTCGTTATTTAGCGTACACAGGTTACGATGATAAACGCACTAACTACGAAAACGCTCAGCTTTATATTCGTGATTTAAAAACAGGTAACACAACAAGCTTAACGCCAGATTTTGATCGTAGCGTAGGTCAAATAAAATGGAGTGCAAACTCCAAAGGCATATACTTTAGCTATGCAGATAAAGGTCAAACCGCCCTCGCCTATCAACCACGCAGCGGCAAGCGTAAAATAATAACAACTCAAATTGGCAGTGTTGCCTTTGGTCGCCCTTATTCTGGTGGTGACTTTGATGTAAGCGAAGATGGCGAAGTAGCCTTTACCCTTGCCGATACTCAGCGCCCTGCTGATATAGCAACAATTAAACGCGGTAAAGCGCAGCGTTTAACTACCCTTAATGCAGATGCACTGGGCGACAAAGCTTTGGCTAAAGTGGAAGAAATTTGGATTAAATCAAGTCACGATGAGTTACCTATTCAAGGATGGATTGCTTACCCACCAGAATTTGACAGCAGCAAAAAATATCCGCTAATACTAGAAATACATGGCGGTCCAGTAGCTAATTACGGTCCACACTTTAGCGCTGAAATTCAGCTGTTTGCAGCCAAAGGAAATGTGGTTTTATACATGAACCCACGTGGCAGTGATTCATACGGTAAAGAGTTTGCACAAACTATTCATCATAATTATCCAAGTAACGATTTTGATGACTTAATGACTGGCGTTGATGCGCTAATAGCGAAAGGCTTTATTGACGAGTCTAAATTGTTTGTAACCGGTGGTTCTGGCGGTGGTGTATTAACAGCTTGGATTGTAGGTCATACCGATCGCTTTGCTGCGGCTGTAGTTGCTAAGCCTGTTATTAATTGGATCAGCTTTGTACTAACTGCCGATTTTTACCCGTTTTTTGCTGATTACTGGTTTCCGGGTAAACCGTGGGATCACATCGAGCATTACATGAAGCGCTCGCCTATTAGTTATGTTGGAAACGTTAAAACTCCTACTATGTTGCTCACTGGCGAATCTGACTACCGTACACCAATATCAGAAACTGAGCAGTTTTATCAGGCATTAAAACTACAAGGCGTTGATACTGCAATGGTGCGCATTCCTAATGCATCGCATGGTATTACAGCTCGCCCATCAAACTTAATGACTAAAGTAGCTTATATTCAATGGTGGTTTGATAAACACACTAAATAAACTCTGGGTAATAAATTTATAGCTCAAATAAAAGCCACTTCAAATAAGTGGCTTTTGTATTTACCGCCTTAGTATTCAAACTGTAAACCCCCTTTACACTTCTGTGACAGTTAAATATCGGACTTAGCTAAAACTTCAGTTAGTAAAATTTCGGTTTATAGCATTTTTTGTAACTTGAGTTGGTAAAAAATCGGTTTGAGTCACTGTTTATAGCCTATCAGTTAGTAAAATTTTGTTTTATAGCACAGAGAAGTTAGTAAAAAATCGGTTTATAAATTCGCTAAGTTTGCCTATTAAAGCAAAAATCAGTCACTTACCTGCCTTTTAAAGTTGTTGTAAACGCTTTTTACAGCAAAATCACCCCAAATATGCCGTTTTATGAAAGGTTAGTTAAACTCTGATCTGTAAATCCACTCAGGTAGTTAAATAGTGATCCAACATGATTTGGCAAGGGCGTGTTGAACTTTGGTGGGTTAATTTGCAGCAGTATGTTTGGTTTTTAGGCAAGGCGGAGCTTATGTAGTGTGGTTATTCCCCATGAATAGGCGATAACGTAGCATAAATACCAAACATGCGCTGCCCTTTGGGTTCTTTCTAGGGGCGATAAACTCTTTGTTGCCTACATGGATGTAGGTAAGGGGCGTGAGCAGGACGCGGAAGCTTTGCTCGGTTTTTACTTAGCCCACTAGGTTACAAACCTCGCGCCGCGATTTAATCGCCCCTAGATTGAACAAATTTCAATCCACAAAGATCAACACGCCCTAGTTAAAGTCTGATCTGTAATTATGCTTCAATGTTCTAACTTTACTTAAAGCAATAAAAAAGGGCCTATTGGCCCTTGAGTAACACTATCTAGTTAGGAATTAAAACTGGTTCATGGTGTTGTCTTCACCACCGGCTTTTAGCGCGTTATCACCAGAGAAGTATTCTTTGTGCGTATCGCCCATGTTAGACCCTGCTAGGTCTTGGTGCTTAACAGAAGCTTGCTCACGGCGAATTTCTTGGCGTTGTACATCACGTACATAAGCCAGCATACCCATATCGCCAAAGTAACCTTCTGATAAAATATCAGTGCTTAGCGCAGCTGTATGGTACGTAGGCAGAGTAATTAAGTGATGGAAAATACCTGCTTCACGTGCGCCATCGCGCTGGAAGTTTTGCACTAGTAAATCGGCTGCTTGCGCAAGTTCTGTTGCATCCATTTCTGGTGCCATAAGGCCTTTATTGTCGCCAAGGCTTGGGTAAGCACTAAGGTCACGGCCTGCTTCTTCCCACTCTTGATACACTTGCTCACGAAACTTAAGCGTCCAGTTAAACGAAGGCGAGTTGTTGTATACCAGTTTTGCATTTGGCACGTGTTCTTTAACACGATTTACCAGTTCTGCAATTTGCTTAACATGAGGTTTTTCTGTTTCAATCCACAGTAAATCAGCGCCCGACTGCAAGCTCGTAATACAATCTAGTACTACGCGGTCTTTTTCAGTGCCTTCGCGGAATTGAAATAAACCGTTATCTAGGCGAGTTGGTTTACATAACTGGCCATTAATTTTCATTGCTGTGTCGCCTTCATTTAAGTCATCAACACCGTTAATTGGCGTCGTTTCTAAAAATGCATTGTATTGGCTTGCTAAGTCACCTGGTGTTTGTGACACAGGTACTTTTTGAGTAAGGCTTGCACCTAATGAATCTGTACGTGCCACAATAATACCGTTATCAATACCAAGTTCTAAAAAGGCGTAACGTACTGCGTTAATCTTTGCTAAAAAGTCTTCGTGTGGAACGGTCACCTTACCCGCTTGGTGACCACATTGTTTGGCGTCAGATACTTGGTTTTCTATTTGAATGGCACACGCACCGGCTTCAATCATTTTTTTAGCCAGTAAGTAAGTTGCTTCTTCGTTACCAAAACCTGCGTCAATATCAGCAATAATTGGCACAACATGAGTTTCAAAGTTGTCTATTTTATCAATAACAGCTTGAACGTCACCGCCATTCGCTTTTGCTGCATCTAGGTCGTTAAACAAGTGGTCTAGTTCACGTGCATCAGCTTGCTTTAAAAATGTGTAAATTTCTTCAATTAATGCAGGTACCGATGTTTTTTCGTGCATGCTTTGATCTGGCAGCGGACCAAATGCAGAGCGAAGTGCTGCAACCATCCAGCCACTTAAGTATACATAGCTGCGTTTAGTTGTTTTTTGATGGCGCTTAATAGCCATCATCATTTGTTGCGCAGTAAAACCATGCCAACATCCTAAAGATTGTGTGTACAGGCTTGTGTCGGCGTCATATGCAGCCATATCTTCACGCATAACGTCTGCTGTGTATTGCGCAATTTCAATCCCTGTACGAAAACGGTTTTGTAAACGCATACGGCTTGCGTATTCAGGGTTAATAGCTTTCCATGCGCTGCCTTGTGATTGGCAAAGAGTAGAGAGTGTGTCTGTTTCGCGTTGATATGTTGTCATAATAAAATCCTTCGAACGAGTGTGTAATACCAACCTGCATAAATCTTTGATCAATTTAACGAATTAAATTGCACTATAACGTCGTTAAAAATTTTTTATTTAGAATAACTAGATACAAAAATTTTTGCCTAGCTCTAGCGTAATTTTCTTAACGTTAAATAGACCCCATACATAAGCAGATTGGTATAAATTATTTTAATGTTGTGAGAGTGGCCAGGAGTGTGTGCTCCGTTTCGCTTGATTCAACATTAGGCTCCTTTTCTAGATTTAGTAAATTTATAGTTGTTATTGTGGCTATACATTTTGTGAATGGCTAAAAAGCACTCAACATTGCCTTTTTGAGTTATTGTTGCCTTAACGCACAAGCACACAACAACATCGCGACCGTTTAAGGAAGGCAATTATGTCCCACACTCTCACACATTCAGGACTCAGCGTAGACACACAACTGGCTGATTTTGTTAAAAATCAATTACTACCAGGCACTCACTTAAGTGAACATCAATTTTGGCAAAGCTTTGCACATATAGTTCAAACACTTACCCCTACAAATAAGGCACTGCTTGAAAAGCGAGAATTGCTTCAACAGCAAATAGATGACTACCATCTTGCTAATAAAACGTGGGATAGCGTTAAGTACCATGCCTTTTTGCAAGATATTGGCTATTTAGTTAAAGAGCCTACCAACTTTGAAATTGAAACCCAAAATGTAGAACCCGAAGTAGCCCTTACAGCAGGTCCTCAGTTGGTCGTGCCTGTCAGTAACGCACGCTTTGCACTTAATGCCGCTAACGCACGTTGGGGTTCGTTATACGACGCTTTATACGGTACAGATGTGTTAAGCGAAGACGATGGAGCCGAAAAAGGCAATACCTACAATCCTGTTCGTGGTTTTAAGGTAATGGCCTACGCTCGCCAGTTTTTAGATAAAGCATTGCCGCTCACTAATGGCTCGCATATAGAAAGCACTAATTATTCAGTAGTAGATGGCGCACTTTTAATTACGTTACGTGATAGCTCTCAAACCACATTAGCTGACCCATCTCAGCTTATTGGCTATCAAGGTGAAGCACAAAACCCAACCGTAGTGTTATTAAAAAACAATGATTTACACATAGAGCTACATATCGATCACCACCACATTATTGGCCAAGCAGATAAAGCAGGCTTAAAAGATGTAGTGTTAGAGGCCGCTCTTACAAACATTATGGATTGTGAAGATTCTGTAGCTGCGGTAGATGCAGAAGATAAAGTACAAGTTTATAAAAATTGGCTTGGTTTGATGCAAGGTAACCTAGTTGAATCGTTTAAAAAAGGCGATAAAACTGTAGAGCGTACTCTGCAAAGTGATAAAACATACACCGCACTCGATGGCGGCACAGTTACTTTAAAAGGCCGTAGCATGATGTTTGTTAGAAACGTTGGCCATTTAATGACGAACCCTGCTATTACCGATGTGTACAATCAACCGGTATTTGAAGGCATTATGGACGCCATGTTTACTGCAACTGCGGCATTGCATGACCTAAATAAAAAAACAGGTATAAAAAACTCAAGCGCGCAAAGTATTAATATAGTAAAACCAAAAATGCATGGTCCTGAAGAGGTGGCGTTTACTAACACTTTATTTAGCTTAGTAGAGGAAGCGCTAAGCTTACCTAAAAACACGCTTAAAATGGGTATTATGGATGAAGAACGCCGTACTTCTGTAAACCTAAGAGCCTGTATTTATGCAGCTAAAGAGCGTGTTGTATTTATAAATACTGGATTTTTAGACCGCACAGGCGATGAAATTCATACCTCTATGCAAGCGGGCGTTGTGCTTCCAAAAGCACAGATTAAGCAGCAACCATGGATACAAGCTTATGAGGATCGCAACGTCGATATTGGCCTTGCTTGTGGCTTAAGTCATAAAGCACAAATAGGTAAAGGCATGTGGCCAATGCCAGATAAAATGGCATTAATGATGGAGCAAAAACAAGCGCATCCTAAATCAGGCGCTAATACAGCATGGGTGCCCTCCCCTACAGCCGCTACCCTACATGCAATGCATTATCACGATATAAACGTATTTACTGAGCAGCAAAGTATAGCTAAACGTACTATTGCGAGCCTTAATGACCTGCTTACACCGCCGCTAATGACAGACCCTAAAACGCTTTCAAAAGAAGATATTCAAAGCGAGCTTGAAAACAACGCACAAGGCATTTTAGGTTACGTTGTACGTTGGATTGATCAAGGCGTTGGCTGCTCAAAAGTACCCGACATTAACCATATCGGGCTAATGGAAGACAGAGCAACACTGCGTATTTCAAGCCAGCATATGGCTAATTGGTTACTAAATGGCGTGTGCTCAAAGGCGCAAATAAAATTAACAATGGCTAAAATGGCCAAAGTGGTTGATGGTCAAAACGAGCACGACGCTGCGTATACACCCATGGCAACAAACGAAGAAACCCTTAATAACAGCATAGCGTTTCAAGCTGCACTTGCACTGGTTTTGGAGGGTGTAACACAACCTAGTGGTTACACTGAACCACTGCTACATAGCTACCGTATAAAATATAAAGCACAAAAAACGAATACGCTTTAACCGCTTAAGCAAAGTTCAGATTAAGTGCTAAACCAGCTTTTAAGCTGGTTTTTTATCGCCTAAAATTAGAATAACATCACTTTTAAGGCATTTTAAAAATATATATTCAAATAAGCATAATACACATGAATATCTAACATTTATTCAAACGTAAAAAAACGTGTTTTGCATACACAAAACACGCTTTTTAAAGCTTTAGTTAATTAAATCTAATTTTTTACAATGGCATTGTGATAAATATTTTGTACATCGTCACAATCTTCAAGCATATTTATAAACTTATCAAAGTTAGCAATAACTTCTTCGTCTTCAATTTCAATATTAACTTGAGGAATAAACGTAATTTCGTCTACTTCAAAGTTAATGCCTTCAAATGCGTCTTCAAGGGCAGTTTTAGCTTTAAAGTATTCTGTTGGTGGTGCAAATACCGATATTTTACCGTCCTCGGCTTCAACATCGCTAACATCAACATCAGCCATCATTAATGCTTCTAATACTATTTCGTCGTCATCACCCGCAAAGCCAAGTACCGCATAATGATCAAACATATGTGCTACGCAGCCAGGAGTACCAATTTTTGAGTCTGTTTTAGTAAACGGTAAGCGTACATCTTTAATTGTACGGTTCGGATTGTCAGTTAAACAGTCAACTATAACCATGCAATTACCAGGGCCATAGCCTTCGTAACGGGCAACAGAATAGTCTTCCCCTGCGCCACCGGCTGCTTTTTCAATTGCTTTATCGATAACGTGCGCGGGTACTTGGTCTTTTTTAGCTTTTTCGATTAGACGGCGTAGTGTTTGATTTACTTCGGGATCGGGATCGCCACTTTTTGCTGCAACGTAAATCTCTTTACCATACTTTGAGTTTACTTTTGTTTTTGCATTGGCTGTTTTGATCATAGAACTTTGACGAACTACAAATGCTCTGCCCATTTTGTGCCCCTAATGAATACGTTACGTTTTGCGGTATTTTACCAATTCAAAACGTATTGGGCTAGGAACAAACGTTATTTTGTAATTTAAATAACGTAGCACTTATTCTTAAATAAATTTAATAGTACGCTATTTAACATAACTCTATTTTTTCAGAATAACTCTCAACTAATGTCACTAATTCAACAAAGTCATGTAAAACGTAATCTGCCTGATCGGCATAAGCAGGCGTTGACTCTGGAGCGTATAAACACGCGCGCATATTTGCATTGTGCGCAGCTTGAATGTCGTAAAGGTAATCGCCTACATAAAGTAAATTTCTGGCGTTAATGTTCCAAAGTGTAGCAATGGCATTTAAAGCGCTGGGATCTGGCTTTGCTGGGGCATCGCTTCGCGTTAAAACTGTGCTGATAGGGAGTGGATTATTTTGTAATTTAATTGCCGCTGCTTTATCAAAATTGCGAGTAACAATCGCCATCGGAATATTTTTAGACTTTAAAGCATGAATAGCTTCACTCACACCAGGTAATATACTGGCATGTTGTGCATCTATTAATTCGTGTTGGTGAACTATATTCATTGCCTCTTCACGCATATACGGTGAGGGCAACTGAGCAATGTAATCAAGTAAATCTTGCTCGCAAGGGCAACCTATTTGGGCCTTTATTAATGCAAAATCTAATTCTGATGAAACCAATGTTCCATCTAAATCAAAAATCACTCCAAAAATAGCCTCAACCTGAGTAGTCATATCATTCCCTGAATTTAGTTATTACTAAATGAAATTTAAACATAAAATTCTCTACTGCTTATGCCCTAGGTCGGTAAATACAAAGGGATAAATGAAACTAACTATATTTAAATATTAATACGCACCATTATCAATCTATTGATAACAAAGTAATTTAAGTGCTTGATATATCATGCGCAAAAAAAGGTAAATATACAAATTGAACTCACAAATTTTACGTAAATTTACAAATAACAGATCAAACATGAACGCAGTTTAAACGTATGAAGAAAACGCGCACATAAACTGCTGTGCGCGTCGGTTGGGGAAGTTTTAAATATTAATTTTGCTCAAAGCGGGCTTCGAGCCAAGTATCATCTTGAGCAAAGTTTAAAGTTTTAATCTTACCTTTGCCCTCAACGTTTACCATATTTACCTGAGATGGCCATAAATCACGAAGTGCGCCATTACTCATTTTAATTCCTTCAATGTTTTCAGGAATTGGTGCTTCTTGGTAAACCCAAAAAAACTTACCATCAACTTGTGCTCCCACAAAGTTAAGTGGTAAAGGTTCACCACTTAACGTTTGTAGAGCAACATGCGATTCAACATACTTAGCAAAACGTTGTTGGTCGGCTTTATTACTAATAATATCAATTTTGCCTTTAAACAATGTTCCTACGGCGTGTTCGGTATCATGTAAATAAAAGCGATGCATTAATTCAACATTATGCGTTCGTTTATTAAAAAGCACGGTTGTAACTGACGACTTTAGTTGATGCGCCATACTTGGCGCAGCAACTAAAAGGCAAACAATAATAAGCAAAAAGCGCATTATTGCTGCTCCTCACCGTCATCCTTTTCGTCTTTCTTCTCATCAGTTTTAAGCTCAGTTTTAATATCTTGCATGATATCGCGACTTACTTTAGCTTTACTCTTTTCCTTTTTAAACACTTCAATACGTGAAGGAATAATACGACGAGGGTAGTTATTGTTTTCAACATCTACGTCAGCTGTTTCCCAGCCTGGGTCAACAGTAACTGATACAAGCGGTTTGTTTTTATCGGTAACAATCAGCTTCTGAACGTTTTTATAATTACGACGCCAAATTTCAGCAGGAATATAGCGCTCTTCTTTAGTGCCATCTTCATATGTTAGCTCTAATAAAATAGGCATTACCAAACCACCAAGGTTTGAAAATTCCATAACGTAATAGTTTTTATCTTCTTCTAAAGCACGCTCAAGCGTTTTACGCTCCCACGGCTCTAAGCCTTTTAAAAACTTATTGTACGAGTTACGTTCTTTATTGGTTACAGTAAAACGGTCGTTTTCGTCATAAAAATCGGTAACATCAGAGTTTTTCTCAACCCATGTTTTTTTACCTTGTGCGCGGTTACGCTCAACAAATAATGAAGTAGGTTTGTCTGCTTCAATATCACGTAAACGGCTGTAATCAATATCAGGGTTTTTAGTGTCTAAACGTAGTTGATATACTTTATCTAAAGAGATATCTACATGGTCTGTGGTGTAAAACCAGCCACGCCAAAACCAATCTAAATCAACACCAGAGGCTTCTTCCATTGTACGGAAAAAATCAGCTGGAGTAGGGCGCTTATATTTCCAGCGCTGAGCATACTCTTTAAATGCGAAGTCGAATAAGTCACGGCCTAAAATTACTTCACGTAAAATATTAAGGGCTGCTGCAGGTTTAGTATAAGCATTAGGACCTAAGCGTAATACACTGTCTGACTGAGTCATAACAGGTACTTGGTTTTCAGACTTCATGTAGCTCACTATATCGCGAGGCTCAACACCCCAAGGAATAGTAGGATCCCATTCACGACCAGCAACGCCATCTAAAAAGCTATTTAAGCCTTCATCCATCCACGTCCATTGGCGCTCATCTGAGTTAACAATCATTGGAAAGTAAATATGACCCACTTCATGAATAACTACGCCAAGTAAAAAGCGCTTTTCAGCTTGAGAATAAGTACGTGTACCATCATCTTGTAACTTAGTACGCGGGCCGTTAAAGGTAATCATTGGGTATTCCATGCCGCCAACAGGGCCATTTACCGATTGCGCAGTTGGGTATGGGTAGTCAAAAGAATACTTAGAGTACACTTCCATTGTGTGTACTACAGCTTCAGTTGAGTACTTCTCCCATAAGTCACCACCTTCTTTAGGGAAGAACGACATTGCCATAACTAAAGGCTGAACGTCACCACCTTGTTGATAACCCTTTGCATCCCACATAAACTTACGAGACGACGCCCAAGCAAAGTCACGTACGTTTTGCGCTTTAAAGTGCCACGTTTTAGTTTTGTCAGTGCCTTCTTTTTCGTTTTCTAGCGCTTCTTCTGCGTTAACAATAAACACAGGACGCTTAGATGTTTCAGCTTGCTTTAAACGTTTGCGCTGAGTACTTGTAAGTACTTTGCTCGCGTTATCAAGTTTACCTGTTGCCGATACAATGTGATCTGCCGGAACAGTAATCTCAACATCGTAATCACCAAACTCAAGCGTAAACTCACCAGAGCCTAAAAACGGCTTGTTTGTCCATGCTTCGTAATCGGTATAAGCGGCTAAACGAGGAAACCACTGAGCAATTAAGAATATGTCGTTGCCGTCTTCTTCAAAGTGCTCGTAACCAGAACGTGCACCCACTGCATCTTCTTCAACAATGTTGAAGGCAAAGTTCATGCTAAATTCGACTTCTTTACCTGGTTTTAATGGCTCGTTTAAATCGATGCGCATTAAGGTATCAACTACAGTTACGCGTAGCTCTTTACCATCGTCATCTTTTACGCCACTGATTGTATAACCCAGTTCGTTGTCGCTCATAAATTGCTGACGACGTAATTCACCTAAACTTAATTTAGCGGGCTTTTGAGCTGGTAAGCTTTCTAAAGTGCTTTTAAATGTTTTTGTTGTTTCGGCAATAGAGTCACTCTTAAAAATATTTTGATCTAACTGTAACCATAAATATTTAAGCGTATGTGGTGAGTTATTTTTATATTCAATGCTTTGACTACCAGTGATGCGGTGCTTTTTTTCATCTAGCTTCACATCAATATCGTAGTTTACACGTTGCTGCCAGTATTTTTCACCTGGTTCGCCAGCGGCACTACGATAAACATTGGGTGTAGGAAGTGCTTCGTCTAATTGACGAAATTTATCAACAAAAGAACCTTTTGTTTGCTCAACCGAAGACGCCATAGCTGCACTCGATATTGCGAATGGCAATACAAAAGCACTTAGCGTAAGACCTATTTTTTTCATTGTTAGTCCTAATATAATTTTGTGAGCGTACTTTGACAAATATACCAGTTAGCTTCAATAAATTAGCGACCAAGTACCGTATTTTTAGGGTGATGTTCACTTAGTTTTTTAGATTGAAAAATACAATTATTTTGTAACAAAATACGAATAGATAAAAACTGTAAAGGGGGTTTACAAAATTGGGTTTTAATAATGGTTTTGATCGGTTAAATACTAAGTCCCAGAACTTAAAAAAATATCATTCATTTTATATATATTGCTAAAAAAGTATTGCTTTGGCATTACCAGGTAGACCATTAATCCTACGTATAAGTATTACTAATTCGCAACAAGTAAAATGGCCTAAAAGCCCTTTCTACTGAACAAAAACACAGTGAAACGAGTAAATAATTGGCTCAAATATTGCCGAACTTCATTAATATTCGCTATTTGTACGATAAATGACAAATAGTGTAATTTTAGGTTGATCTTTAGTGCTGTTTATATTTAAAATCGCCAACCTTTTTATTTGAGGCAAATAAATTCGTCACATTTATCCTCAAATTAATATCGATTACTAGCAAGAAATGCGGTGGGCTTATGGATTTTTACATCCTAAAAAAACAACAAGAACTAATTGCGATTCCAGCAAGTGAGAATAACTGTAAGCAGTATCTCGATTCGGGTTATTTTTATATCGATAAAGTAGCAGCGTGCAACGAAACTAATGCACTAAAGGCGCTACACGCAAAACAAACTAAAACGTTAAAAATTCCATTATTAATGGCACTTTTAGCATTACCGGTTGTTTTTTCAGCTTGGTACAGTTTAACCTAACGTAATGCATGCCTTAGGCTTGCATCTTTAACAGCCTTGGGTATATTGGCGCTCTTACGGTTTTATTAAGAGCGCGACATGAAAGTCCTCCACACCTCAGATTGGCACCTTGGCCAACAATTTTACGAACACGATCGCCGTGTTGAACATCAAGCTTTTTTTACATGGTTATTAGCCACTCTTGTTGAACAACAAATAGACTTACTTTTAGTTGCGGGCGATATTTATCATACAGCAACACCAAGTGCTAGCGCCGAAAATCAGCTTTATCAATTTATTAAAGACGCCAAAAAAGCATGCCCACTATTACACGTAGTGATTATTGCGGGTAACCACGACTCTGCAAATCGTATTTTGGCAGCTCAGCCATTACTTGCACAGTTTGATACTCACGTAGTAGGGCGCTTTGATGTCGCAACACCCGATGAAACTGTTATTACCATAAATACCAATGGTAAACGCGCTGTAATCGTCGCTATGCCATTTTTACGCGCAAGTGATGTAAGTTTACTTAGCCAAACCGAAAGCGGCCCTAGTTATGCTCAAGGCGTTTCAAAAGCTTACGAGCTTGCACTAAAGCAAGCTCTTAATGAGAATGAGCAAAACTCACCATTAATAGTTATGGGGCATTTACACGCAAAAGGCGGGGATATCTCAAGTGATTCTGAGCGTAACTTAGTAATAGGTGGTGAAGAGTCTATTTCAGCCAATGTATTTGGTAAACAAGCCAACTACGTTGCCCTTGGGCACTTACACAAAGCGCAACAAGTCGCTAAAAGTGATGTTATTCGCTACAGCGGCACACCTATCCCTATGTCGTTTTCAGAACGTAACTACACGCACCAAGTAAATGTTGTTGAGTTTATTATTGATGAAAAACAACATATTAGTACAACTGTAAACCCCCTTTACATTCCGCGCTCTGCCGATGTAATTATTTTACCAAAAGGGGAGTGTGTACCATTAAGCGAACTATGCGAGCAAATTAAAGCGCTCGACACTGCACAAAATACAATAGCGCCTTATTTACGTGTAAAGCTTAAATCAAGCGATACCGACACCACCTTCAGAGAACAAATAGAACAAGCACTTGAAGGTAAGCATATTAAATTTTGTGGTATTGAACGTGTACGTGAGCAATCAGCGCAAAATGACGACAACACCGTATTTGAAGATTTAAGCGAAGTTGAAATGCTCAATCCACTAAACCTATTAGAACAAGCGTTCGCAAACGATAAAGACATGGCAGGGCAAAGCGTACCCGATGAGCTAAAAGCACTTTTAAGTGACGTGATAAACGAGCTTACGGAGCAAGAACAACTATGAAAATAACCGCAGTTCGTATTCATAATTTAGCCTCAATAGTTGACGCTGAAATAGATTTTACTAAAGCCCCATTAAAAGACGCAGGTCTATTTGCCATCACAGGCGATACTGGCGCTGGTAAAAGTACCTTTTTAGATGCCATTTGTTTAGCCCTTTATACAAAAACAGCGAGGCTGCGCGGTGATAAAGGTAACTTAATTGAGTTTAACGGCGACAGCATTAAGCTTAATGATGCGCGAAACTTGCTACGCAGAGGTACATGGGAAGGCTACGCCGAGGTCGACTTTTTAGGACAAGATAAACAGCTTTATCGTGCGCGCTATACAATTGCACGAACCCATAAAAAAGTAACAGGCAAACTTAAAGTAGCAGAGCACACTTTAGTAACCCTGCCAGACGAAACCCTTATAGCTGACAAAAGCCACACAATAAAAGAAGTCGAGAGTAAAATAGGGCTTAACTTTGAGCAGTTCTCCCGTGCCGTACTTTTAGCACAACATGAGTTTGCTGCGTTTTTAAAAGCCACTGGCGATGAGCGAGCGCAACTTTTAGAGTGCTTAACAGGTACCGATAAATTTAGCCGTATTGGCGTGCGTATTTTTGAGCGCCATAAAGAGCAAGTAGCAAAGCTTGAAGCGCTTAAAGCTGGTCTTGAAAGCTATACTTTGTTAACCCCAGAAGAACTTGAGCTACAACAAACCAAGTTAACCGATTTAAAAGCGCAAACCGAACACACTAAAAAAGAGCTATCCAAAACCGAAAAAGCACTTAACTGGTATCAGCAAGCTACAGTACTTGAGCAAAACTTACTGCAAGCACAGCAAACCCAGCAACAAGCAAGCTCAGCGCTTGAAAGTATCGTTGAGCAAAGCGAGCAGGCAAAACAAGCTAAACAAGCGCTTGAAATAAAAGATAACCGCAGCCGTTTTAATTTGTTAACCGATCAAAATACGGCGTTGGATCAGCAAATAACATCGCTTAAAAGTGTTGATCATTTAGCGGTAATTAACGAGCGTAATACCGCGCTTGCTAAGCATACCGAGCTGCTTAATAACGCCAATGAGCAAAAACAAAATGCAGCGCCCGTTATAGCTAAAGCGAGAGAGCTCGACAGCAGCATTGCGTTGCAAACTCAAGCTGTAAAAGGTACTGAGTCGCAAATAACCAAAGAACAATCTCAGTTTGATGAGCTCAAACAACAGCTTAAACAAAGCAATAGCGAGCTTGAACTTGCTAATACCGACTCAGCTAAAAGCCAGCAATGGCTTAATGAGCATGCACAGCTGCATGTTTTAGCAAAAGACTGGAGCTACTATCAGCAAAGCTTTAATACTTACTTAAATGCACAGCAGCAATTAACCGCAAACCTTGCACAAAGCCAAACTCTTAATAGGGAGCTTGCAAGTCAGACTGAGCGTTTAAATACACAAAATAATAAAGTGCAGCAGTGCGAGGTGGCACTTAGTGGTGAGCAATCAACTTTACAGGCATTAAATACTCAGCTTAATGAGTTTAATGCAGAGCACTGCGACGCGCAGTTAAAAAGTATTGATTACTTAAAAGAGCAGCGAGAGCGCTACGGGCAATTTAACGCAGAACTAAAACAAAGTACTCAACGCCAACAAGTGCTTAATCAGCAGTTAAATGAAAGCCAGCAAGCCCATGCTTTACTTAATCAGCATTTAATAACCAGCGAGCAAGCGCTTAAAGGCAACGAGTACGCACTTAACCAAGCGCGCTTAAGAGCCAGCGAGAACGTAGAGCATTTACGCACTGAGCTTCGCCCTAATGAACCTTGTTTAGTGTGCGGTGCAACTGAGCACCCGTATGCGGTAAATCAAAATCAGCAATTAAATAACTTAATTACTGATTTTGAAAATGATTTTAATATAGCTAAAAAGCAATTTGACCATGCACAAAGCGAGCTGCATAAGCACCAAACTCAACATGCCGTATTAACTGCTGAACACGGGCAACTTGAGCAAGTAATACAAACGGCAAAAGCTAAACAGCTCGACATTAAAAATACCATGCAAGGCGCACGCACAGAGCTTAACGACTTAACGCCTGATCAGCTTGAAGTAACTTATAAGCAGTTAACGGAGCAAAAAGCGCAATACTTTGAGCAGCAAAAACGCCAGCGTACACTGCAAACTAAAGTAAATGAGCTACTAGCAGCACTTAAAGCAGAGCAGCAAGTACAGCAGCAACTTAGTAATAAACACCTTGAGTTTACACATCAGCAAAACCAGTTAACGAGTAAGCATAGCGAACTTAGTGTGCAAATTAACGAGCTTGGTACAACGCTCAATAATCAATTTGAAAACAGTGATTTTTGGCAGCAACTACAAGCCAATACGCTTGAACTTAGCGAGCTGCACGAGCAGGTTACGCAGTATCAGCAAACTCAAACGCAACTTGAGCAAAGCCAAAAGCGCCAAGACAAAGCTAATGAACAAATAAAGCAGCTCACACCGCTCATAAGTAACAACGAGCAGTCGTTAAAAGCACTTAATGAAGAGCTTGTAAAAGCTAAAAATTTACTAAGCACTGTACAAAGTGAGCGCTTAGCTTTATTTAATAACGAGCAAATAAGCGCAGACGACTACCAAGCAAAACTCACAAGTGCGCAAGAGCAACTGCAATCGCAGGTTCAAGCGAGTCAAAAAGCCTATGACGACGCGATAAAACAACGAGATGAGCACGCCATAACGCTTAAAAATGTAGAGCAACGCTTACTTGAAAACAGCCAAGAGCTAGCAACGCTTGAGGCACGTTATAACCAGTGGTTTACTGACTTTAAAGTGCAATATAGCAATGCAACGCACGAACAGGTCAAAATTTTACTAACGCTTAGTAGCGAGACTATTAAAGCGCATTTAACTCAGCACGAGCAGTTAACTCAAGCGCTAACAGATGCAAACGCCGCATTAAAACAGCAGCAACTTACGCTTGAAAAACACAACAGTAGCGATAAACCTACGCAAAGTGCAGAGGCTTCAAATACTCAACTAAGCAGCTTAAACGAGCAGCAAACGCAGCTGCAAAATTCATTACTAGCAACTAATACCGCTATTGAGCAACATAACCAAAATGCGAAAGCGCTTGAAGGCAAACAAGCTGAGTTAACTACGCTTAAAACCCAGGTTGAACAATGGCACTTGCTTAATAAAGTATTGGGTGATGCAACGGGTAAAACCATGCGTAACTTAGCGCAAACACAAACGTTAAAAATATTACTGCACTATGCAAACAGCCATTTAAAAACACTCAACAAACGCTACGAATTAACCGCCATAGCGCAAACACTCGACATTGCAATTATTGACCGCGACATGGCCGACGAGCAACGCTCTGTTAATACACTCTCAGGCGGGGAGTCATTTTTAGTATCGCTCGCACTTGCACTTGGTTTAGCATCGCTTTCGTCAAACAAAGTACAAATCAATTCTTTGTTTATTGACGAAGGGTTTGGTACGTTAGACAGCGAAACCCTAAGCATTGCAATGGACGCTTTGGATTCTTTGCAAGCACAAGGCAGAAAAGTAGGCGTTATATCGCACGTAACACAAATGAGCGAGCGTGTAGCCACTCAAGTGCATGTAGCCAAAAAGCCAGGTGGATATTCCACAGTTGAAGTTTTATAAGCAACATTACTGAAAACAAGGAGATACAATGCCAACGTTTACAGGCGAGCAAGCAACACAATACGATAGCCGTATAACCCGTTTAGTTCCTGGTTATGAATTATTACATCAGCTCACTAACGCACAGCTAAAAGCAACGCTAAGCGATAATGCGCATATTTTAGTAGTAGGGGCAGGCACAGGCAAAGAAGTACTTGCACTGGCTGCATTAAACCCTACATGGCAATTTACCGCGCAAGATACATCAGCCGATATGCTTGCTATCGCGAAGCAGCAATTTGATGAGCAAGGCATAGCAAGCCGCGTTAATATTCATAACGGACCTGTTAATAAATTATCGGTTAAAGCCGATGCCGTTTTATGTTTATTGGTAATGCATTTTGTACAAGATAACGGCGATAAAAAAGAGTTATTAAAAGCGATTAAAGGAAGCCTTAAAAAAGACGCCAACCTTTATATTGCAGATTTAATGCGCCCTGAAACTTCATTTGAGCGCGAAGCCCAGCTTACAACGTGCGCGCAATTGGGTTTAACCGAAACAGGTAAAACACAAACAGGGCACGACTTAGAAAATGAGTTTTACCCGCTTGATAGAATGCGCTTTAGCGAACTGCTAAATGAGTGCAAATTTGGCATTCCTAAACTTTATTTTAAAGCGCTAGGTTTTAGTGGGTATGTAGTTTAAGTTTTACAAGCTGAACAAGCACCCGCGATTCAGCACCAATAAAAACACCGAACTAACAAGTTCGGTGTTTTAATATAACCTCTCTAAACTCCGAAGTTTCTCTAAGCGTAGCTCGGTTAAGCGAAGCGCCACCCGACGGGGAAGTTAAATGGTAGCTCACATAGTGTAATGTAAACTTAAAATTGTATATCAGGTTTATAGCCTTGAGGTTGGAGTAAGTCTTCATTCTGCAGCAATATATCAATCCCCATCTCGGTTATAGAATAAGTATAAAAATCGCATTCACTTTGTTGATCTGTTTCAATAGCTTTACTTAAATATCCCATTCTTTCTAACTTGATCAACGATATTTGCAAAATAGAGTCATCTGTAGAACTAAAGTTATTAGAAATTCTATAAAATGGGAGACCATCAGGGTCAGACGTATAACTTTGTAGACAAGCTGCTAAAAATTTATAATCTTGTGCCTTAAGGTTATAAACTGATGGATTCGCAATATTTCTTTTTATCCCAGAGCTATTTTGATTATTGATCACTCCTAGCCTTTCTGCTTCAGCTTTAATTAATGTACAAGCACGGTTAGTCGCTGAAACCAAATCATAATCAGAACGTCCAGAATCATAATCAGCAGGAGTTACTCCTAATAAATCGGTTGGTAGATGCATTTCAATATCGCGAGGCTTCAGGATAAATGATCTAGATTTACCTATAGCTCCAACGAATAATCCCATTTCAAAAATTACATTATCTCTTACGACATGTTCTTGTCTATTTCGGATCGTAGCGATATCTTCTGGAGCAAATATAAATAGTGCAAAATCTACAAATGACGACTTTTCAACAAGATCATCGATCACTGTTGATGAGAGTTTAAAAGTACCATTTTTCCATAGCGTTACTTCAAATTCATGGTCTAAATTAACATTTACAGCTTCAGCTACGGGTAAGCTTTCAACTGAAGAAGCTATAAATAGTCTTGGTTTTCTCAACTTATTGTCTCCTTACTTAATTGAGTTTTCTTTTAGCAATAAGAATAAAGTTATATGTTTTTAGTATCTGCTTATTACATTAATACTAAAATGTTTAGCTTGCTACCATACTAGCAAAAATCCTAACCAATCTCTCCAAGTGCTTTCATCGCGGCTTGTGCTTTGTCTGTTTGTACAAAAATATGGTCGTGATAAAACGCAGCTACCACATTAGCGCTAATGCCATGCTCAGTCAGCTTTGCAGATATCGCAGCAGTTAGCCCAACGGCCTCTAAGCTTGAATGTACGTTAAGGGTAATTAAATTATATTTACCCTCGTAAGTAATACCTGCTTTATCGGCGGTTTCAGCTTTTAAAATAAGGGTTAGCCCTTCCTCTTCAATATAAGTGGCAAGTGGCTCTAAATGAACATAATCAGCCAATTTTCCTGCTAAGCAACAAAAAATATACTCGCCTTGCTTAAGCGCTGGCTGCATTGATTTTAATAATTCGTTTAACTCTAAAATTCCGGCCATGGTCGTTCCCTACAATGTGTTATTTAGTGTTATTTAGTGACTTTTAGTTGCGCGACTAGTTCGCTTAATCTCGCAATTTTTATATTACTTAACTGTCTATAATCAAAATATGGGCACACAATAATGTTGTTACTGGTGTCTATTGCAAACTCGTCGTCGAGCCAATCAAATTGTGCATGTAACTTACCTTGTTGTAATAAGTTTTTAGCGTGCGTACGCCCAGCAATTATATGTAGCTGGTTTTTATTGCTAGTAGCTTTATCTGGGCAAGTACTAGTAATGTCAGGCGCGCTAAATAGCAGGGCGGTTTTACTATTGTTTTGCAGTAAATACTCATCGCGATATTGTTGCCAAGTAGGGGCTTGTTTAGCAAATGAATAATGCTCACTTGGCAGGGCAAATAGCACTTTTGCGTACACGTTAAACACTTTGCGCCAACCATTACCACAGTGCTGGTTTATGGTATTTATTTGCTCATTTATAACTGGCTCAAGGCATTCGAGTGTTTCAAAAAACGGCATTGGCGGCGCTTTTGCTACGTATACCGCCACGCTAAATTGCGTATCACCTAAGCCAACTAATTGGGTATTCAAGTTAGTTAGCCTTGTTTTGCGCTAAAATACGGTCGAGGTTATTTGCAAAGTTTTGGCGATCGGTTTGGCTAAGTGGCGGCGGCCCACCACTCATTTCTACGCCACTTGAGCGCATGGTATCCATAAAGTCTCGCACGTTAAGTATTGAGCGGATATTCTCGGTGGTATAAAGCTCGCCACGCGGGTTGAGTGCTTGCCCGCCGTTATCAATTACTTCACTTGCTAGCGGAATATCGCCCGTAATAACTAAATCGCCTTTTTCAATACGTTTTACTATTTCGTCGTCGGCTACATCAAACCCCGACGATACTTGAACGCGGCTTATGTATTTTGACGGCGGAATACGCATTGCGTGATTAGCCACTAAAATAGTCTCGATTTTCATACGCTCTGCAGCTCTAAAAAGTATTTCTTTTATAACAACAGGACACGCGTCTGCATCTACCCAAATTTTCATGCTATGGTCATTTTTATTGCTTTAGAATTAATATGATCCTATAGCAAAATTTTTTAATCGGCTAGCAAACTTTATATCCATCTATATTTAGATAATACGTACTATTTATGTAATTTAAAAAGGAGCTTACATGAAGGCTATTAAATACGGTTTACTTATTACAGGGCTATTTTTTCTTAGTGCTTGCACCAGCCCTCCTGAGGGAATAACACCCGTTAAAAACTTTGATATACAAAAATATAAAGGCAAATGGTTTGAAATAGCGCGGCTCAATCACTCATTCGAAGAAGGTATGGAGCAAGTTACCGCTACTTATTCAATTAACGACGACGGCACAGTAAAGGTCCTTAACAAAGGGTATTTAACGGATGATAAAAAATGGGATGACGCCGAAGGCTTGGCCAAGTTTGTTGAGGGCACTGACACCGGGCATTTTAAAGTTTCGTTTTTTGGTCCATTTTATGGCGCTTACGTGATTTTTGAACTTGACCAACCCGATTATCAATATGCATTTATAACCAGTTACAACAAAGATTACTTGTGGTTTTTATCGCGTACACCAACGGTTAGCAAAGAGCTTAAAGAACACTTTTTAATTAAAGCTAAAGAGTTGGGCTTTGCTACTGATGAAATAATTTGGGTTGAGCAATAAACAATGTAAAGCCCCTTTACAGTAGTAATAAAAGAGTCACCTAACTGTAAAGTAACTTAAATATATTATGGTTATATTGTGTGTACTTGCCGTGAGACAGTAAGTATTGGAAACACTGAATATCCCCTATTGTTGGCAAGCTATATAGCTTGCCATTTTTTTTGCCTAATCTATGGGAAAGTAACGGATCACGTTTTTACTAACTAAGGCTAGTTTAATGCTAAAAACAACCCACTTAGTACAACTAACACGCTATTTAAAACACTAAACCACTTTACGTAGCCTACTAAAAAATTATAAAAAATCATTATAATTAAGATACTTAGGCTCATAAAACCGCAAAATAGTAATGTTCCATACCCACCTTGAGTAACTATACAAAGCACCAAGCTTAGTAAAATACTGATCCAAGCAGCTAATAGCAGCTTTTTACGTTGGGATTCTGTAGGGCGTTTTTTAAATACATCTTTAAAATGATTATACTTAGCCAGCGCAAAACAGTTAAAACTGAGCAGGCATAGGCTAAACCCAAGTAAATCAATCATGATTTTTGCCTTTTAAGGTTATTAGATTGACTAGGGCTGATTATTTTTGAGTTGTTTTTAGCAGTACGTAATTTTTCGGTTTGTATAAAAAACAATATACTAAATAACAAAAACAGTGCATCAAAAGTAAATAAAGCCCACTGTTTGTGCATCAAATAGCTAATTAGATTACCGTTAGTTGTAAGTGCATTAATAACCGGTACGCTTAAACATGCAACAGCATTTATAGCTGCCATAACTCGCCATTGCAGTGTGTCGCGCTTTATAAGTGCTAAAAGAGCAACCGCTAGCCATGTTAAAAAGAACGCGAGTATTTCTTTATCGGCGCGCTCTGCGGTAGTTGGGCTAAGTAGTCTGTTAGCAATAAAAAATGCACACGTTGCCAGTGGAAGTCCCATAATAGTGGCTAGGTTTAACCCTTCAACTAGTTTTAAACCAAACGAAGGTTTAACGTTATTTTTAGTTCGCTCGCGAATTCGCTTAGCCCACATAATACAGCCAGAGCCAATCATTACACAGCCTGCAATACCGCCTAATACGTATAACCAGCGCAACAACCACGTAGCTAAACGCCCCGTATGCATTGAATTAAGCGACTCGTAAAGCGCTTTGCTGCTAGTTAGCTCGTCATCAGTTTTAGCAACCATTTGCCCTGTAGCACCACTAAATATTAAGCGTGGTGCTTGGTCACGCAGTGTTTTACCTGCGCTTACCAATACGGTAATTGTTGAAGCTGCCATATTTGGTTGGTTAACTTGTACGCGAGTAATATCTGCATGAGGCCACTTAGTATAAACCTGATCCAAAATGCTTTGAATCGGCACCATTGACGATTCGCCTTGGGCTTTGTCGGTCATGGTGTTGCGAGGGGTTACATCGTTAAAAAAGCCACGCATGCCGTTATCGTAAGACGTTTGCGCAGGGTAGGGAAACAACATAAATATGAGCGTAATCATACCCGTGTAAGTAATCATTAAATGAAAAGGCAGGGCAAGCACAGAGCTTAAATTGTGGGCATCTAACCACGTACGACTACCTTTATTACGTCTAAAACTAAACATATCTTTAAAAATACGCTTATGAATAACCACGCCCGATATAATAGCAATTAGCATAAAAAAGCTAGCAAAGCACACAATCCAGCGTGCGGTTATTGCATCCATGTAATGTAAATCATAGTGCAGCCGATAAAAAAAGTTACCACCTTTAGTATCTACAAAGGGTTCAAGCTCTTTCATGGTATTAGGGTTTAACTGTGTGTTTTTAAACTGGTTGCGGCGCTGGCCTGGCTCTTTTGGCTTTGCATAACCATAAATTAAATAAGGAATACGCGGCTCAGGTAATGTAATACGCCAGCTTGATGAGTTAGCTCCATGGTTAGCTAAGTAATCGAACCCTGTAATTATTTGTTGTTTTTGCGCTTCTATACGCTGTGTTTGGGCTTGTACATTATGTATGGCAGGTTGATTCCACAGCGTTATTTCGTCTCTAAAAAAGCTAAGTGTTCCTGCAAAAAATATTAAATATAATAACCAACAAACGAGTAACCCTACCCAAGTGTGTAACCAAGTCATCGATCTGAAAAAGCTGTCTTTCATACCCAACCCTTTAGTAATACAAGCAATCCGATAAACGCACCTGTACTTAGTAAAATACTGATCCAAACTTTTCTTAATGATTTAACACTAAAGGCATAAATAAATACTACGGCATAAATTAAAATGCTGATTGAAACACTAAACAGTACAGCGTCTTGCTTAGCTATTGGCAATACAAAACTTAATAACGCAGTACTTGCAGAGGTAAAGGCATAGCCACCAATTATGGCAATAAAAAAACGTAAAAATACCAAAACTCGATAACTGCTTACGCTTTTTACTATAAGCGCAATTACGTTAACCTTATCGAATGGCGCACTGTGCAAAGGTGCCTGCATAGTTAATTAATCCCTTTATTTAAAGCTGAGGATAAAACAAAGGCGCTATTATATATGTTACAAATACAAAAGATAGCTATTCTCATTTGTAGTCATTAACTTTTAAGTAAATTATGCTTACTTACTTACTTAATTACTTAGTAAAATACTGATCTGTTATTGTTTAATGATATTGCACAGGCTGTATGTAAAGCTTAAGGTTAATAAACTGAGTAAAAATAAAGAGTGAAATAACTATGAGCGATCACGAAAAACTAAATTACGTAGAGTTTCCTGCATGCGACTTACCCGCAACTAAGGCCTTTTTTAGTCATGTATTTAATTGGCAGTTTACTGACTACGGCCCAGAATACACGGAGTTTAGTGGGCAGGGGTTAGATGGTGGGATTTTTCAGGCTCCATTAAAATCACTAACTCAGCATGGGGCAGCATTACTTATTTTTTATAGCGACGATATACACGCAACCTTTAAAAAAGTAGAGACATTTGGCGGAGTAATATTAAAACCTATTTTTGAGTTTCCTGGCGGTTGTCGGTTTCACTTTACAGAACCAAGTGGTAACGAATTTGCGGTATGGGCGAAAGAACACTAGGTACTATAAGGGCTGTAGGGCATTTAGGCTTAAAGATCAGGATTTTACTAACTAATCGCCATTTTAGATAAAATAAACCGATTTTTTACCAACTCATTTATCCTAAATGGCCATTTAGGATAAAAATTAAGCATTTAAGGCCAAATAAACATGAATAGTCACCAATTAATAGACCAAGTTAGTAAATGCGTGATCTGTGATCCTCATTTACCTTTAGGGGCTCGACCTGTAATACAATTTAACCCAAACGCACGTATTTTAATCGCAGGCCAAGCACCGGGTATAAAAGTTCACGAAACAGGCGTGCCGTTTAACGATGCAAGCGGAAACCGCCTACGAGAATGGCTTGGGCTAACACGTGATGAATTTTACGATGCTAATAATATAGCAATTTTACCTATGGGCTTTTGCTACCCGGGTAGGGGGAAGTCGGGTGATTTACCACCGAGAAAAGAATGTGCCCCAGCATGGCGCGAGCAATTATTGGCTGCACTACCAAATATTGAGCTGACAATAGTATTAGGTAAATACGCGCAGGCGTATCATTTACCGGAGACTAAAAAAATGCCACTTACGGAGTTAGTAAAATCGTGGCGTGAGTATTGGCCAAATTATTTAGTGCTTCCACACCCCAGTCCGCGTAATAATATATGGCTTAAAAAGAATCCATGGTTTGAGCAAGATGTACTTCCAGAACTGGGTAAACGCATTGCTACTATTTTAAATAAGTAATGCTTCTAGCTATTGCAAAGAGGCGTTACAGTTAACTTAAAAATTAACACTCCAATTAAAAACAATAACAAACGAGGCTGTCTAATTTGAATGCATCTATATTAACTGAAGTAATACTTCCGCTCGCTCTTGCACTTATTATGTTTGGTATGGGTCTTGGGCTCACAACAAACGATTTTACTCGTCTATTTAAAAGCCCGCTTGCCATTGTTATGGGTTTAATAGGCCAACTTGTAGCAATGCCTTTATTAGCATTAGGGCTGTGTTATTTACTTAACCTATCAACGCCTATCGCTATTGGTTTAATGATATTAGCTGCCTGCCCAGGCGGTACTATGTCAAATGTAGTAAGCCAGCTTGCTAAAGCTAATTTAGCGCTTTCGGTAAGTTTAACCGCTGCCTCTACCGCAATTAGTATAATAACCACACCGTTTATTATTGGTTTTGCTATGAGCCAGTTTGCCCCAGCAGACGATGCTACTTTCTCTATTTTAACTACTTCATTAGGGTTATTTTTTATTACCTTAGTGCCAGTTGCTATAGGCATTTGGTTACGTCACTTTAAAAGTGATTTTGCCATTAAAGCAGAGCCGTTTTTTAGACGCTTCTCGTTGTTTTTTATGCTTATGATGATTGCCGCACTAGTAATAAAAGAGCGCGATTTATTAGTTAGCTCATTTAACGATGTATTTTGGGCGTGCATAGCACTTAATATTGGTTCAATGGTTGTTGGTTGGTTAATTGCTAAGTGTTCAAAATTAAATTTAACTGATTCGCTGACGCTTTCAATTGAGGTTGGAATTCAAAATGCATCGTTAGCTATTTTAATTGCTATTAGCTTTTTGAATAAACCAGAATACGCGGTTACCGGTGGCGTGTATGGCCTTGCTATGTTTATAGGGCCACTGCTATTAATTGGCGGGTTAAAGCTTAAAAATAAACGTACCGCTAGGGCTGTTAACTAGGACTTTTAATTAGGGTATGTTGACCAAGTTACTTTAATTTAAGGCTGCGGATAACGTAGCCGTAAACTCCAGTCTAAAAATACCACCTGTTAAATGTATGCTCAGCACCCATCGCGTCAACAAGTTGTAGGCTTACAAAAGACTCTTAAGCTTGAATATTGCACTAGGCGCTGAGCTTGCTTGCGCGAGGAGTGAAGCTTCTAATTACTAAGGCGCATTTTAGGATGGGATAAGAGTGTAAGTAATACGGTGAAAAAACAGCGCCTTAAATATGAGGCGCTACTTTAAAACTTACTATTTGGTTTGCATGTTTTTAGCGCGTTCTTCTGCATCTATTAATGCTTGTGATTTAGGGGCGCGTTTTTTCTCTTCTATTTTGGGCTTTTCAGCCGAGTCAGGATCCCAGCTTGAGTCTAACGATAAGTTAGCAAATGGATTGTTACTGTCCGCTTTTTTAGGCTCAATTACTGGCTCATTAACTAGCGGTGTTGTTTGTGCTTGCTCAGGTATCGCGTCTTCTTTTTTAGGCATCGGCTTTTCACCAGGTAATGGTGCATCTGGGTTAAATGTACGCACCTCTGGTTCTTTAAAGTCTTGCTCGGTTGTATACGTAGTCGATTGAGCGTCAGATATTTGCTCTGGAGCGTGTAAATCTATAACCGGCTCACTCGCTGTTACTGGCTCGGGAGTACTAATAACCGGCTCTACAGTCTTATGTTCAGCTTCTATTGGCGCAGGTTCCGTTACTTGCGCTGTATAGTGCTTACGTTGTTTTTTTTCAGTCTTTGCATCTGGGTCAAAGTCGCGTACCTCTGGCTCATTAAAGCTGCTGGCATTTTTAATGCGCTCTAAGGTTGTTTTAGCGGCGGCTTCAAACTCGGCGGTATTAGGTTCAGGTTTTTGTTTTACTTCGTTAAACCTAGCGGTACTTGTTTGCTCTAAAGTATCTGCTGGCTCCATTTGTGCAGACTCAATTTCACTTGTTTGCGATGGAGTAACTACGTTGTTTTGCTCATCTGAGATCTGCGCTGTGTTAGTAGGTTCCACTGACTCTTCATTTGTCGCTACGCTGCTCTCAACTGCTTTATTATTTTGAGTTGCTTCGTTAATGACGACAGGCTCAATCTCTGGCTCTTTTGTTGTTTGTACTGGCTTTGTTGCTTTAATTTCAGGTTTAGCTGGCGTAGCAATTTTTTCTGATTTAACTTCAGGTGGAGCCGCTATAGTCGGTTTTGCCATCGCTTTACTTTGTTTTGCACGGCGCAGGCGCACGACTACCATAGCGCCAATAAGTACCACTATAACAAGTATTAAAGTGGGTAAAAGTAACGAGCTTGGGCTTTGTGCTACAGGTTGCGGCGCAATTACTGGCGCTGGTTTAGTTAACACCGGTGCTGGTTTTACAGGTACAGGCTTTTCAGGCGTAGGTTGAACGTTTTGCTCTGGCGTCGCCGGTTTTACTTGCTCTATTGCGGCTTCGCTTTTTTGCTCTGTAACTACTTGCTCGGGTGCTGCTTTTGTTGGCTCTGCATCAATTACTATTTCGTTACTGTTGGTATTTAGCTGATCGTTTATTTGTTGTTTTTGATCATTAGTTAAATTAAGGGTTTGCTCGTTGATGCTTTCTTTAACAGCTTCTTCAGTAGGTTTAATTACAGGGGCAGGTTCAACAATTTTAGGTTGTGGCTGAGTAATAATAGTCGGCTCAGGCTCTATTATTTGGGGCTTAGGTTGTGCTTGAATTTCTTTTGGCTTATTACAGTTATTTTTGTAATCACGCGCAGCTTTACGATATTTTTGACTCGCTTTATTATTACTATTTTGCTGCATTTCTTGTTTAATTAAAATGCACATAGCTTCGTTGTATGCAGCACTTTGCGCACTATAAAATAAGGCAAAGCAAAGGGTAAATCTAATTAGTTTTGATATCATGAAGTTATGCGCGCTTAAATATTAATAGTTTGATTTTAAGCGCAAAATTAAAAATTATCCAGAGTAATACAACTAATCAATAACCATAAGGCTACGATATTCATCGTAAGCAAACTGGTCGGTCATACCGCTTATATAATCTTGGATCAATCTACAACGATAATAAAACTCGTATGCCGCAAAGTGATCGGGCTCTTCTTGCATCGCATCTATTGCGTGTTGGTAACTATTTAAGTGCTTTTTAGAGAGCTTTTTAACAAGTCGCGACTCTATTAATAAACGTGAATCGCCATTGAGTGCACGCTTAAAGTCATCGCTGTTTAATTGAAGTAGCGGTTTGTAGCAATCGAGCAAACCATTAATTATGCGATACCCTTGTAGCTCTAACTTTTCGACTTCTTTGTTTGAAAATACATGCTCAAGCGCTACCTGCTTTAGTGTTTTAGTTACTGCATGTAGATGGCTTCTATCTTCTAAAAGCGCTTGGTTAAAATCGCCATGGTAAATAGGTTCTATATTTTCGATAAAGCGTTTTGCGGCGTGATTTACTAGCGGATGTAGCAATGCAACCCGCAGGTATATAAAAAATTCACTATTAAAATTATAGGGTTGTGCTTTGGCACGCTCTAGTGCGTAGTCTACGGCTTTGTCTACAAAATTTTGATGTTGAGCGTCGTCGATTAACAGATTTATTAATACTTTTTTGTAACTACTTTTAAGTTTTTCGCACAGCAACTCAGTGCTTATTATGTCTTTTTCTACGGCGTCTTCTATGTCGGCTAGGCAATAAGAAATGTCGTCGGCGGCTTCCATTATGTAACTTGCAGGATGGCGGCAGTAAGGCTCAATAGTGAGCTCTTTTTGTAGCGCTTCAACAAAGTTTTTTTCGCTGTAGTAGTAACCTACTTTTTTCATTAAATAGTTTTTATTTTGCGGAATGTCTTTTACATCAAGCCCAGCAGGGCGAGTGTATTTTAAAATACCAGCACTTTGGCTGTAGGTTAAATTAAGTGTTTGCAAAGAATGAATTATACGTATGCCTTGGGCGTTGCCCTCAAAGTTACAAATATCAAGCGCAAGGTGTTTAAAAACAACACCTATACCGGTGTTTGGCTCTTTACAGCGCTCGGGTGTTACGCTTGCTAGGTTGTTGTTAAACCAGTGGTTAATAGCCGCTTCGCCAAAATGCCCAAATGGTGGGTTGCCTATGTCGTGCATTAGGCAGGCCATTTCTACTAGGCTTTCTAGCGGGCGTTCTAGGTCGGTTAAGCCGTAATCTTTTTGTTGTTGGTAGCTTAAATTAGCAAAAATACGTTGCACTATAAAACGACCAACCTGTTGTACCTCAAGCGAGTGGGTAAGGCGAGAGCGTACAGCTGCGTTGCGCTCAAGCGGAAACACTTGTGTTTTTTGCTGCAGCCTGCGAATAGCAGCACTGTTAATAATACGGCCACGGTCGCTTTCTAGCGCCATTTGTAAGTTAGAGGTTGTGCGATACATTCGTGCTGGCGTTATTTTTTTACTAAAATCTATGGTCATCTTTATACTTATCCTTTTTACAATTGATGACTGGCATAGTTTTTAGCACATAGTCATTTGTCTTTAATATACAGGGTTTAATCTATCAGTTTGTATCATAAAGTAACAACTTGCTTTAAAATAATTTTTTGAGTAATTGTTGTGCATTTATAGGTGTTTATAATGAAACAGTGGATTTTAAAGGCAGTATCAATTTGCCTAATGTTAGGAATGAACAGCGCATTTGCTGCAAAAGAGCAAACTGTGGTGCTTGTATCAATTGATGGCCTGCGTTGGGATTATATTGAAAAACACGGCGCGCCAAATTTAAAAGCAATGGCCGAGCGTGGTGTTCGCGCACAAAAACTAATACCTGTTTATCCAACTAAAACGTTTCCTAATCATATTTCTATTATTACGGGCTTACTGCCGGTAAACCATGGCATTGTTGATAATAGCTTTTGTGATAAAGCGCGTAAAAACGACTGTTACAGCATGGGCAAAGCATTGGGCGATAGCACATGGGTAAAGGGTATTCCGCTTTGGAATTTAGCCAAAATGCAGGGACTTAAATCGGCTACTTATTTTTGGCCTGAGTCAGATGCATTATTTAACGGCATGACACCAGATTACTTTTATCACTATTCTAAATACAGCGATTACCAAAGCCGAGTTGATCAAATTATTCAGTGGTTAAGTTTACCAAAAGCACAGCGCCCACGTTTTATTGCGAGTTACTTTTCGCTAGTTGACAGCATGGGCCATGAATTTGGGCCAGACGCACCACAAACGCGTGATGCAGTTAAACAGCTTGATGAATTAATGGGGCAATTACAAACTCGCTTAAGTAAATTAGAGCAAGAGGTAAACTTAGTTATTGTGTCGGATCATGGTATGACGAGTATAGATCCAGATAAAAGCATTGATGTAACCACACTGCCTCGAGACGAAAACTTTTTAGTTAAAAATACTGGCCCACGTTTACTTATTTATACTCAGCCTGATGCTAAAAACGCTGATATTGAAGGTTACAAAGCACGTTTACGAGATGCGTCAAACGGTCGTTATACAGTATTAACTGACGAGCAATTAGCAGCGTATCATTACAATAAAGGCACTCGCGTAGGCGATATTGTGGTGCAAACTACAGCGCCAGCGGTATTTACCAATGGTAAAAAACCAACCTATTTAGGGACTCACGGTTATGCATATACCGAGGATATGGCAGCATCATTTATTGCTGTAGGCCCTGCATTTAAACAAGGTGTAAGCCTTAAAGAAGTAAATAACCTTGATATTTACCCAGTACTTGCAAAAGTGATGGGACTTAAATTGTTAAACAAAGTAGATGGCAATGGTAAAACATTAATGCCAGCAATTAAGCAAAAAATCGTTGTGCATTAGCTTAATCTAAAAGAGCGCGTAAGCGCTCTGCAGGGAAGAACATGTTAAAACTTTAAAGTGGGCTATTTAGCCCACTTTTTTATTGGGCAGCTTATTTAAAGTTAGCAATACTTGTTTTTGTAGCAGTAACTGTGCGAATTGCATGCGCTTGGTTTGTAATACCAAATGCAATACCGTTTACGCTCCAGCCAGGGTTAGAGAAGTAATCGTACTGAGTTGCGCTACCGTAAACGTGCGGGTAAGCCATTATACTTGCAAACTCGTTTTGTACGCCATGACCCATGCCATCTACATATACACCGCCAGACGTATCACCTTGTTTGCGTGAATGCGCTAAACCTTGGTTATGACCAAGTTCGTGTACAAATGTAGTTGCACCACAATCAATTGCAGTGATTGAGTACATACGGCTGCTCATTGAGCTGTATAGATTGCCATTAGTGCCTTGGCCAACCCATGCTAAACCACATGAAATAAGCCCATTGCCAGCACTTTGACCAGTACCTAATACGGCAATCATGTCGGCTTTCCAATCGCTGCGTAAACCATCTACGTAGCTGCTATTTGTAACCGAATCTAACCAATCCTCAGACGGCGTTACTGCATAGTCACCTAAGTTTTGTTTGCCAGCTAAGCGTAGTGTTATATCAACGCCATTTTGGCTATATACCTGATTACTAAAAGCAATTAGTTGATTTATTTTAGTGTCAATATTGCTAGTTGCAGCAGCTGATTGGTCGGTATATAAAATACCGATATCGATTGTTTCTGCTTGTGTAACACTTGCTGCACATAATGCCGCAGCCAGTGCGGTTGTTGTGATTACTTTTTTCATTATTGTATTTCCTTACTCTTGTTGTGATTGGAACTTGTTTTTAACTTGGTTGAGCTCATAAAAAGCAGACACACTAAAGCTGCCTTATAGTGCGGCTTTAGTTGTTTTTTATATTTTGATTATTGGTTAGCCATCAATTTTTGGTGCAAATATATCGATGCTTTTATCTGATTTGGGTTTTGGTGCGGTTACATCATGCTCTATGTGGCTTTTATATAAATCGCGTTTTGCTGCAATCCATCCGTACTTACCTTTACTTTCGAATACATAATTGCCAGAAGGCGCAGTAAATTGACCATATACGGCATCTTTACCTACCGTTAAAACGGTATTATGCATGCGGCCATCAACACCCACTATTTTGCCAAATATGCTCTTATCGCCATTTTCAGACTCAACCACATTAGTCACTTCTGCGGTGAATGTTTCGGCTGTTTGCGGAATAGCTAAATCAAAATTTTCGCCAGTTTCTAAAGCCTGTAAAGAATTTAAATCAAACTCAATGTAGGCTTCGTTATGTAAGTCGGTAGGTAAAACTTTTGCGTTTATAAGCACTTGCTTTGCTTTGTCGGATAGGCGATTTACGGCATCAAATTCTTCAAACGGTAAGCTGTTGTCAGGGGCAACAATAGGTTTAACGGTAATTGGATCTTTACTCATATCAATAGGTGCAGGGGGATGTGTATTGCGCGTTTTTTGTAAATCAATAGGAACAAAATCAATAGCAACAGGCGCGATAGGTTCGCCCGTTTCATCTGCATTAAAAAATAGCCCATAAACTGCAAATGCCGATAATGGTATAGCAATTAGTAAGACGACAGATCTCTTCATTTGTTTCTCTTTTAGTGTTTTTGGTTAACTGTTTGTTACGTTTTATATTATTAAATGGATTAGATCAAGATAATAAATGTAACCGAAAAGAATTAATTCTAAATTTCATAATTCCTTATAAAATATAAGGATATTTATTTTTGGTATGTTTTTCACTCTTTTTAGTATTGGTTTTTTGTAGGGTTCATGCGGCCTTTGGCGCGTTTATGGGTACTTGTTTGTTTAGTTAAATACAATGGTTAAAAGTGACTTTTTGACGTTAATTACAATGAAAAATAAAAAGTGAATTTTTTCACTCTTTGTAAACTAATCGCTAATTGCAATGCATTTATCGGGCACGTATGTTGTGTGCTGCATAAATGGCATTACGAGGGATTTATGAAGGTGTCTGATCAGTTGCTTAACCGAATTACAGCAGGGCTTGTGGCTGTAATTATTGGTTTTTCGAGTTCTATTGCATTGATTTATCAGGTGGTGATAACCCTTGGAGGCACACCCGATTTAGTAGCTAGTTGGATTTTAATGCTTGGTTTAGTGATGGGCACAACGTCAATAGGTTTGTCGTACTATTACAAAGTGCCTGTTTTAATTGCGTGGTCTACCACGGGGGCTGCATTACTGATTTCAAGTGCACAAGGGTATAACTTAAACGAGGCTATTGGCGCGTTTATGCTCAGTGCATTGCTCGTTTTTTTGTCGGGGGTGACGGGCTGGTTTAAAAAAATAATGAACCGTATTCCAAGTGAGCTTGCGTGCGCCATGTTGGCCGGCGTACTTGTTACCTTTGGTATTGATGTTTTTAATTTTATGAACGACATGCCTTTAGTGATTGGCTTAATGGTTGTTATGTACTTTATTGGTAAACGCTTTTTTGCCCGCTTTGCTATGTTAAGTGTGCTTATTATAGGTGTACTACTCGCTTGGCAAATGGGCCATATTGATACCAGCGCACTGCACTGGAAAATGAGCGAATTTGCTTATATTGAACCCGTTTTTCACTTGCAAGCATGCATTAGCATAGGTTTACCACTTTATATAGTTACCATGACCTCGCAAAATTTACCGGGTATTGCTGTTTTAAAAGCGCATAAATATAAAGCGCCTATATCTGCGTCTCTTAATGTTACTGGTTTTGTAAATATGCTTAGTGCCCCGTTTGGAGCTTATTCTATTAATTTAGCCGCTATTACTGCTGCTATTTGTATGAGTGATGAAGCGGATGAAAATCATGATAAACGTTATTGGGCGAGTATAGCGGCGGGCGCATTTTATATTTTAATGGCGCTGTGCGCGGCTACATTGGTTGGGTTGGTGGCAAGTTTACCGCAGGCACTTATTTTAGCTTTGGCGGGCATTGCGCTATTTGGCACCATTGCTAATAGTTTGCAGCAAGCCCTTAGTAGTACTAAATATACGGAGGCCGCAATTGTTACTTTTTTAGTAACAGCATCTAACTTAACATTACTCTCAGTGGGGTCTGCTTTTTGGGGAATTATAGCGGGTGTGCTTACGCTCCTTATCACCCAAAAAGACTAAAAACTTTATTGTGTACAAAGAGCTGCTGGTGAGTATTTAAAACAAAATTATAGTTTATTTATATTATAAAAATAGCTTAACTAAGCTTATAAAAAAGGCTGCAATTGCAGCCTTTAGTTTTATAAAACAAGATTTACCTAATCAAAAGTATGATGGCGAGTTACACTAAACCGATTAAGTATATGGTGCATAATATACACAACGCACAGACTTAATATTATAGCCACCGATACCGAGCTAAACCGGTACATTGCGCTATAAACAAGATCTTGGCCTGGCCCGAGTGAGTTCCCAAATAAAATACCAAACGTAGTCAACACACCAAAACCAATACCAGGTATGCCTCCGCCTAAAATATGAAAACGCGCAAAAAGAAACGAAAGTATCCATAAAATAGCCATCGGAAAAAGTAAAAAATCAGAGTGACTATACAAAAATAGTTGCGATAGTAACGCTGCATTACACCCTATAAGCGTTCCAATTGCTCGCTGCCAACCAGCCATACCTGCGGCTTTCCAGCATAATGAAAACAAAATAAGCACAGAAGCTGCCTGCGCAGATATTGAGTCTTGTAAATCAAGAACCTGAAAAACCACAAAAGAGAGCGTAGCCACGGTTGAGCATAACAATACCTCATGGCGAATACTTTCTTTTGCTTTAGCTGGCATTACTCGCCCGGGCCTTGCGGTTACATCAGGAAATAGGCCATGCATTAATGCTCCAATAACAACGGTTAAAAATATAGCCAAACCATTAGTTAAAATTAACGGATAAATACTACTTCCTTCATCAACATAGCTCGAAAAATGTAGCTGAATAGAAAGGCTGATCACGCCTAAAGCGCCAAATAAAAAGGCGCTGCCGCTACTCATTTGGTAAAATAAAAAGCAGAAAACACCAAACACTAACAATGTCATAACGACTGGCAAGTGAGAAAATAATCCCTGCATTATCAGCACTATAAGCGCGCTAAATGCAGCAGATGCTATAAATTGATTTATAAGCCCACGACTTAACGTAGGTACCATGCCCAATATCAACATAGGATAAACGGTAAAAAATATACCATTAGGCCAGTTCATTAATTTACTAATAGTAAAGCCAAGGGTGCATCCACCTGCAATGCGTAGTGCTTGGCGAAGGCCATTAGAGTCTAATTGTGGGCCTTGGCTAACAATTTGAGTCATAAAGCCTCCATTAATAAATGTAGTGTAACCAGCTAATAAATCTAATTTGTGCAGAGCCAAACCATTGCCCAATTGTCGATTCGGGTAATAATTGTACTGTTGCACGTGACCCGCTTGGCATGTTCGCTATTAAGTCTTGATGATTTACGAGCTTTAAATGAATGCGTTGACGCTGTGCGTCACGTACCCAACGATTGCTGGTTTCTGTTGTACTTAGTAAACCATTTGCACTAAGTTGACCGTTGCTAACACCTGCTTCAAATGTTTCTAGTATTGCGTCGTAAACTTCACCTGGGCGGCTATCAAATACTACGCGCGCTTGAGTGCCTTGCTTCATATTTGAGAGTGACTTTTCTCTAAAGTCGGCAACTAAGTCGGCTTTTTTAGCGACAATAGCTAATAATGGGCTACCTGCAACTGCGTATGCGCCGTCTAATAATTGTAAGTTAGCAACTACGCCGTCACTTAGTGCACGTACTTGCGTGTAGGATAAATTTAACTCAGCCTGCGCTAACTGGTTAGCAGCATGACGTATAGCTAAGTTTTTATTACCTGAGTCACCTCTAGCTAAAACTGCTTCAGCTAACTGCGCTTCTAGAGCCGCAACATTTGCTTTACTGGCTTCAAAATTAGCACGAATGCTTTCAAGCTCTTGCTCCGATATAGACTTTTGAGTATAGAGTTTTTCGCCTCTGCTTTTTAATAGCTTTTGCTCATGCTGCTTAGCATTTGCAGCACTAATTTGTGCTTCAAGGGCTTTAACATTGGTATCAAGACGCTTATTTTGTAATTTGGCATCATCAAGCGCGAGTTGAGCTTGCTCTTTGGCTAAATTATATGGGCCTTCATCGATACTAAATAATATATCGCCCGCTTTAACTGGTTGGTTATTATTAACTTGCACACTAGTGACTCGGCCACTAATTTGCGGTGATATTTGCACAACAGGGTGGTATACACGTGCCTGTGGTGTCACAGGTAAAACCATATCGGCCACTAAATAGTAAATAAATACTAAGATAAACCCTATGAGAGAAAACCTTACATAGCGTGCAAACTTTTGATCCGGTGTCATTTTTAGCCTTACTTATTAACTTGAATACATTTAAGGGCGTTTTGCTCTATTTTGATCAAACCAAATGCAATGGCATCTAGCTGCTCAACAGATAAACCGCTGTATAACTGATTTTTTATATCGGAAATGGTCTCTTGCAATGAATGTAAAATGGCATCACTTTGCTCAGTAAAATAGAGTCTTTTACTGCGCTTATCATGTTTGTCTACACGGCGAACGATTAACGATTGCTCCTCTAATTGCTTAAGCGTGCGAGTCAGTGAAGGCATTTCTATCCCTAAGCTATTAGCAAGTTCAAGTTGTGTTAGTCCCTCACCACGCATATTTATATGCATTAGTGCAGTCCAGCGCGACTGAGTAAGCCCCAAAGGCTCAACAGCAATGGTTACTGCTTCGCGGCATAAGCGATGAACTCGGCCCATATTACCGATAACTGTTAAATCGAGCGTCTCGTGAAAAGGTTTTTGTGTAGGCATAGCCATCCCAACATAGTTAGCAAGCTAACTATTTTATCATTACTTAGCTTGCTAAGTAAATATGTGTAAGTACGGGAAGTGGCAAAATATTTGCTAAACCTCACCTGTAAAAAAATGGTGAGGTTTAGGGAGTTTTAAAAGTTAAGTAAATTAGCTGGGGAGTATTGATCGGTAAGTACTTTTGTATCTGCAGGCCAATCTTGGCCGTCTTTAGTAAAGTGCATAAGTTGGCTAATCGCTTTTATATCTACACCGTATTTTACTAATTTAGGGGCGAGAGCATTTACACGCGTGTTAATTTGGGCTTCGCTCGGTATTGATTTAAGCCCCGCTAAAATAATACGGTTGCTGCGATTTTCGCGGCTTACATTTATAAAGTCGCCAAATACAGCGTGGTAAGTTGCCGACTCATGCTCATAAAGTTTACTACTTGAAAACGTATTTGCGGCAATAACGCCACCATCGGCCAATACGCTTTGCACTTCTTCAAAAAACTCTTTAGTGAGCAAATGCTCCGGAATATAGTCGCCGTTAAATGCATCTAAAATAATCCAATCGTACTTTTGCTTTTTAATAGCGGCGCGCTTTATAAAAATACGGCCATCTTGCACGCTTGATGTCACTAAGTCGTTTTCTATAAAGTTAAAGTAATCGCGTGCAACTTTAGTTACTGCAGGATCTATTTCAACATTATGAATATTTGCAGTGGGGTATAGCTCATGAATAACGTTAGAAAGCGTACCGCCACCTAATCCTATAATAAGTACACTTTTAGGGTTGTCGGTTACTAAAAGGCTCGCAAACGTCAATTTTGTGTAATTAAAAACAAGTTTGTCTGGATTGCTTTTATACATGCAACTTTGGCTTGTTTGGCTACTTTTAGTATTAAATTTAAGGCAACGTAAGTCGCTCGTTTCTTCAACAATAATATTGCGATAAAGCGAGCGTTCTTCATGAATAACGTTACTAAACGCAGAACCTGAAAACACAATTAATGGCAGTAACAAATATTTAAGCATGGGCAAGCCCCTTATTATTAGCCAAGGTATTAATAGCAATCGCTACTAAACCCAGTGACCCAAGCGTTAAAGCAAAGGCGCTAATAATTGTATTCACGTCAAACGCGAGTACAAAGTAAAAAGAGGTAATTATAGTACCCAGGGCACTGCCAAGCGTACTTACAAAGTATAAACGCCCAGCCACTTGGCCGCTTTTATCGCTATCTGTTACCAGTAAGCGCACAGAGTAGGGCGAGATCATGCCTAAAATAACGGTAGGTATAAAAAATAAAGCAGTTGACGCTAAGAGTGAGCCGTAGCGGCTATCTTCAATATGGGTAAATATAAATTCCATTATAGGCTGCGAAAATAATGTAATAGGAACAACCATAATGCTGGCAATTAAAAATATTAAACCATATTTGGTAAGGGATGCATTTTTAGTGCTGAGTTTACCACCAAGTAAATACCCAAAAGATAAACTAAGCATAAACACAGTAATTATACTGCCCCAAATATGCACGCTACTGCCAAAAAAGGGGGCAAGAATTCTCCCACCTAAAAGCTCAATGCCCATTATGCAAAAGCCGCTGCAAAAAGCTAAAAAGTAAATTAACGCGTTTGTTTTTATGCTCATGTAATTATCTTTATGTAACTTAAGTAGAACACTATACTAACGTGATGCATACAAAGCTGCTAGAGCCTGTTGACCTAAGTTTAATTTAAAAAAGAAGTTTTGTTATAGCGATTTGTTAGTTAGTTGAATTCTGATCTATTTAGCTTGCCTAGGCCCTCGCGATTTAACACTTAAGACGCTTTTTCATTTAAATTAATTTTTTCTTAAGTTTTCTTTAAGTTTCACTCGTTAAGTTTAAACCCTGAAATATAAACAGGTTTAAATGAGCGAGCTTATGCAATTAGCCCACACTTCTACATCATTAGATTTAACACAAAATAACAGTCAGTTTATTAGTGCTCGTATTGATGATGTGCATCGAAAAAATCTCGAAAATACAGTGAAAGAAGGTTTTTTAGTTGCGTATAACGCTAAGCTTACTTCTTTTATGCCCCTACTTTGCCAATACGTTACCGAGCAAGGAAAGTGCACGTTAGGGCTAAGGCAAGCAACTTCGCCATTGTTTATTGAGCAATATTTAGCATCACCCGTTGAAGATTTTTTAGATGAAAGTATTTCTCGCAATAAAATTTTTGAACTTGGTAATCTCTGCTCTACAAATCGAAGAGCAACACTTGCACATTTTATTATTGTTAACGAAGCTCTGCAAAGTGTGGGGGCAAAACATTTAGTGTTTTGTGCAACCAACAAAGTGCGTGCTTTATTGCGCTTACTTGGTGTTACGTGTACCGAAATTGCACTTGCGAGCAGTTTTGTAGTTGAGAACCCATTAAAGTGGGGCAGCTATTACGCCAACCAACCAACAGTATGCATTGTGAGCCTAGAGCAAGCTCACCAACAAGTATTAAATACCCCAATGCTTTATAGTTTGATGCAGCAAAACCACTCAAGTATTAATTCTTTGGTAAATGCATTGGTGAATGTATGAATTACTATAATACACATTCAATATCGCCATTAATTATTGCCCATAATAAAGAGCAAACACTTGAAATTAACGGTGGTGAGTTTAACCAGCAAATACAAAAAGTAGTAAAAATACTACAAAGCTTTAACGGCAAATGTGTCGCTTATAAGCTCGATAATACGCCAGCTTGGCTTGTTATTGATGCCGCTACTGCAGTTTCTAATAAAGTGGCTGTGCCAATTGCTCACTTTTTTAGTGAACAACAAACTCAATATGTACTAGCGCAATGCGGCGCACATTTATTTATTAGCGACACGCTAAACCCTTTACTTGGGGAGCCGACTGCATCGATTACTATGTTTGAGTTTTACACGTTATATATTTACGAAATTGTTGTAGCTAAAGCCGTCAGTTATTTTCCAGAAACTCAAAAAGTAACGTTTACATCAGGATCGACTGGGCAACCAAAAGGCGTGTGTTTATCTGCAAAGAGTCAAATGCAGGTAGCCCAATCTCTGTGCGATAAAATTAATATTAAAAAGCCTGTTCATTTATGTTTATTGCCGCTTGCTGTATTGCTTGAAAATATAGCCGGTGTGTATGCCCCTTTAAAAAGTGGCGGTACAGTGCATTTAATGCCGTTAAATGAATTAGGATTTGTTGGAACTGCATTAAAACAGCCCGCACAGCTTATAGCTGCGATTGATAAAGTTAAGCCAAATACGCTTATTTTAGTGCCTGAACTATTAGCATGCTTAGTTACTTTTGCAGAAGATGGGTGGCAACCGCCTAGTTCGTTACAATTTATAGCAGTAGGTGGTGCGCGTGTCAGCGAAATGCTATTAACCAAAGCGCGTAGCTTAAATTTACCGGTATACCAAGGTTATGGGCTTTCTGAGGCGGCATCTGTAGTTAGTTTAAATACGCCCACAAACGATAACCTTCACAGTGCAGGCTCTGTGTTACCTCATATTCAAACCAAAATTGAAAATGACCAGCTTTTTGTAAAAGGCGATTTGTTTTTAGGTTACTTAAATCATCAACCTCACGATAAAAACCAGTGGTATGCAACCGGTGATCTGGTCGATCAGCATCAAAATACCTTATTTATTAAAGGCCGCTTAAAAAACCTAATTATTACCAGCATGGGGCGCAATATCAGTGCCGAGTGGCCTGAATCACTATTACTAAGTCAAAGCGGTATTTTACAAGCGGTTGTGTTTGGTGAAGGTCGACCTTTTTTAACCGCCATTATTTATGCCGATTCAAAGCTAAGTAACCCAGTGTTAGAACAATACATTAACGCAATTAATAAACAACTACCCGACTATGCACGAATTCAAAAATGGCATCGTTTAACTGCCCCATTAAGTGTGCAACAAGGATTATTAACCACAAATAATCGCCCAAAACGAGATGCCATAAGTAAGCAGTACCATGCTGTGTTTGAGCAATTTTACCGACTTGGAGAAGTAATTAATGAGTGATTTTTTTAACACCCTTAAAGAGCAAACTAAACAAGAGCAAAACTACCTGCTTGCAGCGCCGATTATCCAGCGTGTTTTTAAAGGCGAAGCATCACTTGAAGAATACGCCTCGTTTTTAGCGCAAGCGTATCACCATGTTAAGCACACTGTGCCATTAATGATGTCGGTTGGTGCACGATTAACCGACGATCAAGAATGGCTGCGCGAAGCCGTCGCAGAATATATTGAAGAAGAGATTGGTCATCAAGAGTGGGTACTTAATGACATTGCAGCCTGTGGTTTTGACAAAGAAACAGTACGGTGTAGTCAGCCGCAATTTGCAACCGAAATAATGGTTTCGTATGCGTACGACTCCATTGCACGTAAAAATCCGTTGAGCTTTTTTGGCATGGTGCATGTGCTTGAGGGCACTTCTATAGCGCTTGCTGATGGCGCGGCTTCAAACATTGCAAATGCTGTGGGCTTACCTAAAAAAGCATTGAGTTATTTAACCTCTCACGGCGCACTTGATATAGAGCATGTAAAGTTTTTTGAAAACCTAATGAACCAAATAACAGATGAGGCGGATCAGCAAGCCATACTCCATGGTGCAAAGCGCTTTTATCGTTTATACGGCGATATATTTCGTGGGCTCGATGACGAACCGTTTTTTAAAGCAAGTGCACAAGGCAAATTGGCATGAGTAGCACTTTATGTGTGCTCACTGGCGCAACAGGCGGAATAGGGCAAGCGATTGCTAAAGCCCTATATGCAAAAGGGTGGAAGTTACTACTTGTAGGGCGAAATACCCAAGCCCTTGAAGAGCTCAGTAGTGCATGCCCAGAAAGTGAAATATTTACGGGCGACTTAACCGACGATACAACACGCATTAACTTAGCAATAAAAGCCAAGCAACTCGGTGGCGTTAAGTTACTTATTAACAATGCCGGTATAAATACAATGCAAAGCTTAGAGCACACAAGTAATGAGCAAATAGACAATATGCTCGTTACTAATTTGTCGGTGCCTATTAAATTATGCCAGCTATTTTTAGGGCAGTTACAGTATACCAAAGGCACCATTGTTAACGTGGGCTCATCGTTTGGCAGTATTGGCTACCCGTTTCAAACACTTTATTGCGCCAGTAAATTTGGTTTACGTGGTTTTACAGAAGCGCTCTCGCGTGAGTTGAATGGTTCAGGCGTTAAAGTGACCTATTTAGCACCAAGAGCAACAAATACATCTATTAATAGCAGTAAAGCGCGTGCAATGAATAAAGAACTCGGTAATAAAATGGACTCGCCAGAATTAGTTGCTCAAGAGTTATTAGCACTTATAAATTCGAATCAAACAAGGCGTTTTATTGGTTTTCCTGAAAAATTATTTGCACGCATAAATGGCGCATTCCCAAGCGTTGTTGACAACGCTATTGCAAAACAACTTCCTAAAATTAAACGTTTTTTAAGTTAACAAACACACAAGGGCAAAATTATGTATAAATTTACACTCGCATTTTATTTAGTACTAACAACTGTATTTGCAACCGCAGTACACGCAGATGAAACACAAGACTTAACCTCTATTCAACAAAAGTGGGCAACTGCTAACTACGAACTTGAAGACGATGCGCAAATAGACGCGTTTACGCAACTAAGTGAGCAAAGCGCATTATTTGTTCAAAACTATCCAGGTTCGGCGCAAACACATATTTGGAATGGCATTGTGTTAGCCAGCTTTGCAGGCGCAAAAGGCGGGTTGGGTGCACTTGGTTTAGCAAAAGAGGCAAAAACGTCACTCGAAAATGCACTTTTAATAGATGGCACTGCACTAAATGGCTCAGCTTACGCAAGCCTTGCAACGCTTTATAGCAAAGTACCTGGTTGGCCAATTGGTTTTGGTGATGATGACAAAGCTGAAAAATTATTTAAACAAGCGCTCGCTTTTAATCTCGAAGGCATTGATACTAATTACTTATACGGTGAATATTTGTATGACGAAGGCGATTATAAACAAGCTAAAGCACGACTACTTGTAGCACAAGCTGCGGGCATTCGTGATACTCGTGCAAAAGCAGATAAATATCGCCAACAAGCAATAAGCCAGCTATTGGTAAAAGTAGATAAAAAACTAAAAAGATAAACACATAATGCATTTATTACTCGTTGAGGACGATCATTTAGTGGCGCAAGGGCTTATTCGCTCTTTGCGCCAAGAGGGCTACAGCGTAGAGCATAGTGGCACAGTTAAGCATGCCTTAGAGTGCCTTTCTAGTGGTGAGATTGAGCTTGTTATTCTCGATTTAGGATTACCTGATGGCGACGGCTCGCAAGTTTTAAAGCATATTAAAGCACAAAAAAAAGTTATTCCGGTGGTTATTTTAACTGCTCGCGGCAGTATTGATGACAAAGTCCAAGGGCTAGATATGGGGGCAGACGATTACCTTGCAAAGCCGTTTGACCCTGCTGAGTTATTTGCTCGATTACGTGTAGCAAGCCGGCGCATTAACCAAACACAATCAAGCTTATTGCGCTGTGGTGATGTAGTAATGGATACATCAGCTCATACAGTTACACTAAGTGGGCAGTCACTTACACTGCCGCGAAAAGAATACATGCTTTTAAAGGCGCTGATGGAAAATCAGGGAAGGGTGCAATCAAAACAACAACTCGAAAACAAACTTTACCAATGGGGTGAAGAAGTTGGCTCTAATGCCATAGAGGTGCATATTCATCATATTCGTAAAAAATTCCCTAGCGATTTTATTAAAACCTTACGTGGCATTGGCTACGTGGTTGGTAAGCGTTAGGGTGTGTTTATCTTTCGAGGTTGAAAATGTCTATTCGTAAACGTCTGACCTTAATTTTACTTTCAATGATGGTGCTTACTTGCTTTTTAGCATTAGTAAAAGGCTATCAAAAAAGCATGCGCCACGGCGAAAACTTGCTTGATAATGAACTTAAAATAGTGGCTGGCGTTTTAATTGAGCAACCATTAGCACTAAGCACAAATGCAGTACAAGTAAGCAATAATAGTGCTCAGTTGTTGTATCAAATTTGGCAAAACAATAGTTTACTTAGCGGCTCATCGAGTTTAACGAATAACCAAATTAGTTTTAGCGAGGGCTTTCAAACTGCCAATGTAGCAGGGCAGCGTATGCGAGTGTTTGTGATGAGTAAAAACACCCGTAAAGTCATTGTTGCTGAACCTATGGCAAAGCGGTTTGAATTAGCTGAAGCCGTTATTTTATCTGCAATGTTACCTATGCTATGGGCAGTCCCTCTGCTTGCTATTTTTATTAGCTTTTTTGTTAAATACGCATTAGCCCCTCTTACTCGATTATCTAAGCAGCTGGCTACTCGCCAAGCAAACGACTTTACGCCAATTAACTGGCAAGTAACCGACGAAGAAATTAAACCGGTTATTAATCGTTTAAACGACTTATTTAAGCGCGTAGAAACTGCCTACTTACGAGAGCGCTTTTTTGCTTCAGATGCAGCTCACGAATTACGTACCCCGCTTAGTAGTTTAAAAATTAATGTGCATAATTTGGCTAATAAACAAAGTAATCTGCAAGACCATCAAGAATTACAAGCCATGTCGCAGGGCATTAATCGCTTAAGTAATATTGTTGAACAAATGCTAATTTTAGGGCGCACTCAGCCTGAACAATGGCTGAGGCAGTTTAGCGAACAATCATTGCTAACGATTACTCAACAAGTCGTATCGGAGCAATACGACAAAATAGACGAAAAAAACCAAATGATTAGCCTCGAAGGTGATGATTTTGTAATTAATGGTGATGAGTTTACATTAACCACACTCATCGCTAATTTACTTAGCAATGCCATAAAATACACCCCCAATAATGGTCAAATAATAATTAAATTAGCATCAAGTAATAACAGCTATAGTTGGCAAATTGATGATTCTGGTGCGGGCATGACTGAAGAGCAAAAAGAGCGAATATTTAATCGCTTTTATCGCGTAGGTGGCGATCAACATCCATCAGGCGAGCAAGGTGCGGGTTTAGGTATGGCGATTGTTCAACATATAATTGCTATTTATGGCGCAAGTATTTATTTAGCGAATAGCTCTTTAGGCGGACTAACCGTTAAGGTTACTTTTACAGGAGTAAAAAGTGACTAAACGTTTATTCAATCAATGTCTTTGTTGTTTGCTATTTTTGTCGTTTAACGCGGCGAGTAAAGAGTACCTTATTATTTTAAAAGATCATTTGTTTTATCCCTCGCAAATAATTATTCCCGCAAATAAAAAAGTAAAACTATTGATAGAAAACCAAGACAGCACACCAGAAGAGTTTGATAGCTTTGATCTAAACAGAGAAAAAGTACTCTACCCAAACCGTAAAAGCATTATTTATATAGGGCCGCTTAGTAAAGGGTATTACGAATTTTTTGGTGAGTTTTCGCCAAATACAGCAAGGGGCGTTGTTATAGTTAACGATGAAGGGGCGCAGCATGCTAATAACTAGTTTAGTCATGAGCCTTAACCAATTACTACCAGTGGCTATTTTATTAGTGCTACTACAAGTAGTTAAAAAACAAAGCTCTTTAAAAATAGGGTCTGCTTTATTAATAGGCGCGATAATGTCGTTTTTGTACATGCAAAGTGCGTCGTGGGTGAGCCAGTGGTTTGAACACCAAGGGTTAGAGTACTCACAAATAGGGCTATGTATCACTATATTTATTGCTGTATTGATATTTGCACTAAAGCAAAAGTCAGCGGCATTTTATATCGCAGTTATAAGCACAATAACGCTGTATTTAAGCCATTATATTATTTACCTCACCAGTTTTTGGCAAAATAATGATGCAGGGCAAAGCTTATTTATCGGCACTTTATTAGGTGTGGGAATTTGTTTAAGTTTTAGCGTATTGCTGTACTTTTTAATGAATGCAATTAAGCACCGTTTTGGTATGTACCCGCTTTTTACTTTGCTTGCTTTTAACAGCGCGGCTAAGTTACTAGTTGCACTGGATTTGGCAAGCCAAATAGATTTAATTACAAACACCTCAACAGTGTGGGATTTACGTAATTTGTTAAGCGAAAACTCTGAGCTAGGCCGCGTACTGCGTGCTCTTGTTGGTTACGAGGCCACTCCTGATTTAATGAGTGTACTTATATATAGTACAAGCAGCGTGTTATTTTTATTACTTTGTTATGTTATTTCGGCTTCAATAACTAAGGAACGTGTATGAAAGCACTCAACCTATATTCAGCGCTTAGTTTTACCGCTCTTTGTTTGTTGGTATTCTCAATCCAAGCAAAGGCCGATGGTATTGTTGTTGATAAGGTATATCACCCCTATGTTTTGCCTTTTGAGCGTGAGTTTGAGTGGCGATTAGTGTCGCACCAAACAGATAGTGGCAACATACTAGCGCAGCGTTTGGGTGGCGGTGGTGCTATTAACGATACAATGGCACTCGAAGGCTATTTAGTTGGTGAGCGAGACGATAACGGCGACTTTGGATTAGAAGCTTATGAGCTTGAGCTACGTTGGCAATTAATTGAACAAGGTAAATTATGGGCTGATTGGGGCGCGTTATTTGAGCTTGAAAAAAAACATAACGAAGATGTGTATGAGGCAACTTCGGGTTTTGTGATCGAAAAAGAATTTGGAAAAACAAGTCTTACGCTAAATGCTTTTTTGGTTTATGAGTGGGGGCAAGACATTAAAAACGAATGGGAAAGTGAGTTTAGAGCACAATATCGCTATCGATATCGCTCTGCTTTCCAGCCTTCTATAGAGGTTTACGTAGGTGAAGACTTTATTGGTATAGGGCCTGGCTTTATAGGTTTACAGCGCTTTGATGGGCAAAAGCAATTAAAATGGGAAGCGGGTTTCATCACTGAGATAAGCCAATCAGAAAAAAACCATAGTTTTAGGCTCGCATTAGAATTTGAATTTTAATAACAACTAAAAGTAGTTTTGGTTGTTTATTATTCTGATTATAGATAGGTACTTGACATATTATTTAAACTCTATATAGTGGGCCGCAGCTAGAAAGAAAGCATGTAAGCTATAAATCTCCATTTCGATATAAGTAATACTTGTAGTACCGTCCTGAAGTTTTTAAAGTACCATCTCATTTTTTGCTACACCCGCTCTTATGAGCATATTTTTATTTTTATTTCAGGATATTACAATGTCTAACATCGTATCAGGTACAGTTAAGTGGTTTAACGAGTCTAAAGGTTTTGGTTTCATCGAGCAAGAAAATGGCCCAGACGTTTTCGCACATTTCTCAGCAATCAAAAGCGAAGGTTTCAAAACTTTAGCTGAAGGCCAACGTGTAGAGTTTACTCTTTCACAAGGTCAAAAAGGTCCACAAGCTGATAACATCACAGCTGTATAATTTTACTTTTTAAGTAAAATGAAAAAAAGCGCTTAAGGCGCTTTTTTTGTGTCTGAAATTTGACTCAAACTAAGCAACGCCCATTATCCCTGTAAATTAACTAAATGATATTGCTATTATTTAGCCCCTCCTAATATTCGTTTTTCTATTCTTCTAAGCCATTGTGCTAATGCAAGTGAGTTTAAGCTTGTAATTTATACCGAACATTTCTCCCTTATAATTTCAAAACAACAAATTCAAAACGACAAAGACCAGCTTGTTAGTAGTACTCTCGATATTGTAAAAGATATTTGCACAGCTATTGATATAACCTGCGAGTTTAAATTGCTTCCTTGGAAGCGTGCTTATAACTTAGTTTAAAAGCCCCTTACTTTGGCATTGTTTCAATAATTAAAAACATCGAACGTGACCCACCATTTTATTAGGCTGGGCCGCTGGCGCGAGTCAAACTTTCTTTTATAAGCTCAAAGCTGATAAGTAAGTTATACCAATTCCATTAAGTATGCGGTCTAAATTTTACGCCGAAAAAACAATTCAGCTCTAGGCGTATATAAAATTGGTTTTAAAGCGGGCGAAAACTTACTAATGTTTGGAGGCAAAAACAATATATGGATTTGTTTTTAAAAAGAAAATAGATCTAATTTTGGGCTCATAATGACAATAATGCATCAGTTTGAACCTTTGACTATAAAGTGGGGAAGATGCTGAAAGGCTGCAAAAATTACATCTTTGTGCGCTTGCTAGCAATTGCATCGCATTTAATAAGTAAGTAGTTGTGCGTGTTATAAAGTAATTTAACAAAGAATATAAAAAGTTAAAAATGAAAGATGATTTTGTCGCCCATAAGCATACTTATCTTCAATGATTTATCTTTCGTAAGGAAGCCCTTTATTTTGCTTTATTTTTAAAAATGCAGCTTGCAGTGCTTCTATTAAATGCATATCTGTTTTTTTATTTGCAGCTAAATAAGCATCAATTGTTAGCTCATCTATTTTATAAATAAACTTTAAGTGTGCTGGTTTGAGCTTTAGATAATCACTCATCTGCTGCATGAATAAAGGATCGTCTACAATTAAATCTACTTTTTTAGCTAATAGTAAAGAGTATGATTTTTGAATATCAGAGGTTAAAACAACTTCAAATCCAAGTTTCGTGAGGGTTTGTGTTGAAAAGTCATTGCGTTGCATTGCAATTTTATACACTTTTGCTTGTTCAGTATTATTTATAATAAGATCATTTCGCTCTGATAGGCCGATAAAGCCCAGCTCAAATCGTCCAACTGGTCCAATCCAATAAAATTTATTTTCTCGCTCTACAGTGCGTGCAAGGCTGTATATAAAGGTGTTTTTTAACTCATCTGCAATTTTATAAGCACGTGCCCAAGGATACATTTGAATGTTAGGTGTGAGATCAGCCTCAGCAAATATATCTCTAATAAACTGAGTACCTTCACCTGCTACCTCGCCATTAATCAATACTTGGTTTGGTGGTGCTAACTCTGTAACAACAAGCAGGGCTTCCTTTGCTTGAACATACACAGAGCAAATTAAAAAAAGAGAATAAAGAATATATTTCACAATAGCGAATCGTCATTCGGTTAGCTTAAGTAATAATAAGTGTGGCTGAAAATATGAAAAACACAAAAATTATTTATGTGAACTTGTTACTAAGATATTGGTTTATTTGAGTTATGTATAACTATAAAGGGGCTAGATAGATAAGTGGCTTGAGGTTTGAAGTAGTTGAGGCTAAAAATTAAGGCCTAAAACGATAAAAGGGCCTTGCGGCCCTTGGTGAAGTATCGTTCAAGTCAGATAGAGCTTTAACCCCTTAAAGCGCTATCCTCTTGTTTTGCAACACCGGTGTTCATCTCAATAAGTTTCTAAGCTAGCGAGAGGAAAAACCCAGCAATTGCTGCGCTCATAAGGTTAGCCATAGATCCTGCTAACACTGCTCTGAGCCCTAAGCGTGCGATATCCTTCCGCCGACTAGGCGCCATACCGCCTAACCCACCTAGTAAAATGGCTATCGATGATAAGTTAGCAAACCCACATAAAGCAAAAGTAACGATTGCTTGTGTGTGCGCACTTAACGTATCGCGATAATTTATAAAGTCTAAGTAAGCAACAAACTCGTTTACTACTATCTTTTGACCAATAAAGCTGCCGGCTATAATCGCTTCATCCCATGGCACACCTAGTAACCATGCAACTGGAGCAAATACATAACCTAATATTTCTTGAAGCGTTAATGTTGGGTAATCAAACCACCCACCAATACCGCCTAATAAACCGTTTAATAGTGCAATTAGCGCTACAAAAGCAAGTAACATTGCACCTACATTAAGTGCTAAATGCATACCGTTTGCAGCACCTGATGCAGCTGCATCAATTACATTTACAGGTTTATCTTCGTCATCTAAATCTAAATCAGCTAAGTTATCTCTAGGCGTTTCAGTTTCTGGCACAATCATTTTGGCCATTAAGAAACCACCTGGTGCAGCCATAAAGCTCGCAGCAATAAGATACTTAAGATCTACGCCAATAATTACGTAACCGGCCATTACAGAGCCTGCTACAGTGGCTAAGCCACCGACCATTACTGCAAACAATTCCGATTTTGTCATCGTTGCTATAAATGGCTTAACTATTAACGGTGCTTCAGTTTGGCCTACAAAAATATTTGCAGTTGCTGAAAGCGATTCTGTGCGCGAGGTCTTCAATAATTTTTGTAAACCGCCGCCTAAAATCCTAATTATCCAATCCATAATGCCAAGGTGATATAACACAGCAACAAGCGCTGAGAAAAACACGATAACTGGCAAAACTTGAATTGCAAAAATAAAACCTAATGTGTCTTGTGAGGCGAGTGGACCAAATAAAAACCCAATACCATCATTAGCATAACCAATAACCGATGAGACGGCTGATGACATGCTAGTTAACACATTTTTTCCTGCTTCGAAAAACAGAACAAAACCGCCTATAACAATTTGCATCGCAAATGCTATACCAACGGTTCTTAAATTAATTGCCTTGCGATTAGTTGACGCAGCAAAGGCAATGCTTAGTAGCACACACATGCCTACTAAGCTCATAAATGTTGTCATACAAATGTTTCCCGTTGTTATTCTTGTAGTAAATATTTAATTTTACTTTTTATTATATCAATCGCAACGCGGTTCATGCCGCCTCGAGTCACAACTAAATCAGCATTATGCTTAGAAGGCTCAATGAATTGATAAAACATCGGTCTAACAGTTGCCTGATATTGCTCAACAACAGATTGTAATGTTCTGCCTCGTTGCTCCATATCACGTTGCATACGACGCATTAAACAAATATCTAAAGGTGTGTCTATAAACACCTTAATATCAAATTCTTTATTAAGCGCTTTATCACTCAATAGTAAAATACCTTCAACAATCAGTATTTTAGCAGCTGGCACTCGGCGTGTGGTTGCGCTACGCGTGTGCTGTGCATAATCATACGTTGGTACTTCTACTGAGTTACCACAACGAAGTTGCGTTAAATGCTCAAGCATTAATGCGTGTTCAAATGCATCTGGATGGTCGTAATTTGTTTGCGTACGATGAGCCATCGGCAAATGCGACTGATCCTTGTAATAAGCATCTTCTTCAATAATGGCGATAGCGCCTGGTTCAAGCTCATTAACCAATTCATTGTAAATTGTTTGGCTAAAAAGAGATTTGCCCGACGCTGATGCGCCTGCAATGGCTATAATAGTAGTTCGTGTCACTAAAGTTCTCATCCACACAGAAAGATATATTGTTGGTAGATCACAATAGCAAAAAAGACACGATTAATCTCTTTTGCTTCGCTCAAGGGTGCAAATTTATAATGTTTAGGTTTTATGAAACAGGACTTTTGTCCTGTACGGAAAATTCGATCAGCGGATAAAGTAACCACCTAGAATCAAAGTGAGGTCAAAATGGCAAGAGCAATTATTTTAATGGCAGATAGCCTAGGAATCGGTGCAGCACCAGATGCAGATAAATTCGGCGATCTTGGGGCTAATACATTCGCTCACTTACTAAAAGCATATTACGACGAAACAGGCAGTGCATTGTCACTTCCTAACCTATCAAAACTTGGGTTAGTGGATGCATGCGAAGCTGCCGGTGGCGAACCGTGTTTAATTTCAGACCGCCAAGCTCCTCAAGGTGCATGGGGTTACGCTAAAGAAATCTCTAGCGGAAAAGACACGCCATCAGGTCATTGGGAAATGGCAGGCGTACCTGTGTTATTTGATTGGGGATATTTCCCAAAAACACAGCCAAGTTTCCCACAAGAATTTATAGACGAGTTTATTGCTCGTACAGGTATTCCAGGCATTTTAGGCAATTGCCATGCATCAGGAACTACCATTTTAGAACAGCTAGGTGAAGAGCATGTAAAAACAGGTAAACCAATCTGTTACACCTCAGCTGATAGCGTGTTTCAAATAGCCGCGCATGAAGAGTCATTCGGCCTAGAGAAGCTTTATCAAGTTTGCGAAATCGCACGGGCGCTACTTGATGAAATGAATATAGGACGAGTGATTGCGCGGCCATTTTTGGGTTCAAATAGCCAAGACTTTGCCCGAACGGGTAATCGTCGTGACTATTCAGTACTTCCGCCAGCACCAACATTGCTAGATGTACTAGCAAAAGACGGCGGCGAAGTAATTAGTATTGGTAAAATTTCAGATATTTACGCGCATCAGGGCATAACCCAAAAGCATAAAGCACCTGGGCTTATGAACTTGCTAGAAAAAACCAGCGAAGTAATGGAAAGCGCGCCAGATCGTAGCTTAATCTTTACTAACCTAGTTGATTTTGATGAAAAATTTGGTCATCGTCGTAATCCAGTAGGATACGCAAAAGCATTAAAAGAATTTGATGACTATTTACCAACTATACTAAATCAGTTAAAAGCAGATGACGTATTAATGATCACTGCAGATCATGGCTGTGACCCAACCTTTCCAGGTTCTGAGCACACTCGTGAATACGTACCTGTTATTGCATACCAGCCAGGTATGAGTAACACACCATTAGGTGAACGCAACAGCTTTGCAGATATAGGTCAAACACTGGCACAGTGGTTTAGCTTATCTGCGCTTGATTACGGCGACAGCTTTTTAAATGAGCTAAAAACGCCAAATAAAAAGGAAAACAATTAATGAGTACTCCGCATATCAGTGCAAACGTTGGTGATTTCGCCGAAACAGTATTAATGCCAGGCGATCCGCTACGTGCGCAATATATTGCTGAAAACTTTTTAGATGATGCAGTACAAGTTACAGGCGTTCGTAACATGTACGGTTTCACTGGTACTTACAAAGGTAAGCCAGTAAGTATCATGGGTTCAGGCATGGGCATTCCATCAATGTCTATTTATGCACGTGAGCTAATTGTAAGCTTTGGCGTTAAAAATATTATACGTATTGGTACGTGTGGCGGTATTGGCACAGATATCAAAATTCGTGACGTAATTTTTGCACAAGGTGCAAGCACAGATTCAAACGTAAACCGTGCACGCGTACGTGGCTACGATTTTGCTGCTATTGCTAACTTTGACCTACTTTTAAACGGCGTAAACGCTGCTAAAGAGCTAGGAATTAAAGCAAAAGTAGGTAACGTATTTACGACAGACACATTCTATCAAGCAGATGACTCGTTCTATAAAGACTTAGACAAGTTAGGCATGCTAGCAGTAGATATGGAAACAGCAGGTTTATACGGCGTTGCAGCTGAATACGGCGCAAACGCAATGGCATTATTTACAGTAAGTGACCACGTAATCACTGGCGAAGCAACACCTGCTGATGAGCGTCAAAGCACGTTTAACGAAATGGTTAAAATTGCATTAGAGTCAATAGCTTAAATAATACATAACAGTTCCTTGGTAACGTATTCACTAAGTTTTGGAGACACGCCCAAAGTGAAGTGAGACTAAACCTCCAAAGCCGCATTTTATGCGGCTTTTTTTATGCCTGAAGAAAATAAGCCACCATACAATATTGCATCGGATTTTGACGTGATTTGCTGTGTTGTAGGCGCAGAGCTTGCTCGCGCGAGAAGCACAGCTTCTAATTACTTAAGCTAACTACTCTAAAAGCGCAGCATCTCTAAACCTATTTGTGTATAACAGCCCTAAAAAAAATATGCACGTAGAGAAGAAAAGGAGGAGCAAATGAGAAGAGCAAAACCAATGCTGACTCGGCATTATAAAAGTACAAGCGTTGCTTTAAAGCTTGTAACCTGCGCGAATAGAAGTGTTTATACCAAGTTCAGAGTATGACTTGTTGCTCATGTTAGAAGCACAACTTCTGATTATTTTAACTTCTAAGCTCTTCTCTAAAAGCGCAGCGTCTCTAAACCTCTTTGTGAATTAATCACTTTAGGTCTTAACTCTACGGTAGAGCAGAGTTTGTAGAGCGCAGTAAAGCTTCTAATTACACAACAAACATAACCTTTAAAAACAAAAAAAGGGCCAAGGCCCTTTTTTATGATGTTGCGCCTAATCATACAGGCCAAATACTGAGTGCTTAAACAACTTCACCAGCTACTATAGTATTAAAGCTGTCGTTGTCATGTAAGCTTGCAAATGCGCTCTCATGTAATAGCTCATTACGTAAATTTGGAGAGTATTCAAGTGCCATTTTAATGTCGGCTAATGCATCAGCATGCTTATGTGTTAGCGCATAAGCACATGCTCGTTGCCAATAGGCATAACCATAGACACTATCTATATCAATGGCTTGATTACACAACTCAATGGCTTGTGCTGTTTCATTTATTTCTAATAACGCATCGGCCTTATAAGCAATGGCTTCAACATCCTCTGGTTTACGTTTTAAAATCTCATCAAATATTTCAATTTTATTAGCAAAATCACTTTCTAAATTGGCACGCATCCATAACGAATGAACCTCGTTGGTAACCGATATGCGCTCTTGGTTACTGAGTATTTCTTCTGAGCGTACGCGTAGTTTTTCTTCAAGAATTTTTAATCGGTCTTCATACTCGTCAGTAATTACACTTACACGTGTATTTACAATATCTTCTACTTTGTTTTTAACATCGCGTAGTGAGTTCCAGCCCACTAAAACCAAAATAGAAGCCGTAGCGGTAATTATAAAAAATACATTATTAATAGTATCGGTAGTGTATGTTAATGCGCGATCTGCAGTATCAAGCTGTGCATGAGTAACTTGCTTAGTTACATCCTCACGGAGTTTTTGTTGATCTTGCCTTACGGCTTTTAGCTCGTCGAGTATGTAGCGCTCCATTAGCGGTTTAAACATAGACTCTTTAAGTTGTTTGAGGGCTTGTTGCTCTTGTTGTGCTGTAGGGGCTGCTGGTTTTTGTTCAGCAGAATTTACTATGCCCGAAAAAAAAGTTAAACAAACAAAAAGTGTAGATAGGTAATAACGCATCGGTACGCCTAATTAAATTAATTACTGTAATAACTTTAACATGCAGGGCTGAATGGCACTAGGGCGCGTTGACTTTTCAGGATTAAAATTGACCTAATTTAGATAGGATCAATAGTTGTAAGAATTTTTTAGCCCAGTGAGCTTAGCAATAATAGGGTAAAGCATGAGCATTTTGCTAATACTTAGGTGGTTTTAAGAAAAAATAGGCAAAAAAAACCAGCTCAATATGAGCTGGCAAAAACTGCTTAAAACAACAATATGTCGTAGGGATTCACAGGAGAACAACTTCATACTAACTGAATCTTTATGAACAAATACTTAATTCAATTCAATTAGTTAAAAATATAAGAATACTCAAAGTATTCGGTTTATAAAGTAAAGGTGCATTGGGCTTAAGTAATGCACCTTTATAATTATAACTATATAACTACAATTTCATGGTGAAGGGGGGTATTCCAATGTGCGCTTCAAATAAATTAAAGCCACTTTCAAACCCTTCACATACCATTACGCCGAAATTTTTCAATTCGATCACAGGTCTAGTAAAAAGGTTAAGGTTAATTCACTAATTTGTTTTTTTTATCTTACGTAATACTTTACACGAGCGTCATCAGGTTTATTTTTACTATTATTTTGAACGTAATTACAAAGCTATTGTTAAATACATCATTAGCAAAAGGCCAATCAAAAATATAAATTGGAGCAATCGTTTTAAATAGTATGTTGAGGCTGGCGTAGCATAATTTATGCGCCTATATTAAGGATACGTAAGTGTTTAGGCAGGCACACTAAATAATAAGTAAGCCGATTAAATAAAAATAACCGTTACTTTTTAAAAAGTTATAAATACATAAACAACAATACTGATTGATTAAGTATTTTACTTTTCTATTATAAGGATTCCAGAATGAGCAACCCTAAAGCAGGCCAATGTCCGGTCATGCACGGCAGTAATACTAAAACGTCTAATCCCAATACTGATTGGTGGCCAAATGCCCTAAACTTAGACATTCTTCATCAGCACGACACCAAATCAAATCCATACAATAGCGACTTTAATTACGCTGAAGCATTTAAATCAATCGATCTTGACGCGCTAAAAACAGACGTAAAAAGCTTAATGACCGATAGCCAAGATTGGTGGCCAGCCGATTGGGGACATTACGGCGGTTTAATGATTCGTTTAGCATGGCACTCAGCGGGTTCATACCGTTTAGCCGATGGTAGAGGGGGCGGTGGTACAGGTAATCAACGTTTTGCGCCACTAAATTCATGGCCAGACAACGGTAACCTCGACAAAGCGCGTCGTTTACTTTGGCCAATAAAGAAAAAATACGGTAACAAGCTTTCATGGGCCGACTTAATTATTTTAGCGGGCAACATGGCATACGAATCAATGGGTTTAAAAACCTTTGGTTTTGCCGGCGGCCGAGAAGATATTTGGCACCCTGAAAAAGACGTTTACTGGGGAGCTGAAAAAGAATGGTTAGCGCCAAGTGACGGTCGTTACGAAAGTGTAGACAAACCAGATACCATGGAAAATCCATTAGCCGCAGTACAAATGGGCTTAATTTATGTAAACCCTGAAGGTGTAAATGGTATTCCTGATCCGCTTAAAACAGCGGCCCAAATTCGCGAAACTTTTGCACGTATGGCAATGGATGACGAAGAAACCGCTGCATTAACGGTAGGCGGGCACACAGTAGGTAAAGCGCACGGTAATGGCAAAGCAGAAAACTTAGGACCAGAACCAGAAGCAGCTGACGTACACGAGCAAGGCCTTGGTTGGAATAACACTACAACACGTGGGATTGGCCGCGATACAGTTACATCAGGTGTAGAGGGCGCATGGACTACGCACCCAACACAATGGGACAACGAATACTGTAAGCTTTTATTAACCTACGAATGGGAACTCACTAAAAGCCCAGCAGGCGCTCATCAGTGGGAGCCTATTAATATTAAAGAAGAAGACAAACCTGTCGATGTAGAAGATTCATCAATTCGTTTAAACCCAATGATGACAGATGCTGATATGGCCATGAAAGTGGACCCAACGTACCGTAAAATTATTGAGCGTTTTTATAACGACTTTGACTACTTTTCAGACGTGTTTGCACGTGCCTGGTTTAAACTAACTCACCGCGATTTAGGCCCTAAATCATGTTACTTAGGTGCTGACGTACCAAGCGAAGACTTAATTTGGCAAGATCCAATTCCAACCGTTGATTACACATTAACAGACGACGAAATTAGCAATTTAAAAACGACATTATTAAATTGTGGTGTTAGTGCCGCTGATTTAATAAATACAGCTTGGGATAGCGCACGTACTTATCGTGGTTCTGATAAACGTGGCGGCGCAAATGGTGCACGCATTCGTTTAGCACCGCAAAAAGATTGGCAAGGTAATGAGCCAGAACGTTTAGCATCAGTACTTAGTGCGCTTGAAAAAGTGCAGGCTGGCTTGAGTAAACCTGTTAGCATCGCCGACTTAATTGTTTTAGGTGGTACAGCAGCCGTAGAACAAGCAGCAAAACAAGCCGGTGTTGATGTAAACGTGCCGTTTGCTCCAGGACGTGGAGATGCAACAGATGAAATGACTGATGCAGAATCGTTTGATGTACTAGAACCAATCCACGATGGTTTTAGAAACTGGCTGAAAAAAGATTACGCAGTGTCAGCGGAGGAGTTATTACTAGAGCGCAGCCAACTAATGGGATTAAGTGCACCAGAAATGTCGGTACTTATTGGTGGGATGCGAGTACTAGGTACTAACTTTGCTGGCAGCGAACACGGCGTATTTACAAATAGCGTAGGCTCATTAACCAACGACTTCTTTGTAAACTTAACTGACATGTCAAACCGTTGGGAGCCAACTCAAAAAGGTTTATACAATATAGTAGACCGTAAAAGTGGCACTACTAAATGGACTGCAACACGCGTTGATTTAGTATTTGGATCAAACTCTATATTGCGCGCACTTGCTGAGTTTTATGCACAAGACGACAACAAAGAGCGCTTTGTACATGACTTTGTAAACGCATGGGTAAAAGTAATGAACGCAGACAGATTCGATCTTAAATAATCTGTACGCTAAATAAAAACGGGGGAGTAATAATTTACTCCCCCGTTTTTGCATATAGTCCCGGTCAGTATTACTTATAAAATATTGTAATTTATCTAAGTCATATAAAAATTAGGCATTAAAAAAGGCGGCAAAGCCACCTTTTTATAGAACAATAAAACTTATAGAAGTGCAAAAAGCTTTTGTAGTTGTGGCATATATTCGCTCACAAGTTCAAGGTTACTTTCGCTTACTAAAGACTCTGTAGACTCCTCAGCTGCGCTTGACGATTTACCAAACGAACCCATTAACGAACTAGCGCCTTTATCTTTAGCACTTTTCATGCTTTGAAAACCGCCCATTACTTTATTCGCTGTTTCTTGATTATCAGCAGATAAACCCGATTTAAGGTTTTCGATATAAGCCATTGATACTTCAGAACCTACAGTTACTAGTTGCTCTGGTGTAAAGCCGTAGCGCCCTGTAACACCCGCGAAGCTTTTGTATAGGTCTTGCTCTTTAATCATGCTTAGTGCGCTATTAGCTAAAGAGCTTTGTTCGTCAACACTTTGATCTGCAGAACCACCTAACATACTTGCTAAGTCTAAGTCTTTTAAAGACTCTTGGCTGCTTGCCCAGCTCGTTACAGCTGGCAGTGCTTTCATATAGCTTTGAAGTTGACCTTCGTTAATATCTACTGCAAGGCTTGAGAAACTCATTGCTAATAAGCTAAGTGATACAAGTATTTTTTTCATTGAGCATTTCCTAGTATTAAAGTTGTGCCAATTAGAAACTAATAAGCAACACTTGCCAACACAAAATAATATATTGGCTGATTTTATAGTACAATTTATGAGAATTTATTTAAGTTCTAAGAATTTAGTTCATTCACCACAAGCTAATGTACTGATGATATAATACATTTTTGACAAATAGAGCTGAACACAATGTTAACAATTTCAAATACTGTCACTATCGATGAATGGGAACTAGAGCTAACGGCTATTCGTTCGCAAGGTGCCGGTGGTCAAAATGTTAACAAAGTCGCAAGTGCAATTCATTTACGCTTTGATATTAACCGCTCTAAATTACCTGATTTTTATAAAGAGCGTTTGCTAGCCTTAAATGATACAAGAATTACCAAAGAAGGCGTTTTAATAATTAAAGCGCAAAGCCATCGTACTCAAGAGCTAAACCGAGAAGATGCCCTTAAGCGCTTAAAAGATTTAATACTTAGTGCTACCGTTGTTAATAAAGCGCGTCGTGCCACCAAGCCCAGCCGTAATTCACAGCGAAAGCGTATGGACAAAAAAACTAAACACGGCCAAAACAAAGCGCTACGCGGCAACATAAAGTTTTAGTTTCAAACGGTATTAATAAAGTAGAGAAGGGACTTGATGCCTACATGCAGGCACCATTTTTACATCGTATTGTACGTATAAAAATATAAGTGAGGGGGGAGCCTCACTTATATTTAATAACTATTAATACCTATTTAGCCATTTCTAAATCAGATTCTGCATTTGCCAACATTGCAAACTCTTCATCAGCGCTTTTAGCAACTAAGTGTTTTGAGCTATAGCCAAAGTAATATGCGGCGCCTACAATAAACAGCACCATAGTGTATAAAAATGCACGAGGGTCAAATGCATACACACCCGTTAATGCTATAACCGACAGTACTAAAGCAATACTTGACGTAACTACGCCACCTGGAGTTTTGTACGGGCGAGGTAAATCAGGTTGTTTAACGCGAAGTAAAATATGGCTCAGCGCCATTAATGCATACGAGAGCGTTGCACCTACTACTGCCATTGCAAGTATTAAGTCACCTTCACCACTGAGTGATACTAAAAAGCCAAATACTGCCGGTACAATCAACGCACGTGCTGGCACTTTGCGATTAGTCGTAATCGACAACGAACGTGGTAAATAACCGGCTCTAGATAAAGCAAACACTAAGCGACTATAACCATAAATAATAGAGAAAAACGAAGCAACTAAACCCGCAAGCCCTAATATATTTACAACGGTTGCTAAGCCCTCACTACCCGATGCATTTAATGCATCGACTAAAGGCACTGCACTTGCCGCCATTGCAGCAGCACCGCCAGCACCAGGTACTAAAACAACAACTAAAAAAGCAGTAAATAACAAAAAGATCATTGCACCAATAATGCCTTTTGGCACATCTTTAGCGGGATCTTTTGCTTCTTCTGCAGCAAGCGGTACACCTTCAACCGCTAAAAATAACCACATGGCAAACGGTAATGCAGCCCAAACCCCGTACCAACCTAAAGGTAAAAACTCACTGGCTCCCACTGCATTTGTTACGGGGACGTCAAATAAGCGCGATGCATCAAAATTTGTGATTAAAACAAAAGCCGTTGCAATAATAGCTAATACCGCTAAACCACTTATTACCATCATTACTTTAAGCGCTTCTCCTACGCCCGCTAAATGAATTCCCACAAATAGTAAGTAAAATAATGCATATACCCATGGGCCATTAAACCCGGTGAGGGCTTCAACTGCCGAGCCAATAAAAATAACAATAGCAGCGGGTGCTAAGGCATATTCAATTAATACGGCAAGCCCGGTTAAATAGCCTCCCGCTGGCCCCATAGCTTGACGCGCAAAACTATAACCACCGCCTGCAGCAGGTATTGCAGCTGACATTTCAGCAAGTGATAGTACAAGCGCTAAATACATAACTGCCATTAATACTGCAGCAATGGCAAAACCACCCCAACCGGCTTCGGCGATACCAAAGTTCCAGCCTGCAAAGTCACCCGATATTACATACGACACACCCAAACCTGCGAGCAATAACCACCCCGCAGTACCACGTTTTAACTGTCTTTTAGCAAGGTACTCTGTATTATTATTAGTAGACATAACCTTTCTCCGTTGATGTTTAGTTTTTATTTTTTTATTTCATGTGTTTTTAATTAAAATTACTCAGCAATTAAAAAGTTAGTGGTTGAAACCTGATGCTCAATTACATCATCTTGTGTGCGGTCTTTTAAATTAACCCCAGTTAGTTTCAGTTTTTTAGCTTCACGTAATAAGTACAGTGCGCGTCTCGCCGCTTCTGTATAAGGTAGGCCTGCAGGGCGAATATTCGATATGCAATTACGACATGCATCGTTAAGTCCTGTTTTGGGCTCCCATGTTAAATACAAGCCAAGGCTATCTGGCGAACTAAGTCCTGGGCGCTCTCCTATTAACACCATAACCACCTGCGCATTTAGCAACTCACCTATATCGTCGCCAATCGCTACTCGCCCTTGCTCAACCAAAGTAATGGGAGCAATTTTAAATTGCTTGTCTGTTGTAAGGTGCGTTAATAGCTCTGTTATAAATGGGTATGCATTTTTTTGTACCGCCAACGACGAAAGTCCATCAACCACTACAATCGCTAAATCGTATTTAGCCTGCGCAGTGTGCTTTTGTTTATTCATATAGCTGAGAAGTACTTGCCTACCATTTTCATCAAGTTTACGGCCTAAATCGGGTCGCTGAAGGTAAGTAACCCTGTCAACGGCTTGGCTGTGTAAATGCAGGGGAGGGGCAACCTCTTTTAGAGCACTAATATTGCCTAGTTGCTCAGTCATTGCGTTAATATCAAGCGGAAAACTCACCGCATCACGCGCTTGTGCATGAGATAGCTGAAAAGCCAGCATTTCTGAGGTTGGCAAACTTATACCGGCGCGACCAAGCCCAATACGGGCGTCGGTAAAGCGGCGTAAATCACTCCAAGGGTTGTGCACTACATTACCGTTATTTTTATGCTCATTTACTGAGTTATCTAATGGAGTGGTCGGTTTTGAACGTGATTTCATGAGCCACCTCCAGCAATTGCACCCAGAGGTTTAGCAAAAGCGGGAGGCAAGGTATCTGAAAGTGTGATGTCGGTAGTGCTTTGCATAATTTTCATTTTGCTTAGCCATGCTTCAAACTCAGGGGCGGGTCTAGAGCCAAGAACTCGACGCACATATAATGCATCATGAAACGACGTAGTTTGGTAGTTAAGCATAATATCGTCAGAGCCAGGTATTCCCATTACAAACGAGCAACCTGCAACACCTAATAGCGTTAGCAAATTATCCATATCGTTTTGATCGGCCTCTGCATGATTGGTGTAACACACGTCGCACCCCATCGGTATGCCTAGTAACTTAGCGCAAAAGTGATCCTCAAGTCCTGCTCGGGTAATTTCTTTACCATCAAACAAATATTCAGGGCCAATAAATCCCACCACGGTATTAACCAGTAACGGATCAAACTTACGAGCAACTGCATAAGCGCGAGCTTCACACGTTTGCTGATCAAGCCCATGATGCGCATTTGCTGAAAGCGAACTGCCTTGCCCAGTTTCAAAATACATCACATTATTGCCAACAGTGCCGCGCTTTAAACTCAAAGCGGCATCTTGCGCTTCAGCTAAGGTATTTAAATTAAAACCAAAACTTGAGTTAGTAGCCTCCGTGCCGCCAATCGACTGAAATACCAAATCAACCGGTGCGCCAGCTTCTATACATTCAATAGTGTTAGTAACATGGGTAAGCACACAGCTTTGCGTCGGTATGGCGTATTTTTGAATAACATCATCCATTAATGTCATTAATTTAATGGCCTGGGCAACGTTGTCGGTTGCTGGGTTTATACCTATTACGGCATCGCCATTACCGTATAGCAGCCCATCAAGCATGCATGCAGCAATACCGTTAATATCGTCAGTTGGATGATTGGGTTGTAAACGTGTAGATAAATGCCCAGGGAGGCCAATAGTGTTTCTAAAAGCACTTGTAACATGGCACTTTTTAGCAATTAATATGAGATCTTGATTGCGCATTATTTTGCTAACAGCAGCAGCCATTTCGGGCGTAATACCTTGCCTTATACTTGCAAGTATAGCGGGTGTTGCAAAGTCGCTTAAAAGCCAATTACGAAAATCGCCTACGGTTAAATGTGCAATAGCCATAAAGGCATTGGCATCGTGCTCGTCAATAATTAAGCGTGTAATTTCGTCATCTTCGTAGGGAATAAGTACCTCATTTAAAAATGTTTTAAGAGGTACATCGGCCAATGTCATTTGAGCCACAGCACGTTCTTGTGCTGATTGTGCAATGACACCCGCTAAGCGATCACCCGAACGTTGCGGCGTTGCTTTAGCCATTAACTGGGCTAAGTTCTTGAATTTATAAGTGTGTGTACCTAAAGTGTAACTGTACGCTTGCCCCATGATTTACTCCACATAACTAATATGATAAACCTTGGTATAGGTTTTGCTGCATCTTTAGCTATAAATCAATTTTCAATAGTTACAAGACAGCTTATTTTGTACCAAGTAACTATCGAATTTCGGCAAAAGATTATTTATTAATCCAATTCAATTGGTTACACACGCAAAGCGGTGTTAACTTAACCATAATAAAAGTGTAACGAAAAAGAGCATCCCCTATATGGCGCAGCAAAGTAGCTACAACGCACCACTAAAGAGCAAGGTGCAAACACACGATATAGACGAGCAAGCGCATAGCCTTACTCAATGGCAGCAAAAATACGATCAAATGAGCGACGGCAGCTTTTATGGTTTTATTGAAGAAACAGATTACGCCAATATTCATGTGTTTAAAGAATACACCGAGCGAGCGCTTCGTCAGCAATGTAACATCGCCCCCAATTCTGTTTGGCTTGGCATTCCTTGTCAGTCGCAGCAAAGTAAGATTAATGGTCTAAGTGTGGCAAGTAATCAATTTATGTGCCGTACAAGTGATAATGACTTTGAGCTGATAACCCCTGAGCAATTTAATATTTATGGTTTGGTAATCGATTGGAATTCAATTGAATATATGGCGCAGCTACAAGGCGTAACATTGAAAAACCTGTCATCTGCCCAATCAGCTCGCTTATCGGTAAGCAACTCATCATTACAAACGGCAAGGCAAATAATTAATAGCATGGTTGTAGGCAAGGGCTTTGGACTTAAAACCGAATCGCAACAAGATATGCTAAACATGTTGGCACTACACTTATTACAGGCAGATAATCCACAACAAAATATTGCGCCAAGCTATAAACATCGAAAAGCCGTAGTAGATAAAGTAAAAGATTACGTGGCCACAAATCCACAAAACCCAATAACCATAACCGAGCTGTGCGAGCTTGCCTTTGTAAGTAGGCGCACACTTCAATATAGCTTTGAGAGTATTTTAGGAATTAACCCTTTGCGGTTTTTACGTTTAACACGCTTAAATAATGTAAGGCGGGAACTAAAAAAATTAAACCAAGATAAGCCCATTTCAGTAATCGCAGCCAACTGGGGATTTTGGCATGCGGGACAATTTGCTAAAGATTACACGCAACTATTTGGTGAAAACCCATCACAAACAGTTAAAAATTCAGCACAGCAGTTTAAACCACCGTGCTCTACAAACCCGTAGGTGCGAATTTATTTCGCGCTCATGTAACATGGCTTAAATGCTCTAAAAGTGAAAGCGAGGTATAAAACCTCACCTACATCGTGCAAACACCAAACCCGTAGGTGCGAATTTATTTCGCGCTCATGTAACATGGCTTTAATGCTCTAAAAGTGAAAGCGAGGTATAAAACCTCACCTACATCGTGCAAACACTAAACCCGTAGGTGCGAATTTACTTCGCGCTCGTGTAACGTGGCTTTAATGCTCTAAAAGTGAAAGCGAGGTATAAAACCTCACCTACATCGTGCAAACACTAAACCCGTAGGTGCGAATTTACTTCGCGCTCGTGTAACGTGGCTTTAATGCTCTAAAAGTGAAAGCGAGGTATAAAACCCCACCTATATTGTGCAAACACCAAACCCGTAGGCGCGAATTTACTTCGCGCTTATGTAATTTAGCTCTAATACTTTAAAAGTAAAAGCGAGGTATAAAACCTCACCTACATCGTGCAAACACTAAACCCGTAGGTGCGAATTTATTTCGCGCTTATGTAACATGGCTTAAATGCTTTAAAAGTAAAAGCGAGGTATAAAACCTCACCTACATCGTGCAAACACTAAACCCGTAGGTGCGAATTTATTTCGCGCTTATGTAACATGGCTTAAATGCTCTAAAAGTGAAAGCGAGGTATAAAACCTCACCTACATCGTGCAAACACCAAACCCGTAGGTGCGAGTTTATTTCGCGCTCATGTAACATGGCTTAAATGCTCTAAAAGTAAAAGCGAGGTATAAAACCTCACCTACATCGTTCAAACACCAAACCCGTAGGTGCGAATTTATTTCGCGCTTATGTAACGTGGCTTGTATGCTTTAAAAGTAAAAACGAGGTGTAAAACCTCGCTTACTATATTCAAAAGCCCTATTTGATCGGTGCTATTTAAGCCGCGATTAAATAGGACTCTTGTCCTGAATGCTTGTTGCTACGTTTAAACGAACCTTTGCCTTTTTTAGCTTTAACCACTTGTGGTTTAAATAATTTAGAGGTGACCATTGCCGCTAGTGCATTGTGGTTTATAACGCCTCGCCCTGTGTCTACCGCGCTGTTGCTTGCGGTTTTTGCTTTAGATTTTTTAGTCATATATTTCCTATCAGCCAATGGTTATTTTAAGTTAAATAATAAAAAGGCTTTTATATTAGCCTATTTAAGAGATGGCGATTGTAGGCTTAATTTTCAACCGCGCAAGTATTTTTAATGCCCAACAGGTACTTTTTTAATAATAAAAAAGCATAAAAAAGCGCAGTTAATAACTGCGCTTAATATTACTTTAGTTTGCTTTACTTTTTTATAAGATAATTAAAAACTAAAGCTTACTTTTGCATAGTACGTTCTGCCGTCAAAGCCGTATGGCAATGCGCGTACAGGGTATTTAAATGCACCGTTGGTGATAAAGTTAAGTACTTCGTCGTCGCCTAGCTCGTCTGGCGTTTCGTCAAATACGTTATCGGCACCTACCGAAAGCGCAAACATGTCGTTAATTTGGTAGCTCACGTTTAAGTCAACTAACACAGCAGATTCAACCGTACTTGTTGGTTTAAACGACCCTGTTGGCGAAAGCTCACCTGGTAATGAAATATGGTCGTTACCAAAGTATTTTACGTCTGTTTCGCCAAAGTAGTTAAAGCGGATGGTTGATGTGTAGGCATCGCGCTCGTAGTCAAACGTAAGCGTTGCACGTTCACTAGGTTGTCCGTCGGTAAAAAAGCTACGTTGTAAATCATCAAAAGCAACCGCTTCAGGAATACCGTCTTCAGCATTTACGCCGTCAATTTTAGTATCGTTTAGGTTACCTGCAAAGGTTACTCCTAAATTACCGCCTTCAACTTCAGTACGGTACGATGCAATAATATCAACACCTTGCGTAGTAGAATCAACCGAGTTTGAGAAGTAGTTAGCTTGCACTGCTCCTGTTGCTTGAAGCGCTGCAACTGCTTCTGAGCTAAACGATACGTCGTCAGCCGTAAGTAAGCTGCCAAGCGTTATACGGTCTTCAATTTCTACGCGGTAAAAATCAACCGTTAGTGAAAGCTCGCTTGTTACATCGTAAACAAAACCAGCACTGTAGTTTGTTGATGTTTCAAGCTCTAAGCTATCTACGCCTAACGCACTTGGGAAAGCTGTACCGGTGTTTGCCGTGAACGACTGCGTTAATGTACCGTCTGAGCCTAAGTTAGTTGTAAAGGCTGTATAACCACTTTGTTGAAGTGATGGTGCTCTAAAACCAGTAGATACCGCACCACGTACAGCAAAGTCATCTGAAAATTCATAACGTGTTGCTAATTTACCAATTAAATCATCCCCAGCATCTGAGAAATCTTCATAACGTAGCGCACCACTTACGTTCCATGCGTCGGTGATCATTGTTTCTACGTCTACATAAACTGCGTAGCTGTTACGGTCGCTGTCGTTAGCCGCTTCAGGGCGTAGGCCGTTATAAGCCTGAAAACCACACTGTGCAAATTGGTCTGGATCGTTTACTGATGGGTACGAGGTATCCATATTTGCTAGTCCACAGGCGTATGATGCTTCATCGCCAGGTACTATTTCGTAGTTTTCTTTACGATATTCAGCGCCTACTGTTACATATAAAGGTTCACCACGGCCAATATCTACAATACCGTTTACATCAAGGTTAAGCGTTGTTTGATCAAATCTAAAACCACCTGAGTAACCGCCACTAGGGCCTGAGTTTGCTGCAATATCGGCATCACTTGCACTAGGGTTATTAAATAAATACTCAGCCGCGTAAGAAGCGTTAATTGTATTACGTGATGTAAAATCGTATTGGTTTTCGCCATAAACGGCCGATACATCGTAATTCCAATCGGTATTTATATCGCCTTTAAAACCAAGCGCGACTGAAATATCTTGTGCTTCGTTATATATGCGCGGTAAAAAACCATCGCTATATACTTGGGTTACGTTTTTAGAGGCTTCGTTAAAGTTACGGTAAAAACCATTACCCAGCGCCGTGCGCTCTGAGTAGCCACCAAACGAGTAAAGCTCGCCGTCGCCCATTGGTAATGCCATGTTGTAAAATAACGATGTAAATTCACTTTCTGAGTTACCTTGGCCCCAGCGTACATCTTCACTTAACGTACCTGGTTCAACATTAAGCGAACCCCCCGTATCACGCTCGGCGCGGTTAGTGCCATCGGCATCACGGTACTCAAGCGATAGGTTAATAAAGCCGCCTTCGCTGCCTATATCAAAACCACGGTTTAAACCTGCTGAAATAGTGTCGCCGTCACCTTCACTTGTGCCACCGTATTGTACAAAACCCGTTGTAATACCGGTTGAGTTATTAAGAGATAAGTTAATTACGCCTGCAATAGCATCAGAGCCATATTGCGCCGCTGCGCCATCGCGTAATACTTCAACGCCTTTAAGGGCCGTTAGCGGAATCGCATTCATATCAGTACCCGCAGCGCCTGCGCCTACTGTACCGTTAAGGCCAAAAATTGATTGGTTATGACGACGTTTACCATTTACTAATACAAGAGTTTGATCTGGCTGTAAGCCACGAAGTGTGGCGGGTCTAAATAAATCAGAACCGTCTGATACTTGTGTACGCGAAAAGTTAAATGAAGGCGCTGTCGCTTGAAGGCTTTGGCCAAGCTCGGTAAAGCCACCTTTGGTTAAATCATCTGCGTCAATTAAATCAATAGGAGAAGAAGACTCAGTAGAAGTACGGTTAGATACACGCGATCCTAATACAGATATTTGCTCAATGTTTTTAGCAGCTTGCACTGGTGCTTCTTCTGCGTTAACAATGCTTGGTGCGCTAAACGCGAAAGCAACGGCTACAGCAAGTGTGTTTAAACGGTATGTTGGCATAGTGACGACCCTGTTTTTTTGTGTTCTTATAATATGTGTGTGGTTATGGTGCTCATAACCTGTTGCAAACATCCTAGCAACATATGCAAACAAAAAGAAATGAAAAAAACTAAATATTTGGTCTAAGTATGCAAATAAATTTCAAGATAAGAAAAAACCACGTTTAATCGATTAAAATACACGCTACAAGAGCATTAAACTTCAAAAACAGATCTGTTAACTTTTTATTTACATTGTGGTTTTGTTCGTTAGTTTACGCTTTTAAAGGTAATAGGCAGCGGATGGTCGTACCTGTCCCTAATGTGCTGTTAACTTCTATTTTTCCGCCATGATCGCTCACCATAGCGTATACAAGTGTCATACCCATACCGGTACCTTCTCCAACTTCTTTTGTCGTATAAAAAGGGTCAAACATATGCACTATTGTGTCTTCACTCATTCCACAGCCATTATCTTTTACCTCAATACAGATATTTGTGTCTAGTTCAAAAATATTCACCTCAATAATGCAGCCTTTTTCTAAATCAAGCTCGCATGCTTGCCAAGCATTCATTAATAGATTTACAAAAATTTGATTAATTGACGATAAATTGCACCAAATAAGTGGTAGTGGTTCAAACCGCGTTTTTATCTCGCATAGTTTGAGTTTGTTACTTAATAATCTTAAAGCATTATTAGCACCCGTTGTTACATCGGTTAGTTGCTTATCTTGCGAGGAGGAGGGGTGGGCAAAGTTTAATAAGTCATGCACAATTTGTTTTATTCGTTTGAGTCCTTCAACGCTGTCGTTAACTTGTCCCTGCAAATTGTTATAAAGCCACGCATACGGATACTGTAAATTGAGTATGTCGATTTCGTGTTTAAAACGGCTCTCTTTAATTTCATTGTTTAAGTATTGCTCGTTAAGTTTTAGCAACGTGATAAGCAAAGGGGTAGAATTTTGTAAGCTTTCTATATTACTCATTGCATAGGCAAGCGGGGTATTTATTTCGTGGGCTACGCCTGCACAAAGCGTTCCTAAGGTTGCCATTTTTTCGGTTTGCACAAACAGCATTTGCTGGTGTTCTAAATCGGCTACTTTTTTTTGTAATTCATTATTTATGGCAACTAAAACGGTGCTTTTATCTTTGAGTAATTGTTCTGCGGCCAAGCGCAGCTTTTGTTCGTTTAAAAAAGCACGTTCAAAATTACCATCTGATCCATTCATTCCTTTCATCCATATAGATAACTTTATACTTAACGTTTAGTCGTCTACATGCAAATTTGCAACTTTAGTGTGAGCATTTATCTACTTATAGATAATAACCACATTAGGTGACTCCTACTCTATATAAAAGGTAAGCATAAACAGGTCACGGATGTTTTTTTAAGCTATTATTTAGCCAGAAGTAATTTAAAGGCGGCGCAATGACTCAAGCAACACCAAACACACCAATGAATCAGGTTGATGTACTTTGTATTGATGATGACGAAATAGTACTACGTACGTTAACACGACTACTTGAAGTAAATGGCTTAACGGTTATTGTTTGCGATAATCCGCAAAACGCACTAACACTTTTTAAAAACCATGAATTTGGTTTAATTATTAGCGACATGCGGATGCCAGTAATGAACGGTGCCGAGTTTTTAGAAAAAGCGCGTGCGCTGGCACCCGACACTCAACGCATTTTATTAACCGGTTACGCCGATATACAAACAACCCTAGCGGCTGTTAACCAAGGGCAAATAAATGGTTATATTCAAAAACCATGGCAAAACGACTTATTACTTCGAAGCATTAAAGATAGCCTAGAAAAATTTGCGCTAAAAAAGCAAAACAAAAAATTAGAAACACAAGTTAAGGCACAAAACCAAGAACTACTTGAGCTAAATAACACGTTAGAGCAACGAGTAGAAAAACGTACCTTACAAATTAAACAAGTTTTAAAAAAGCTTGAAGACGCCAATGAGCGCGAAAAACAAGAGCATAAATCGACCGTTGAGCTGCTATATAATTTTGTTAACGCAAACCCTTATCTTGATGGCAACAAAGCACAAAATATTGCAAATACCTGCACACAAATAGCGCTTTACTTAAACCTGTCGCAAAAAAGCATTGATCTTGCCCCAATGGCGGGTTATTTAGCACAAATAGGTTTACTTGCTATGGATCCTGAACTTTATAAAAAACCGCTAAATCGGCTAAATGAGCAACAACGTAAGACCTTTTATACTCACCCAAGTACTGCACAATTAATGCTAATGCCAGCAATACATTTACACGATTTGTCGGATGCTATTTATTATCAGTTTGAACGTTTTAACGGAAATGGAATGCCCAAAGGCCTTGCTGGAAACGACATACCAATAGGCGCTATGGTATTAGGTTTAGCGCGCGACTATTGGGATGCGTTTGAGCAGAGCAATGCAAGCGATGAAAAGCAGCGCCATGAGGATGCACTCGAAAGTGTAAAACTTTATAGTGGTTCGTTTTACCACCCTAAAATAGTTCGTGCGCTTGAAGCAAGCCATGCAAAACTACACGAACAAAAAAGTTCAGCAGGATCAGTACTAATTTGTAATGCCCATGAGCTTAAAGATCAAATGATACTCGGCCATGCTCTGCACAGCCATTCGGGTATAATGTTGCTGCCTAAAGGTCATGTATTTAGCCGCAAATCAATAGAAAAACTGCAGCAACTAGAATCTAAAAAACCAGCCCCATTTAGAATTATGGTTAAAACTGCTAAATGATTGATCTAAACGGCAGTTTTTTTCGTTACAATGTGCATAAAATACATTATTGAATTTGCTTGAAGGAGCACTCTGTGTCGCGATTTTCTGCGGTTACTGACAATCCCCATGATGGGCGTTTTAACCAAAAAACGGGAATACTACTTACTAACCTAGGTAGCCCTGATGCACCAACAGCTGCTGCGCTTCGTATATACTTACGTGAGTTTTTATCAGATCCACGCATTGTAGAAATACCACGCCTAGTATGGATGATAATTTTACATGGCATTATTTTGCGTGTGCGCCCTAAGCGTTCGGCTAAATTATACGAAAGTATATGGACCGAAAATGGCTCACCGCTTACTCACATTACTCGCCAACAAAGCGTAAAGCTAAATACCTTATTAAAAGAACAAGGTTATATCAATACTGAAGTGGTAATGGCTATGCGCTATGGTAATCCCTCAATAGAGGCCGGCCTTGAGGAGCTTCGTGATAAAGGCTTAACGCGTATTATTATATTGCCAATGTATCCGCAATATTCTAGCCCAACCACGGGTTCAACATTCGATGCTGTATCGAGCGTACTGCGTAAATGGCGCTGGGTGCCAGAGCTGCACTTTATTAATGGCTATCATAAAAACACCCGTTATATTGAGTCACTTGCTAATAGTATTAGTGAGGATTTAGAAGCGAATGGTATGCCACAAAAAATTGTTTTTTCGTATCACGGTATGCCTAAACTATTTTTAGAGCGCGGCGATCCGTACCATTGCCTATGTTTACAAACCACGCGCTTAGTTGTAGAAAAACTAGGCCTTGATAAAGACAAAGTAATTAGTACTTTTCAAAGTCGATTTGGTAAAGCCGAGTGGTTAAAGCCTTACACCGATGCAACCCTTGAAGCCCTACCTGATGAGGGTATTACCGATGTAGCCATTATCAGCCCAGCTTTTAGCGCCGACTGCCTAGAAACACTTGAAGAGCTAGAAGGTGAAAACCGTGAAATATTCGAAAATGCAGGCGGCAAAAAATACCGTTACATAGCGGCACTAAACGACAGAGACGATCATATAGAAGCTGTGTTTGATGTTATAAAACCTATGTTGTAACCCAAGCTTACTAAAGCACATAGCTAAACATATTTCGCATTAAGCGGTGTTAAAATTAACACCGCTTTTTTTGTTTTTAGGGCTTTTAAAATATTTAGTTAATTAATTCACAAAGAGGTCAGGAGGCGCTGCGCTTTTAGAGTAGTGATAAAACATAAATATACTGGTTTTTGTTTTTAGCTTTTCTCATTTACTCCTCTTTTACTTCTCATTGTGCAAATAAAAGCTTTTAAAGAGCTAATTAATTCACAAAGAGGTTAAGAGGCGCTGCGCTTTTAGAGTAATGATAAAACATAAATATACTGGTTTTTGTTTTTAGCTTTTCTCATTTACTCCTCTTTTACTTCTCATTGTGCAAATAAAAGCTTTTAAAGAGCTAATTAATTCACAAAGAGGTTAAGAGGCGCTGCGCTTTTAAAGTAAGTGATACATATTGGCCGATCTGGTTTTTCTCAGTTATTACTGATTACTTTATCTTTGTGGAAGAAATTACTTATACTTTTAATAATAATTAAAATAAATAAAAACGTATTGTGGAGGGGAAGAATACCTAAGCAACAGCAATTAAACGCTATCGCTTAAAGTATAAATCAATCGCTTTGGTGAGGAGCTCGTCGAGTTGTTCTTCAAATTCTTCAATATTAATATCAAAGTGCTTTAAGTAAGCTCGAGCCTGCACAAGGGATAAATTACGGCTGTTAACGCTATATTGTCGCTCGTCTATGGCTTTATCGTAACGAGGTAAAAATACAAATTGGCCATAAAATGGTGACTTAATATGTTTATTTGCAAAACGACAAAAATCTTCAACATGCTCAGCACCCTTAGGGCCAAGGCAACCGGGCTCGATGCGATACATTAAGCGAATTTTTTTGTCGTCATTTATTTGCATATAAAGCCTTTATCTAAAAAACAGTACGCGTACTATTTTTCCATCTTTAATTTGGTAACTCGAAATAAGTTCTGAACGTTTATCAACTACCTTTTCGTCAGTTGAGCAGGTTTCTGATAGTTCGTGATCAATCACTATATCGCCGTGCACTATGCGCTTAATTGGTGATGAGTGAATACACTTTAACTTTTTAAACATTAGCCCATAACGTTCTATTAGTTTTTCTTTACCTTTAAATAATAGCTCATTAGGGAAAATATAAAACTCAACATCTTCGGCATATACCCGCAGAAACTCTTCAATGTTACGCGCGTTATACGCTTTAACTAACTGCTCTACTACCGCAAGTGATTCGCGCGATTGCTTAGCTTTAGTTTGTTGCTTAACTGTCAGCGCTTCTTTTGCTTGCGTAACTGCTTTTTCAGCTTCGGCTACAGCCACTGCTTTTTCTATTTTATTTTTCGGCTTTTCAGTAGGTTTAATCTGCTCGTTACCCAATACCTTTGAATCGTCTGGTTTAGTCGCATCAATTGTTGGCTTTTTAAGCTCAGGTGCTTTGTATTCAAGCGTATTTACTTTGTCGTCAGCTTTGACTTGAGTTACTGATTGCTCATCTTCAACTTTTGGTTTTTCAGCGTTTGCTTGAGCTTCAACTTGCTGCTCTTTTTGCTCAGGCTCGCTTTGTTCTGCGGCGTAAGTAATAAGCGCAACGGTGGTAATTAACGAGGCAAAAATAATAGATAACGGTTTCATAACTTTCCTAAAATGAACACTAAACACGTGTAATACCAATTACATTAAATAAGCGATCTATTATAGCGTCAAGAAAATAGCACAATAACAAGGCGAAAATTGTGACATATAGTTGTTCTATATGAATAACTTTTAACGCAGTTAGTGAGTTATTTAATGCGATAGAATGATCATATTTTTGATAAAATTGGTATAAGGGTGCAACATAGCAAATTTTAACGTTATCGGGTAGTTAATACCACCACTGTAGCCTACCAGTACTGCTCTACAGTGATGTTACCGGGTGCTTTGCGGCGGTTACGCGTAAAGTTTTTATCGAGAAGTAGCGCGGTGGTGTCTTTTACCATTTGTGGATTTCCGCAAATCATAAATTGCGCGTTACTAGGCTCAGGGTTTAATTTTACATGTTCAAACAAGCCGTTGCTCTCAATAGCGTTAGTAATCCGCCCACTTAAGCCTTGTAATGGCTCTTCTCTACTTACAACAGGAATATAGTTGAGTTGTTCTGGGTACACTCTTAATAACTCGTTAATAAGTGCTTGATAGCTTAAATCGTTATTAAAACGTACACCATGCACTAAGTTTATGCTTTTGTATTTTTTCCACACATCGGGCTGTTGCAATATTGATAAAAAAGGCCCTATGGCAGTGCCAGTACCTAACATCCAAAGCTGATCGCTTTGTGGTATTTCATCAAGGGTAAAAAAGCCGGTTGCGTGTTGTTCTATTAATACGGTTTCGCCAGGTTGTAATGTAGCTAAACGAGGAGAAAGCAAACCGTCAATAACGTTAATAAGGTAAAACTCAAGATCGGGGTTTTCAGGGGCATTCACATATGAATAAGCCCGAGCAATACGCTTGTCGCCATCCATTATAGAAAGCTTTGTAAATTGCCCTGCTTTAAACGGCTCTACATTAGCATTAACGGTTAAGCTAAAGAGCGTTTCGCTCCACCATGTTACGCTTTTTACTGTTGCTTCAACCCAATTAGACATAGTTACCTCTTGGTTTAGCCATTAAAGTTTTAAATAACTCACTCCATAAACATTAGCATTAAGTGACAAAGACTTACAGGAGAATATGACTCGATTTAAAGCAGTGATGTATGCAGAATTTACCAATAAAATAATGTGAATAATTAGCTCTGCGATAAGAGCCATTAATTGCATAAGGAAAAGCGAAGCAGCAGTAACTAAGAAAAATAAAGTCAAAAAAACAGTGCTTTTTTATTTTATCACTCAATTTAAAAGCGCTGCGTCTTATATCACTATTAGTGAATTATTTACTTGAAAAACTATTGCACTAGGAGAAGCCAAAGAGGAGTAAATGAGAAGAACCAAGCCAGAAAACGAGTATTTTATCACTGACTCTAAAAGCGTAGCGTCTCTTAACCTCTTAGTGAATTATTTACTTGAAAAACTATTGCACTAGGAGAAGCCAAAGAGGAGTAAATGAGAAGAGCCAAGCCAGAAACGAGTATTTTATCACTGACTCTAAAAGCGTAGCGTCTCTTAACCTCTTAGTGAATTATTTATTTAAGCCTTTATTAATTAATTTTATAGTTAAACTCAAATTCCACACATAAAAAAACGGCGCTAAATTTAGCACCGTTTTTATAAGCAATGAGAAAAAGTTTACGCTTTTTTCTCTTCACAACTTGCTAGGTATTCGTCAAACGTACCTTGAAAGTCGATTACTTTTTTATCTTTAATATCAATGATACGCGTAGCTAATGACGATACAAACTCACGGTCATGGCTTACAAAAATAAGCGTACCTTCAAAGTCTTTTAATGCATTGTTAAGCGCTTCAATAGCTTCCATATCCATGTGGTTAGTTGGTTCGTCCATTACAAGAACATTAACGTCTTGCATCATTAACTTACCAAATAACAGGCGGTTTTTTTCACCACCAGAGCAGTTACGCGCTTTTTTGTTTGAATCGTCTGCTGTAAACAACAAACGGCCTAACATGCCACGAACCATTAAATCGTTGTGCTTAGCTGTACGCCATTGCGACATCCAATCAAACAACGTTAAATCGTTTTCAAAATCTTTAGTGCTGTCTTGCGGGCAATAACCAAAGGTCGCATTTTCAGACCATTTAATTTCGCCTTCATTACTTTTAAGCTCGTCTACTAAACAGCGTAAAAATGTAGTTTTACCCACACCATTTTCGCCAATTACAGCAAGCTTAGCGCCAGCTTCTAGTAGTAAGTCGCCACCAGTAAATAACGTTTCGCCATCAAAACCATGGCCAAGCTTATTAACTTCAAGCGCTTGACGATACATTTTTTTACCTTCGTCAAACGAAAGTGATGGGCTCATACGGCTTGAAGATTTAACTTCATCAAGCTTAATTTTATCCATTTTTTTAGCGCGCGAACTCGCTTGTTTAGCTTTTGAAGCATTAGCACCAAAACGGTTAACAAAGTCTTGTAGCTCGTCAATTTCAGCGCTCTTTTTAGCGTTTTCAGCTAAAAGTTGCTCACGCTGTAGGCCCGCAGCATCTAAAAACTTCTCGTAGTTACCAGGGTAAATACGCAGCTCGCCGTAATCAATGTCGGCCATGTGCGTACATACCGAGTTTAAAAAGTGACGGTCATGCGAAATAATAATCATCGTACATTTACGTTTGTTAAGCTCGTTAGCAAGCCACGTAATTGTATGAATATCCAAGTTATTGGTAGGCTCATCCAGTAGCAAAATGTCAGGATTTGCAAATAACGCTTGTGCTAAAAGCACACGTAGTTTCCAACCTGGAGCAACGTTTGCCATTAACCCGTAATGAAATTCTTTATCGATACCCGCTTCAAGCAAAATTTCTTCAGCACGGCTTTCTGCCGTGTAACCGTCCATTTCAGCAAATACGCTTTCAAGATCGGCTACTTTCATGCCGTCGTCTTCGCTCATTTCTGGTAACGAGTAAATACGTTCGCGCTCTTGCTTTACTTTCCAAAGCTCCACGTCGCCCATAATTACCGCGTCTACAACGCTGTATTGCTCAAAAGCAAACTGGTCTTGGCTTAGGTTACCTAATTTCAACCCTGGAGTAATAGATACATTACCCGCACTTGGAACAAGCGCACCGCTTAAAATTTTCATGAAAGTCGACTTGCCGCAGCCGTTAGCGCCAATTAAACCGTAACGGTTACCGTTACCAAATTTAGCTGAAATGTTTTCAAACAACGGCTCTGCGCCAAACTGCATCGTAATATTTGCGGTGGAGATCAAAAAGGGTAATCCTAGATTAGTACTGACAGGAGTACGCTGCAGCAAAACGCCACAAACAAGAACCAGACAATAGGGTAAATTAGCTGGCGAATTATACAGATCAGCCACAACGAATGAAAGATAAAAGGCAGCTAATTTATAACCAAGCGAAAATAACGGCAATTCTCGATTTTAAGCCACTATTTTTAGCGTGAGCGGTGTTGCTTACTTACAGAGGGGAGCGTAAGCACCACCGACAGTAATATTAAAGAAGTGTTGCAGTCAAAGAGCTAAGTTATTACCCATGCTTTAATGCACAGGTTGATAAATTAACTTTATAGCGGCTGCATTTTTAGTAATTAATTGATTAACGGTTGCCACGTCATCAAGAGTTAGCGACTCTTTACTTAGCATAAAATGTACGTTGTTAACGTTAATTGGTGTAATAGACTTTACCTGCGTAATTGAGGGGTGTTTTTTTACAAAGTACTGTGCAACAGCAGAGTCTTCAATAACATAGTCAATTCGTTTTTTATCTAACATGCTAAATCGATTATTTGCTTGAGCAGTAAGCACCACCTGTGTTGGATACTTAGTTTTTAACTGTTCAAGCTCGTTACCAAAAAAGCTCCCACGGTTAATACCAGCTGTAAACTTTTTACTAAAAAGCTCAGCTAAGCTTGTTACATCAGGCGTATCTTTATGTTTATAAAGATGCATAACTTCTTCGCGGTAGGGCAAACTAAAGTGCGCATATTGTGCGCGTTTTTTTGTGTAACTTGCCGCGTAGGTCATATCTACTCGGCCATTTTTAAGCTCAGCTTGAACACGTGAAAAACTCGGAAAATAAGTCCATTTAATACAAAATTTTGAATCTTTAAAAATAGCGTTTGCAGCATCCACTTCTGCGCCTAAAAATGTATCACCTTGCTTAACAAGGTAAGGCGGCCAATTAGTTTCGTTAGTGCCCATTACTAATGTTTTTGAACACGCAAGGGCATTAAAGTGAGTAAATAGCAGTGTAGTAAATGCTAAAAATAAAGTTTTCATTACACTCCTTAAATTAGTGTTCAAACAACGCTTTAAGTGCTGTTTTATTTTTGTTTATATATTCATTAATTACCGCAAGCTCAGTAACCGACACCGTTTGTTTGCTAAACATTAAATAAATATCGTCTTTATTTACATGCTCAATATTGGTTACTAATTTTATATTTGAGCCTTTTTTGCCAAAATAAGCCCCCACTAACTCGTCTTCAATAGCAAAATCAATACGTTGTTTATTAAGCATTTCAAAGCGTTTACTGGTTGCACTGGTGTATTCAATCTGCTTTTTATATTTAGTTTTATATTGCTCAAACTCCTCGCCGTAATAGCTTCCAAAGTTAGCGCCAACAATAAAGCCTTGTTTAAAAATGTCTTCGAGGTTTTTAACACTATGCTGATTATTTTTGTTTTCGTATAAGCGCATAACCTCAGTTCGGTAGTTATCACTAAAGTGCACATATTTAGCGCGCTCGTCTGTATAACTTGCAGCCCATCCTAAATCAATACGGCCGTATTTAAGCTCAATAAAAGCCCGCTTAGAATTTGGCAGTAACTTAACTTCAAAACAAAAAGGGGAGTCAGCAAATATAATGTTAAGTGCATCAACCTCCGAGCCTTGCAGTTTACCGTTAATACCCATTACATAAGGCGGCCAAAAAGCATCGTGCGATGCCACGCTAAAGGTTCTTTCACAAGCAAATACATTAAATGGAGCCGTAAACAGCAAACATAAAAATACGGTAATTAATTTATTCATTACGCCTCATAGTTATTATTTTTGCTCATTATTACAACAGTATAAACCAGCTTTTGTATTTTAGCGGCGCGGGTTTGTATGAATATGTAAAAACCATCCGTAATTATGAGAACGCCTAGTATGCAGGTGTTTATAGAAGGGCGTTTGTATTGCATTTTAAATTTTATACTGCGTATGTATCACTTAACATCAGTGCTTAATAACAATGGCGTATTAATTTAAAAATTTCTACTTATTAAGCCTATATTTAATGCGCTTGTTCCTGTAGATTAAACAAATAATGAATGCAGTATTAACAGTGTCTTAGCTGTTAAACGATTAGCCAAGGAGCGGTGAGTCTCGTGTCAAACACCACACTTACTTATTACAACCAAAATGCCAAAGCCTTTAGCGACTCAACACTTAACGTTGATATGTCGGCGCTTTATGCTGAGTTTTTACCGCACGTTGCACAACATGGGAGTATTTTAGATGCCGGTTGTGGCAGTGCGCGCGATGCCGCATTTTTTAAAGCGCAGGGTTTTACTGTAAGTGCGTTTGATGCAAGCCAAGAGCTGGCAGAGTTGGCAAGCAGTTACTTACAACAACCTGTAGCGGTTAAAACATTCCAAGAGCTAAATTGTGTAAATCAATACGACGGTATTTGGTGCTGCGCTAGTTTATTACACGTTCCAAAAGCTGAGTTACCGCAGGTGTTTTTAAACCTACAACGTGCGCTTAAACCGAATGGTGTTTTGTATGTATCGTTTAAATATGGCGATACAGAGCGTGTGCATAATGGTCGTGAATTTACCGATTTAAACGAGCAATTATTAAGTGATTTAATCAATCAGCACACGCAATTGAGCATAATGAAGCACTGGCAAAGTGTTGATCAGCGCCCAGGGCGCGAAAGCGAAGTATGGTTAAATGCCTTGTTAACGCATAGCAAAGCGAAATTATAAGTGAATAGTTTTAGCGAACATCAACACCTGCAGAATAATAACCGACAGCTTATTACGGGTGATAATGATCCGTTATTACCCAACCTTGTACATGCCATAAACAATGCCACTGAGATTGAAATTACAGTTTCATTTATTCAGCCAAGTGGCTTAGCACTGTTGTTCGACCCCCTAAGCGAAGCTTTACAAAGCGGCGCAACGCTCAAACTACTTACCTCAGACTACCTTGATATTACTCACCCTAATGCGTTGAGAGAACTTATGGCATTAGTAGATCGTGGAGCCGATGTGCGTATTTACCAAACGCACAGTAATCAAAGTTTTCATATGAAGTCGTATATTTTTATAAAAACAAACGACCAAAAAGAGATTACTGGTGGCTGTGCCTTTATTGGCTCAAGTAATATTAGTGCCAGCGCATTAACCAAAGGTCATGAGTGGAATTTTAGACACGATTATACACAACCAAAAACAAGCCAAGCAGCAAAGCAGTTTTTAAGTATTCGCACAGCTTTTGAAAATATTTTTAATCACGAATTTGTTACCCATTTAAGCCATGAATGGATAAATAGCTACATTACTAGGCGTAAAACACAGCAGTTTGTATCGGTAAACCACGCTGATACAGCTGAGCAAGTTATTGAAAAGAATGAAGCTAAAACACCAAGGCCAGCTCAAATTGAAGCGCTTAATGCCCTAGCGCAAACCCGTACAGAGGGTTTTAAACGTGGTTTAGTGGTATTAGCAACGGGCATGGGTAAAACATGGTTAAGTGCATTTGATGTAAAACAATTCAAAGCTAAACGCGTTTTATTTGTAGCGCATCGCGAAGAAATACTTTTGCAAGCACAGCGTACTTTTTCTGAATTACTTACTTTATCTACTGGGTTTTATAACGGTAAACAGCGAGACAAAAACGCTGAGTGTTTATTTGCCTCTATTCAAACCATTGGCCGAAGTAATCATTTAAAGCAGTTTGCACCAACAGCATTTGATTACATTATTGTTGACGAATTTCATCATGCAAGTGCGCGCGTATATCGCCAGCTTTTAAACTACTTTGAACCCAAGTTTTTACTGGGTTTAACAGCTACACCAGAGCGTACCGACCAAGCTGATATTTTAGGGTTATGCGACAACAACCTAGTATTTGAGCGTAACTTAACGCAGGGGATAGACCAAAAAACGTTAGTTCCATTTCATTACTACGGTATTTGGGATGAAAACGTAAACTACCAAGCTATTCCGTGGCGTAATGGCCGATTTGATCCAACAGCACTTGAAAACAAATTTGCAACCGAAAAACGGGCAGACCACGCACTTTTACAGTGGCAGCAATACAAACAGCAGCGCACATTAGGTTTTTGTATATCTACTAAACATGCTGATTATATGGCGGCTGCATTTAATAACGCGGGTGTAAAAGCGCTATCTGTACATAACCAGTCAAAAGTACGCCGTAATGATGCACTAAAACAATTAGAACAGCGTCAAGTTGAAGTATTATTTACCGTTGATTTGTTTAACGAGGGGACTGATTTACCAAGCATTGATACCATATTAATGCTGCGCCCAAGCGACTCTAAAATACTCTTTTTACAGCAATTAGGGCGGGGTTTACGAACTCTTGAAGGTAAAACACATTTAGTGGTGCTCGATTTTATTGGTAACCACCACAGCTTTTTAAATAAACCTTATGCGCTACTTCATGAAACCACGCCAACTGGTGTAGTTAAAAAGCTTAAAAAACCAAACCTTGCTGATGGCTGCTTTATAAATATTGACTTAAAAGTTACCAACTTTTGGCAGCAGCTAGCCAATATACAGCGCACCACAGCGTTAGAAGATATAACACAACTTGCCGAGCAACTAGGGCATTTACCTACATTAAGCGAGTTTTACTACCACTACGGCGATATAAAAAAGGTAAACAGCAACTACACTAGTTGGTTTGATCTAATTGCTAAAACACAAAATATTGATGACGAAGCACAGCAAAGTGCCAAGCAATTAGCACCGTTTTACGACTTTTTACATAAAGGCATACAAACAACCAGTATGACCAAATGCTTTAAAGCTATTTTGCTTGAAGCGTATGTTGCTTTGAATGGCTTTGCTAACCCCCCAACAGTTGCAGAACTTGCTGTAATGAGTGCAAAGGTACTCGCGCGCCATCCGAATTTAAAGCAACACGATTTACCTATTAAAGAACAGCAAGCAGCTGCAGATTCGCAAACATGGCAAAGCTACTGGCGTAAAAATCCAATTAAAGCCTACACCAATAAAAATAAAGACGGCACACAATGGTTTACCTTACAAAACAACACCGTAAAAGCCACGTTTGACGTACCCGCAGAAAAATGCGAATTACTAAACAGCGCCGTGTTAGAGCTGGTTGAATACACCTTAGCCAAATACAACCAGCGGCTAAAAGTAAAAACGCCAACCACGAAACAGAATACAGAGCAAGAAGCTGACAATGTAACTCAGTTAGTGTTTAAAGAGCTTGCCGATACAGCAAAAGAACAAGATAACGTATTAAAACTGCTGTACTTTCCCAATATTAAAATTGCCTGTGGGCATTTTAAAACAGGGGATGAAAGCGATATGGAATTGATGGACGCGCCTCTTGGCGCGGGCAAGCTCGATCCGCAAGTGCATTTTTTAGCACGCGCTTCGGGCAACTCTATGAATGGCGGTAAAGCCCCAATTTACGATGGCGACTTATTGTTACTAGAACTTATAACCTCCGATAAAGCCGGATCGCTACGCGGCCAAATTGTCGCGATAGAGCGAGATGATATAGGCGGAGATGGCCAGTATTTACTGCGAAAAATTAATAAATTACCCAATGGGCAATATGAGCTAATTGCTCAAAACCCCGATTACGAGGTAATGATTGCAGATGAAAGCATGCGAACATTCGCCCGCTTTAAACAAGTGGTTATGGAGTAGTTGTAGTCGCTGAGCTTGCTCGCGCGAAAAGCGAAGCTTTTAAATTTCGGTGTAATTAGTATGTAGGTGCGATTTTACATCGGGCTCATAAATTGGTGTTTTGGCCCGAGGATTAAGGGATTAAGAACCTCTATTCGAGGTTATATCGCGTTGGCGATGGCAACCAAAGGGCGGCTGCCGCCGACCGCCCTTTGGAATCCCACGGCGCACCCGAGGATCACACAGTGTCTTCAACTTACGTTAATGATGTGAACGTAATCAGCGTAGATAGGCCATCCATGGCCTAGATACGCTTTGTACAGCATCCATGCTGTAAATTACTCATCATTAACTCTGTTTCAGGTGTGATCACGGGGGATTGGAGTGTGTTGGTAGATTGGTGTTTATAAATATAGGGCGAGTTTTATTTCATGTAATGGCGTTGTATGCAAAGAAGGTAAGTTTTGGTAGTAGAGTTATTTTACTCTTTTTAGAATTAAATATGTTTTAGTCGGCAAAGTGAGAAGCAGACAGTTGATTGGTTAACCGGCGTTGTTTGCTCATATTTCAATGAAGAAGGGCTACGCGCGGATATTGGTCTATTTAGGTTTATTGAAAAGTTTTAGAAAATTTGCTGATAGTAATACATTGGGTTATTTGTTAAAACTATACAATGAAGAAATATGCGCGATGAGCGCACTATTAAATTATTATGTGAGTATGAAATGTCTAGTTCGGCACAATTATTTAAAGATCTGAAAGATTTATATAAAGTAGATATCGACTTTATTGTTAGTCACTTAGATGATGATAAAAATGGGTACTGGGCAAGATCTTTAATTAAAACAGTTGTGTCATTTTATGAAGCTCAGGTGTTTACTCTAAAAAATGAATTAATTGAATTTTGTGGTGAAAATGACATTACCATTCCACCATATATTTTAATGTTTTTAAAAAACCTAAAATACGAAATTAAAGATAATGGAAATATAAAGGAGAAATATTTTCAAACGACTTTAAAAGCTGAAATAAAATTTATTTTTAACCAAATATGTACTCTTCAAAACTTTGAACTTGAATGTGGCTACGACGACGTCCGTTGGCCTCAATTGCTAAAGACCATTGAGGTGCGAAATAGATTAACTCATCCAAAATCATTAAATGAACAAGTAGTTACTAAAGATGAAGTAAATGATTGTGTTTTTTCAATTATTTGGTTTTATGAAAATACAACTTCTTTTATTAATCAGCATTCTAAGAATTTAAAAAATCAAATTGAAAAGTATAAAATAGCACTTGGTAAAGATATAGAATAATTCACCACAGAAGGGCATTTAGATGGGGTTTAGGGCTGTAAAATTATTCTTTTTTAATTGAATTTGGCTGTGGCGTTATTCAACCGTCTCGTTAGAACTGGTATGGAGCAAGGATGAACATTGCAATTATTTTAAACTCTATCGTATTTGTCGCTTCTTTACTTTGGCTTAGTTTTGAACCTGGATTTGAACCATTTATTGTATCGATTACTGCAGTTCTGACACTTATCGGGCTTTCTATCAAGCCATTAAAAGTTAATAAAAGAGAAACAGCAGTTACAAGTCAGTCTCAAGTATCAGCTAAGGATGCAGTTGAGGCTCATGCACCTACTGAAGTTGATAAAGTTGCTTCTAGATTTAGAGAATCCCTTGAATTAATGAATGTAGGGAATTCTTACTCTCCGTATACTGTTGCAAAGCTTGCCCAACTAATGAAGTTACATAAAATCGGAGAGCTTGAGAGAGTGTTCAACGCGCAAGAGGAACCTTCATTTGAGTTTATTGATCATTTTTGTAGTACTTTTGGAATAAATAAAGATTGGTTAATACACGGACAAAGAGCCCCTTTCGCTAATCCTGAGCAAACAAACTTCGATCCTCTCGAATATTATTCACAAATAGATAAAGAAAATCCAAATAGGATCTACTTCATCATGAATGATTCAGAAGTTGGTGAGGTCTTCATCCTTTTAGAGCTATCAGATTTTAAATACAAAATTTTCCAAAGAACTTGGCATGTTAGTAGCCATGTTGGCAGCGGTGGCCGGAGCCAAATATATGGACTTTACAAATTAATTTGCAAGCTCAAGAAAAATGATTTTGGTTTAAAGTGTGGTGGGCGTATATTGGAGTCGGATGCATTCGAAAAACTGCGTTCTGGTAAAGTATTTCCTGATTCCGCACTGACTAGACCGACACATGAAAACCCTTGGTGGGATGACTTTACAGATATTTATGGAAAATACCCTATCTCAACGAACTACGAGGAATGGTATGGAAAAGGATTCATATATGCCCAGTCGGTGGTTCGTGGAAAACTGAAGGAAGAAAGCTCTAACAAGTCAATGCTTCAAGCCGCTGACTAGAAACCTGATTGATGCGTACCAACATCCGCTCATGGCAAAATTGTCGGCAAATAATCAGAAGAATCACACAGTTTTTCATCACCCAACCGCTAATTTCCCTGCCTCATGCCACATTTCACTTGGCATGGGGTTTGTTATCTCCCACGTTATATTCATTGGCTGACTGCCGTTGTGGCTTTGGTATTTAACCTCGCCGTAGTTTACAAACCCCATGGTTCGGCCATTTTCGTCTTTACTTTGTTCGCGCACAAATAACAGGATGGTTTTGCCTGTTTGCTGGTGCTGAATATAACTAAGGCCGCGGCCGTGTTCTGGGCGGGCGCTGTTTTGCGTTTGCCAATGAAACAAAGTAGGGCTGATTGCGTAGTCGTGATACAGCGTGGTTGGTGAATATGTTTTTTCGCATTTATTCAGCGTTACAAATAACAGCTCTAGGTTTTGGTTTTTAAATTCTAAAACGCCTTCGCGAGCAGTCGATTTTTTATCAAACGAGTGCGCCCCAAATGCTGCGAGTATTTGTTGGCGTGTGTAGCGACTGTGTAATTTTATGGCGTGATTAGGTAAACATACCAAATCACTTTCTTGCTGGTGAATACGGTTTATTAACAGCGTAATCACTTGTGCAAGTTCGTGCTGTAGCTCTTTGTGTTTAAGTGCTTGTAAGCTTTGTTCAAGGGTTTTAAACCCTAAACCTGTGCAAGCGCTATCCCAAAAGTTGTAATGCGCCATAAGCGCGTACTGTTGGTTTTGTGGTGTTGGCATAAAGCTAAAGTTGTTATTACATAAATCACGTAAAAAGCATAAGTAACTGAGTGAGTCGCAGCTGAGTAATTGGGTGTTGATAGCGCGATAATACGCGGCGTAAATATCGGCTTGTTCTGCTGGTATTTCATCGCCTTTAAGCCAGTGCCAACCGCCGAGCTTTTTATCTTTTGGTTTGTATATATCTTCAAGCGTGACTTGTGGGTTTATGCGCAAAAAGTTACTTAGCGTAAGCGCGTCGTTAGTGTGTTGCGAATAGCTATTTATAAGTTGCTGTAAACGGCGTTTAGAGTTTATAGCTTGCTGAATATTTTTTAATATTGTTTGTTGTGTGCGCTTTTGTAGCTCTATGCGGCAACCCAGCGGTAAATGCGGGAAGTTGTTTTCAATCTCGGTTTTTATTGGCTGATTACTTTTACCAATAAGCGCGCGGAACTTGCTAGCAAAGTCATATTCAGGGCGAGCGTTGCCTACAAAGTCGAGTACGGTACAGCATTGCTTTTGGCTGTTATCGGGTAAACGCAAACCACGGCCTAGTTGCTGCAAAAACAGCGTTAGGCTTTCAGTTGGGCGTAAAAACAGTAAAGTATCGACTTCTGGAATATCGACACCTTCGTTGAAAATATCAACCACGCAAAGTATTTGTATTTCGCCTTGGCGCAGTGCTTGTTGTTTGGCTGCACGCTCATTGGTGTTTTTGCTGGTGAGTACATCGGCGTTTATGCCTGCTAAGTTAAACTTTTTAGCCATAAATTCAGCGTGTTTTTGGCTTACGCAAAACGCGAGTGCTTTAATGGTTTGAACATTGGTCACTATATCAGCAAGGCTCGATATAATTTTGTTAGCGCGGCTGTTCTCCCCTGTATAAAGGTTACTTAGTTCGCTTATATCGTAACGGCCGCCTCGCCATGTTATTTGACTTAGGTCGGTGTCGTCATCCAATCCAAAGTATTGAAATGGGCATAAATGGCGTTGGTTTATTGCCTCTGGCAAGCGAATTTCAGCGGCTATTACGCCACAAAAATCATCGAGTATATTTGCGCCATCTTGTCGCTCTGGCGTGGCGGTTAAGCCAAGTAATATTGTGGGCGTAAAGTAACTTAAAATAGCGCGATAACTGGCCGCGCTTACGTGATGTACTTCGTCTATCACTATGTAGTCGTAGTAATCGTGAGTTAAATTGAGCGATTCTATTTGGCTGTTCAGCGTTTGGATTGATGCAAATAATTGGTTGTAGCGTTGTGGTTTGTAGTTACCTACCCACAGCTCACCAAAGTCGTTATTTTTAAGCACACCACGGTAAGCACTTTGCGCTTGTTTTAGTATTTCTTCGCGGTGGGCTACAAACAAAAAGTGTGCGTTTGGGTTTTTATCGTAAACAGTTTTAAAGTCAAACGCCGATATTATGGTTTTACCTGTGCCGGTTGCAGCAACTACTAAGTTTTTAAAGCGTTTATGTACGCTGCGCTCAGCACTTAGTTTTTCTAAGATAGCGAGCTGATGCGTTTTTGGTGTTATATCAAAATAAAACTGTCTGCTTGATTGCCCAACACCGCGTTGCTCGTTAAGTGAATTAATGAGCTTTTCTTTACACTCAACAGCGCCTGTAAATAGCTCGAAGTCTTTTGATTCCCAGTAGGTTTCAAACGTACTTTTGGTTTTAGCTATGATGTGCGGGATTTCTTGTGCGGTAATTTTTAAGTTCCATTCAAGGCCGCTGGTAAGCGCCGAATGCGATAAGTTAGACGAGCCAATATAGCCTGTGTGAAAACCCGTATTGCGCATAAATAAGTAGGATTTAGCGTGTAGGCGTTCTTGCTGATTATTATAACTTAGCTTTACTTCGGTATTTGGTAGGTTTGCTAAAAACTCAACGGCTTTAGCATCCGTTGCGCCCATGTACGAAGTAGTAATAACTTTGAGCTTATTGCCGCTTTTAGTAAACGCTTCAAGCTCATTTTTAAAAATGCGCAGCCCCGTCCATTTTATAAATGAGACAAGCCAGTAAATAGTGTCGGACGATTTAATCTCGCGCTTTAGCTCGGTTTCGAGCGATATACCTGCATTAGCACCGCTAAATAACTCGCTTTGCGTAAGGCCTGTGAGTGGAAATATATCGCTTGAGTAATCTTTAAGGTTTGCTGCAATCGGATTTTGAGTATTAAACAGTGCGGTAAGAATTCGGCCTTGGCTGTCGATAAGATTTTCGTTAATTAGCTCGTCATCGCGAATATGATCTTTAAGCCAAAGCACAAGGCTGTTAGCTAGGCTAATTTGTTCTTGTAGGCGCTCGTTCGAGTTGGGAATGGCATCGATTGCATGTGTTACAAGTTTACTTAAAAAGCGTGAAAGCCATGTTGCGGCTTCGGCCGTTTCAAGCTGGCGCTCGCCAACATAAAATTGATCACGATTTAAGTTTTGCTCAATTACTTGCGTAATTAACTGCTCGTAAATACCAATTTGCTGCATAAAAACCACTCCCTGTTTGCGAGTGGTTAGTTTACTTAAATGCGGTACAGCTACAAGTATTAATCGACTAAGTTACTAGTAATTAAGTACAAACGTGTGAGTTAAGTATTAGCCGAGAGAGTAATCAAATGATGATGCTAAGAAATTATCCCCTTCAACTTCACCTGCAAACACATAATTAATGAGTAATTACCTCGCATGGATTCGAGGAAAGCGATGCTTGCACATGGATGTGCTTTCATCGCGTTTACGTTCATATTAATTTAGTGTTTAAAGATAAGTGAAATTGAGGGGCGCCGAGAGATTCCAAAGAGAAGTCGGCGGTTACTTCTCTTTGGTTGCCATCGCCAATGCGATATTTGTAAATTACTTTAAAAGCTACGCTTTTCGCGCGAGCAAGCTGAGCGCCTACAGGTGTTTAGGTGAGCTTTGCTTGTTGATTGGGGTAATGAGCTAGTTACTAAAGAGAAAGCGCGATGTAAAATCCTACCTACGGTTTTGTTGAGTGTGGTGGTTTAATTACTGTAGGTGAGGTTTTATACTTCGTGGCACTTTGTTAACACCAAGGCACAAGGTGAACTCCCACCCATAGCTTTAATTATTGCCTTGGATTAGTAATGTTGATGTGTTTTTTCACATTTATAGGTACACTATTTTAAAGTTTTAATTCAGGGAATGAATAATGATTAAATGGATTTTACTGGTATTTATTAGCGTATTTACAACTTTTCCTCAAGCTGGTGAGGCTTACACACAAGCCCAATGCGATAGCATTAAAAAGCAGCGCGAAGCTATTCGCTCTCAATTTAGAAGTGGCTACAGTAATAAAGAAGGTGAGCGTTTAACTGCACGCGATAAAGCGCTATTTACCTTACTTGCTAATCACTGCAGTAAGCCTAAAAAGAGTGGTAGCGCTTATCAGGCTACTTCTTCTACCCCAACTCGTACGCCTAATAGAAATTGGTTACTCAATCAAAAAGTATCAAACATGTCTTTGCACAGCGATAGCTATAAAGATGCCGCTAAGCTTGATGCTTGGTCAAAATTTTATAAATTGCCCAAACGTTGCCGTAAGAAAGGGATGAAGTCGGTCGATTTTGTATGGTGTAGCGAGTATCGGGGTAAGCAAAAAGAGTTGTTTGAAGCACAGTGGCAAGGGCGCCCATAAAGATGTTTAAAACAAAATTGCGCGTGGTGTTTGTATTTTTTGTGCTGCTAATTGCATCGGCGCTCATTGCTAATCATTTTACTGGGCGGGTATTTAATTATCATGATCCTATAGGCGAGGTTAAACGAATTTATAATAGTTTATCGTCGCAGGTAGCTACTGAACCGTTAGCAACTAAACAACTCAAAAATGTATAGATTTAATATACCTAACTCTAAGTATATCGACAAATTTAGCTTAAACGCGACAGCTAAGGCATCCCCCCGTGATCACACCCGAAATTAAATTAATGATGAGTAATTAACAGCATGGATGCTGTTAAAAGCGTAGCTTGGCCATGGATGGCCTATCTACGCTGGTTACGTTCATATCATTAATTTAAATTTGAGGAGATAGTGTGATCCTCGAGGCGCCGTGCGGTTCCAAGGGGCGGTCGGCGGTATACGCCCTTTGGTTGCCATCGCCAACGCGATATTTGTATATTAAATTACAAACTAAAAGCGCGAGGTAAACTCCCGCCTACGACTTTTCGCGCGAGCAAGCTGGGCGCCTACAGGTGTTTGGGTGAGCTTTGTAGCGTGAGTTTGAATAATGCGACATGTACCTTTTTTTAAGGTATAAAGTAAACATTGTGATTATAGGAATTCATCATGGATGATTTATTAAACCAAGGTTTAAGCCTTTTATTTGTTATTGGTAGTGTTTATTCACTATTAGGTGTTTTGTTTATCAAAATATGGCTTCATCAGAAGAATGCAAAACTACCTGTAGATCGTAAAAAGCTTAAACGTGTTGCAGCGCAAACACTCAATGAACAAGTTAATGATAAAGTTTTAGATGTAATAGGCTTAGTCTTTTTGTCTGCTTTGATAGTCACCATGCCTTTTGCTTTGAAAGGAATTGCTGAAATGTTTGCCAGCGGCAAGCTCAATTACTTTTTAATTATCGTGATTGCATTGGGACTAACGTATGTGGCACGAAAGCTTTGGGTTAAATCTAACGACTTAATAAAGCTAAAACTAGGACGTGATGCAGAATTAGCAGTTGCTTCAGAGCTTATAGAATTACAGTCACACGGTTATCAGGTATTTCATGATATACAAGCAGATGGTTTTAATATTGACCATTTAGTTGTTGGGCCAAATGGGATATTTGCTATTGAAACCAAAGGCAGACATAAACGAATAAAAGACGATACAAATTACAAAGTTAAATTTGAGAATAATCATTTAGCATTTCCTTCTTGGTTTGAAAGCAAGCCATTAGAGCAAGCTCAAAATCAAGCTAATTGGGTGAATAAATGGCTTTATGAATCAACCGGTTTTAATACTCCGGTTTTACCTGTTTTATGCTTTCCTGGTTGGTTTGTGGAACTAAAGCAGAGACCAATCTTTCCAATCGTTTCTCATAAACAAATAGTTAAAACTATCCTTTCAATGCGACAAGTTAGCTTAAATCAAGAGCAGCAGCGTGCTATTTGCTATCAAGTGGTGCAGCGAGCCTTAAACGATAGTAAAGCAATTTAAAAGCTGCGCTTTTCGCGCGAGCAAGCTGGGCGCCTACAGGTGTTTAGCTTGGCTATTAAGCTCAAAATGTCATTAACTTTCCATAAGTAATTTATGTTTTACTTATGGGGTTGTGTTTTTATTTTACTTTCTATAAGTAAAGTAAAGTTTACTTATAGAAAGTAAATATACGTTCAAACTTAAAAGTAAGTTATATTTGACTTTTGGGTGGGCTACCCTAAAATAAATTGTATAAGTAAACTATAGTTGACCTTTAATGAGTGAATTACCAGCAAAAAAAACACTTGGAAGAGTTGTTAAACGCACTGAAATGCCTGATCTATCAAAGCCGTTTTCGTCGGTGCGGCTCGCTAAAGCGATTACTTCAAAGCGAACTGGCATGAAGCTTACGCTGGTTGATGTATCGCAAGCACTTAATATTTCAAAGCCTACGCTGATAAAAATAGAAAAAGGTGATGTGAATGTGCAGTTTTTTAATGTACTCAAAGTGATGGAATACTTGGGGTTGTCGTTTAGCCTTGTCAGTGATGACGAGTCGCACCACAACAACAAGGATGAGGTGAGCGATGAGCAATGGTATTAAAAAAAATAGCTTAGATGTATTTATTGGGCATACGCAGAAGATAGGTGCGATAGCCCTTGATATAGGCTCTGAAAATGAAATTACATTTACCTATGAGCCTGAGTGGATTAATAAGGGTTTTGCTATTTCACCACACTTACCGCTCGATGGTGATTTTGACTCACGTGATGTGCGTAATTATTTACAAAACTTATTACCCGAGGGCAAAGGTCTTGATGAGATTATAAGTAGTACTACTATCTCTAAAAATAATACGTTTGGTTTGATTAAAGTCATTGGCGAGGAAACGTCAGGCGCTTTGTCGTTTAGAGCAAGTAACAGTACTTTAAAGCAAACATCTTTTCGTGAAGTAACTAATGATGAGCTAAGCCAAAAACTTAAACGCTTTGTACAAGTTGGAGAGCCAATTACTCATTGGGATGGCCGAACTCGGCTCTCTGTTGCTGGCGTTCAAGACAAACTAAACCTACTCGAAATCGATAGTAAATTAGGATTTGGTGAAGGGGAGCTATGTTCTAATAAAATTTTTAAATTTGAAACAGGTACCGCTCCTTTCATTGCAGTAAATGAACTTTTTACCATGCTTTTGGCAAAAGAGTCGGGGCTCAATGTTCCCCATGTTGAGTTGCGCACTTATGCAGATGTAAGAGTATTTGTAATAGATCGCTTTGATAGGCGCGTTACACAAGATCAAAACCGTGTATTACGTCGTCATATTATTGATGGTTGCCAAGCCACTAATTTACCTCCTTCTTATAAATATGAGCGTCAGCATGGTGATGATGGGGATGGTATTTATATTCGAGATGGCGTTTCTTTTGCAAAACTATTTAATGTTAAAACAACGAATGTACAAGCGTATGAGGCTCAGCTTATTCGTTGGATGACATTTAATATTTTAGTACGTAATTACGATGCTCATGGCAAAAACATTAGTTTTTTTGTTGGTAAAAATGGTTTAGAGCTTACGCCGTTTTACGACTTGGTAAATATAGAGGCTATTATTGATCAGGGAAGCATTGACCGTGATATGGGCTATCTACAGCCCAAAATATCAAGGTGTTATGCTATGTCAGTGGGTGAGCATAATTCGCAAAGTGCAGGCAATTTTACTAATGAGATTACAGCTTACATGTTAGCTGATTTTGCTGATGAATTTGCTATTTCACTACCACGGATGCAACTACTTATGAGTCAAACTGTTGACTCTGTATTAGCTGCAATTGATACGGCTAAAGTTTCTGCTGTTAAAAATAACTTGTCTACTGCTGAATTAGCACACATTGATTTGTGCATAAAAATAATTAATAAAGCTGCAAATAAGCTGAGTGAGCAAATAATACAACTACCAAATATGGATGCATTTATTTAAATTTTAGAAAATAAATACACGCATTTTGAGTAAGTAATTCATATTTTGGTTGCCAGCATCAACGCGATATTTACAAATTAAAATTAAAAGCGCGAGATAAATTCCGGCTTACAATTTAAAAGCTACGCTTTTCGCGCGAGCAAGCTGGGCGCCTACAGGTGTTGAGCTTGGCCTTATTTAAAAGCCAAAGCGCGATATAAAATCGCACCTACGCTTTTGTTAAGAGTGGTGTTTACATTAATGTAGGTGAGGTTTTATACCTCGCTTAAAAATGGATTGTTTTTACCATTGAAAAATGAATTATTGTTCTGTTTAACGCTTAAAAGTAATGAGGCAATTAACTCTTCTATTCGCCTCATTGCATGAGGCAAATAAATAGCATAGACTGAAGCTAATTACCTTTAGGACTAAAGACTATGTGGATATGGCAACAGCAAAACTGGCCAAACTTTACGTGGGATGCTGCAGCGCTTGCTCCTTTACTTAGGGATCTTTCATATAATCAAGGTTTATTAGTAGGGCGTATGGGCGTGCAAAGTGCTCAACAAAAGCAGCAGGCCCTTGATACCTTACTTGCAAATATTATTCACTCCAGTGCGATTGAGGGTGAAAAGCTTAATGCATTTTCGGTTCGCTCTTCGCTTGCTAAAAAGCTCAACATTAATGAGCAACCTTACCCAACAACAGTGCAAAGCGATAATCTTGCAGAGATTATGCTTGATGCAATAAATAACACACACTCACCGCTTAATTTAGAGCGAGTGCTTAATTGGCATCGCTTATTGTTTGCAGGTGAGCAAAGCTTATTTACTAAAATTGAGGGCGGGCAATTGCGTGGTGACGAGCCAATGCAAGTGGTGTCGGGGCGCTTAGATAAACCGGTATTACATTTTACGGCGCCTCCTAAAGAGCGAGTAAATAAAGAGCTTTCGCTATTTTTTAACTGGTTTAACAAAACGCAAAACGATCCTCAAATAGACCCTTTTATTCGGGCAGCTATCGCACATTTATGGTTTGTAACAATACACCCACTTGAGGATGGTAATGGGCGTATTACACGGCTTATAACCGACCTGGCATTAGCGCAAGAACATGCTGAGTCAATTCGGTTTTACGCTATGTCGGTGGCTATTTTAGAAGACAGAAAAAACTACTATGAGGTGCTTGAAGCGACTCAACGTGGAGATCTTTGTATTACCCAATGGATTAATTGGTTTTTACGTACGCTTAATAATGCGATACACCATACGCTTAATAATATTGAGCAAACAATTTTTAAAACCAATTACTGGGCAAGTAAAGATCAAACAAAGTTAGGTGAGCAGCAAGTAAAAGTGCTTAATAAGTTACTTGATGGCCAATTTGAACAGGGTATTAGTGCGAGTCAGTATCAAAAGGTGGCTAAGGTTAGCCGTGCAACCGCAACACGCCATTTATCGGACTTGCAAACGCTTGGGTTTTTAACAAAAACCGCCGCAGGTGGGCGTAGTACACGTTACAAAATTGCCTAATGAGGCAAATACTTTCATTATTTGCCTCATTGTGTGAGGTGAATAGGTGTTTGAATTGTTGTAGGTGAGGTTTTATACCTCGCTTAATGTTTTTATAAAGCCAAAGCGCGATGTAAAATCGCACCTACAATTTAAAAGCTTCGCTTTTCGCGCGAGCAAGCTTTGCGCCTACATGTGTTTAGGCGGGCTTTGCAGTGTTGATTGTGGTGTTTGAATTATTGTAGGTGAGGTTTTATACCTCGCGGGTGTTTTTATAAGAGCAAAGCGCGATGTAAAATCGCACCTACGGGTTTGTTCAGTGCAGTGCAGTGGTTTAATTGTTGTAGGTGAGGTTTTATGTTTTTATAAAGCCAAAGCGCGAGATAAACTCACGCCTACAATTTAAACGCTCCGCTTTTGCGCGAGGTAAAATCGCACCTACGGTTTAAAAGACTATCCCAACCGCGTTACTTTCACTTTTATTTTACCTGCATTAGCGCCGTAAAAGCGGCTTAGGTCGTTTGCGAATGGGCAAAACTCGCCAGATTTATCTATTTTAATATCGGCGCCATTGGCTATTTCAAAAAGGTGATCGTCGTTTTTATTAATAGCACCTATGAGTGAAAACCATTGTGCACGAGGAAATCGTCTAAATGGTTCAAGCACGGCCATTGGGATTTCTTTTACGCCAAGTTGGACGTTATCGCGGTTCCAGCCTAATGGCGTGCACTTTATGCCATCGTCAAACCAGTATTGATTTGGGTATGGGGTAAAGCGGTACGTAGCGCCTTGCTCTAGCATGAGGCCTGTTGCGTTGTATTGCTCAGAGGCAAATACCATTACATCTTGGCTTTGGTTAATGCTCAGCACACTCATGTTTTGATTAGCCAGTTCTATGTGTTGGCTTAAACCAATAAAACTGAGCGTGGTGTTGTCGTTGTAGCTAATTTTGTAATGCAATTTTTTAAGCGATTCTGGGCGGTAACTGGTTAGCTTATTAATGCGTTCGGCTACGCTGAAGTGCACTAAAGGCTTAAGGTTGCTGGCTTCATCATCAATTAATACATAGCACTGCCTATCTACTAGTTTAAAAAATGGGTTAAACCAAAAGTAATTTTGTTGATGACTTAATGCGAGCGGATCGGGCGTTACGGTTACGTCATCTTGTGCTACTAAGTTGCTATCGGGGAGCAGGGTTTCGTAATCTATATCGTGGCTAGTGAGTAACGATATATTAAGTGGTTGCTCTATTAACCACTCAAGTGCGTAGCGCAAGCTAATATCGGCTAGGCCATCGCGGTAGTAACCGCCGCCAATGTCTGAATGCGCACCTGCAAACCATAGTTCGGTAATATTGTTTTGATGGTTCATGAGTGTGGGTTCAAAGGCGCGGCGTTTTTCGTCAAGGGCTACGCAGTGCAGCGCGTGAGTAATGTTGTTGGCAATGGTGTGGTTTTCAAAAATAACGTGCTCTGCGCCACGTGTGGCTTTACTTACTTTTGACAAGCCAATAGAGGCGACGGTATCAAACACACATACATACACGTTGTTGCTTATTAAAGGTTCTAAACATTTAGCAAAACGTCTGGCAAGCGCAGCGCCTCGGCTAAAGCCTGTTAGCAGTATGGTATCGCCTAGTTGATAGTGAGCTTTAAAGTCGCTTAATGCTTGATTTAAAATACTGGCTACGTCGTCGCCACGAGGTGCAAGGGCTTGGTTTAAAATACGTTTAAGGCGGCTGCCTTTAGTGCCAATACCTTGATAATAAAAACTGAGTTGGTTTGAAAATGGAGTAACGGGGGAGTCTTCTAATTTACCGCCAAGTAGTAAATGCAGTTTTAGAATATTTGTAATATTAGAGTCTTCTTTAAAATGATCTGAGCTAAATTGTTCTGCGTCACGGGGCTCGTTTCCTGTGCCGTCAAAGTTAAAAATTAGCGTTTTACCCGTCATAACCCAATTCCCTTAGTTGTTTTAAATACTCTACACAGACAATGTTAAAAATTAAAGACAGTGATAACGCTCACTGTCTTTAATTTAGTATATATAGATTAGTGCAATTTCATTTTAGGGCGCACTACACGCAGTACTTTTTCGCTTATCCATAATGCAAAGGTTTTTGCGCTGCCATGTATGGCGCGTTGGTGCATACGGTATAAAGATATATACATAAAGCGGGCAATTTTACCTTCAATAAAAAAGGTATTGCTGGTTAGGTTACCCATTAAGTTACCCACGGTGCTGTAGCTCGATAAGTTAACCAACGAGCCATGGTCGCTGTATTTAAAGCCGCGTAATGGTTGCTGCTTTAATGTTGCTATGAGATTTTTTTCGACGCACAACGCCATTTGGTGCGCCGATTGTGCGCGAGGTGGTACTTGCTTGCCGTCGGCTTGGGTAAATGCGCAGCAATCGCCTAATACAAAAATGCTTTCGTCTACGGTGCTTTGTAAAAACTCATTTACTTGAATTTGATTGCTACGAGTAAGCTCAAAAACACCTAAGTCTTTAATAAAATCAGGTGCTTTTACGCCTGCTGCCCACACCATAATGTCAGCATCAATGTGTTCTTCATCTTTGGTGATAAAGCCTTGTGCGGTGCCTTCTTTTACCTGAGTTTGCTCACGCACGTTTACGCCAAGCTTTAATAGCTCGCGTTTGGCGCTAACAGCAATACGCTCTGGTAATGCAGGTAAAATACGCGGGCCGGCTTCAATTAAATGAATGTGTAAACGCTTAGACGACATATTTGTTAAGCCATAAAGCTTTAATAGCTCAGACACATGGTAAAGCTCAGCTGAGAGCTCAACACCTGTAGCACCGCCGCCAACAATGGCAATATTAAGTGATTGTTGTTGGTTGTCGTCTTGGTGAAGGCGCGTAAAGCTATCTAGTAATGAATGCTGAAAGCGCTCTGCTTGTTGGCTTGAATCTAAAAAGTAGCAATGCTCTTTTATACCTGGGGTATTAAAGTCGTTACTTACGCTGCCAATGGCAATAACAAGGTGATCGTAACGAACTGTACGGCCAGGTAAAATAGTGTGGCCTAACTCGTCGTTTAATGGGGAGAGGGTAATTGTTTTATTGCTTTGATCTATATTGCAAAAAGTACCAAGTTGAAAACGATAATGATGTTTTGCGGCATGGGCTGAATACACAACGCCATCTAAATCAGGGTCAATAGAGCCTGTCGCTACTTCGTGCAGTAACGGCTTCCATATGTGGGTACGGTTTTTGTCTATTAACAGTATATCTGCTTGTTTTTTTTTCCCTAGCTTATGCCCCAGTTGGGTTGCAAGTTCTAATCCGCCAGCACCACCGCCAATAACGACGATTTTAGGTATTGTAATACTCATAACGTTGCCCTTAAAAATAATATACCCAAGTGATCTGTATTTTTTATTAGTTTTTTAAGGTGACTTGGGTATCAATAAATTATTTTGGCAACAAGTAGTTACTACTCATTTTATGGGTGCCTAGTTTGCGCCTAAATAAAACCGATGTCAGCAATAAATAATGTTATTTGTTGTATACTTATACCCAAACCGTCTCAATATGCAGAATTCAGCGTTTCACAGGGGCTTAATATCAAGGCGTTACTTTGCAAGAATGGCAGCCCCCTTTTAAGAAGTAACAACGATGAGAGTAAGTGCCTGTGAAACGCCCAATGGGTTGGTTTAAAAGCGATTTATACTGCGTTATTGATTTTAACAATAGAACCACTATTATTTGCAATCAATGCCTTGCCTAAATCGCTTTTAACTCCAACTGAAACTCTCATCTTGAGATGGTTTGGGTATACATGCAAATATTTCATACACACCGAGTTGCAAATATTTTATCTACACCGCATTTTTATAAGCATGACTATTGTTTAGCCATCAAAAGGACATTTATGACCACGCCACTAATTCAATCACTTGAGCAGCACTTTGGTTTTAGCCAGTTTAGAACAGGGCAACAACAAACTATAGAGCAGCTTTTAAATGGTCAGTCGTCGTTGGCTATATTTCCGACCGGCTCGGGTAAATCGTTGTGCTACCAATTAACTGCGTTGCATTTACCAAACTTAACGTTAGTGGTTTCGCCTTTACTTGCATTGATGAAAGATCAAATTAGCTTTTTAAATAGCAAAGGTATTTACGCGGCCAGCCTTGATTCGAGCCAAGATCAAATGCAAAGCAGCACCGTAATGAACGATGTGCGAAATGGTAAAATTAAAGTACTAATGGTGTCGGTTGAGCGCTTTAAAAACGAGCGTTTTAGAGAGTTTATAAGCCAAGTTAAGCTTTCGATGTTAGTGGTAGACGAAGCGCACTGTATATCTGAGTGGGGCCATAACTTTAGACCCGACTACCTTAAACTACCGCGTTACCGCGAAGAACTTAATATTCCTTTAGTGTTGTTACTTACGGCAACGGCCACTAAAAAAGTAAAACGCGATATGGCAGAGCGCTTTGCTATTGCGCCTGAGTGCATTGTGCAAACGGGCTTTTACCGCGCTAATTTAGATTTAAGTGTGTTGAGCGTTAAAACCGCCGATAAAAACACCGAGCTTGCTAACATTGTGCGTGCGCAAAATGGCCCTGGTATTGTGTATGTAACGCTACAGCAAAGCGCTGAGCAAGTTGCTAATGTGCTAAGTGCGCAAGGTGTGCATGCCGTTGCTTACCATGCTGGGCTTGAAGATACGCTACGCTGGCAAATTCAAGATGACTTTATGGGCGGTAAAATTAACGTTGTAGTGGCAACCATAGCCTTTGGTATGGGCGTTGATAAATCGGACATTCGCTTTGTTATACATTACGACTTACCAAAATCGATAGAAAACTACAGCCAAGAAATTGGCCGAGCAGGGCGCGATGGCAATCCATCAAACTGCTACACGCTTGCTAACCTAGACGGCCTAAATACGGTAGAAAACTTTGTATATGGCGACACCCCTGAGCTTAGCGGTATTGAATACGTAATTAACGATATTCGTCAAAGCCACCAGCAATGGGAAATGCAAGAATACAGCTTATCGAGCGAAAGTAATATTAGGCAACTGGCACTTAAAACCTTGTTAGTACAGCTTGAAATGCAAGGCGCAATAACGCCGCAATATGCTTACTACGCCGATTTTAAATACAAATTTTTGGTTGATAAAAACGAGCTACTTGGTCATTTTGATGAGCAACGCCAAGCATTTTTAACACAAATATTTAGCCATACCGATTTTAAAAAAATATGGGGCACGCTAAATTTTGACTCCCTTACACAAGCTGCGCAGGTTGATCGAAAACGCGTAGTGGCTGCTCTTGATTACCTAGCCGAAAAAAACCTAATAACGCTCGAAACCAAACGTATTACTCAAGTATACAAAGTGCATGCAGAGGTTATAAATAACCCAGAACTTGCCCAGCAACTTCACGACTACTTTACCGATAAAGAACAGGCCGAAATTAAACGTATTGCTGCACTGGTACGCTTTTTTGAGCTACAAAGTTGCTTAAGCTATAACTTAGCGCGCTATTTTGACGATCAAAATGCACCTGAGCAATGTGGGCATTGTAGTGTGTGTAGAGGTCATGCGGTTAAGCTTGAATACTCTATAGAGCCTGCATATATTGACGAGCAACTTATTTATCAAAAGGTAGATGAATTTTTAGCGCATATGGCAGGCAAAGGTAATCATAATGTGGGTATTGAAACCCAATGCCGCTTTTTAGCGGGGATGAGTGTGCCGTTATTTGCGCGTAATAAAGTGCGCCAGCTGAGTGGTTTTGCACTGTGTGAGCAAATGCGTTACAGCGATATTAAAGCAAAACTACTAGCGCGTTAAATTAGTTACTGTATCCTAGTGGCTTATTCAAAAAAGTAAGCCACTATGCCTCATATTGTTATCCCCGTTGAAAATATTTCTACTACCGCAGAGCCCGTTACGTGTGCTAACTGCCAAGCCTGTTGTTGCCAATTAGAAGTGCGCATAGTAACCGACACCGGCGTGCCTTTTAACTATATAGAGTACGATAAATGGGGCAGCGAAGTAATGAAACGCGCTGACGACGGCTGGTGCCAAGCACTCGACCGTAATACGCTTATGTGCTCTATTTACGAAAACCGCCCATTAGTATGTCGCGAGTTTGAAATGGCGTCGGGTGAGTGTATTACCGAGCGCGATTTAGCGGGTATATAGTCCGCTATTATTAATGTACATAAACAACAAAGGGGCTTAAAAGCCCCTTTGTTTATTGCTTACTATAAAAATTAAACTTTAAAGTAGCTAATATACTTTTTAAGTGTGTTTGAGAGGTCAGCTAATGCAACAGCTTCTTGTGCGTTACTGTTAAGCGACATGCTGGTTTCTTTGGACATACTGGCAATTTCTTCAACGCCGGTACTAATTTGCGCCACGGTGGCTACTTGGTTTGATGTTGATTCAACAATTTCAAGCACGTTACTTAATGAATCGTTAGCTTGTTGCTGTATTTGATGCAGTAACTCGTTTGCTTCGTGAGTAAGCGTTAGGCCATTTTCTACTTGTGGTACTGTGGTTTCCATAGCTGTTACCGACGCTTGCGTGTTTTCTTGTACTTGCAAAATCATCTTTTCGATATCGCCAGTTGCATCACCAGTACGCTGGGCAAGTTGTCTTACCTCGTCAGCAACAACAGCAAACCCTCGGCCTGTTTCGCCTGCTCTTGCAGCTTCTATTGCTGCATTTAGTGCAAGCAAGTTTGTTTGATCAGAAATACTGCGGATCACACTTAAAATATCGCCAATGTGTTTTACATGTTCTTGCAGCACGTTTACTTGGGTAACTGTGGCTTTTACGGTTACTGAAATTTGCTCAATTTCGGCCGCTACTTTTTGCACTGCAATACTACCTTGCTGCGATAATTGCGCGGTTATTTTTGAGTTATCTTCTGTTTGCCTAACTGAGTCGGCTACAGCATGAATACTGCGGCTCATTTCTTCTAGGCTACTTACTGCGGAGTTTGTATAAGTTACTTGTGCGTCAGCGGCACTAAGTGCTTGCTGCGAGCCAGATGCTACGCTTGCAGAGTGCGTAGAAAGCTCTTCAGATGAGTTAATAATGCTATCTACAATGGTTTTTAATTTAGATTGCATAACCCCTACAGAAGCCATCATGCTATTTGGGCAACACGACTGTACATCGCCTCTTAAATCGCCTTGCGCAATAAGGGCAATTACTTCAGCGGCTTCTTGTGGTTCGCCACCTACTGAATTTCTGATCAGTTGGCTAATAACATACGCAACGCTTATGCCTATTAAAAAGGCAAGTGCGGTGAGCGAAATCATCCAAATTTTAAACGAGCTGGCAATATCGAGAGTATCAATAGTGGTGGTTTGATTTGCTTGCTCTTGCAGGTTTATAAATTGGTTTATAACATTTAGCCACTGGGTAAACGCAGGGCGCGCATCGGTTAATAAAATGCGCTCAGCTTCGTTTAGGTTTCCTGCATTTTTAGCGTTTATTACACCTTGAATGAAAGGTTGAGTGCGCTGCTCTATTTGATTTATTTTATTAATTAAAGCGCGTTCTTCACTATTCATATCACCCATTAGCTCGGCCATAGACCGGCTTGACGTTTGGTAAAATGCGTTTAGCTCTTTTATGCTCTTTAACACGGTGCTTAAACTGCTTTGATCGGTAATTAGCACTACATCGCGCACGGCTATCGCTCTGTCGTGTACGCTGCCTCTAAAGTTAATTGCGTAACGTTGCTTTACCGAGTTTACGTCGGTCATGTGGGTAATGTTATTATTAATGAGGCTAACGCGCGAAATGCCAATAATGGTTAAAATAAGCATCATTGATAAAATTACGCCAAAGCCGGTCGTTAAACGCATGTTTATGGTCATGGTTGATCCCAAGTGTGAGTCAATACGCGCAAGAGCAGCTTGTATTATTAGTGATTATTCTAAAACAATAGCAGCATTATGCCTTATTAATTAAAGTTTTATTAGCAATAAGGGATTGTTTGTTAATTTAGTTTACAAGCGTAACTTTAATGAGGAGTGTTTTTCAGGCATTAAAAAAGGGGCTAAATACCCCTTAGTGTTATATATATTATAAAAGTAGTTAGTCGTACTTTGCTTCTAGCTCATTAGCTGTATGAAACTTCTCATGGCTTTGTAATTGCTCGTCGTATTTAACGAGGTTTTTAAAGTGCGCTAATTGACCTGAGTTTTTAACTATTTCAACAATAAACGACATCATAAAGTCAGCGCCCGTTAGGGTATCGCCCACTAAATAACGTTTACCTTCAAGGCGGTCGTTAAAGTAGCTAATTACTTTAGCTGTTTCAGCGTCGGCATAGCCTTCTAAAAACTGCGTTTTAGCGCCGTCTTTTAGTACAAACATTTTAAGTAAAAGCGGTAAAATTGCTGAGCTTTCTGCAAAGTGCAGCCATTGCTGATAGTCAACATATTCAGCGGTATCTACTTTTGGAGCAAATTTACCGTTACCGTATTTGGTAATAAGGTAGTCGGTAATAGCGCCTGATTCAGCAATAATTAAACCGCCATCTTCAATTACCGGTGACTTACCAAGTTGATGAATATGCTTTAGTTCGTCAGGAGCTAGGAAGGTGTCTTTATTACGCTGATAAGCCACAATTTCGTAGTCAACATTTAGCTCTTCTAAAAGCCAAATTACGCGTTTAGAACGTGATTTATTTAAATGGTGTAGTTTGATCATGTCAGTCCTTTTGTGGCTTGTAAGGGCTTTGCCTTACAAGCCGTATAAAATTAAAGTGGCTTATTAATTTTAACCACAGTTTTACCAAAGTTTTTACCGCATATCATATCGTTGAACGCGTCTACTGTATTTTCGATGCCTTCTACCATGTGCTCACGGTATTGAATTTTTCCGTCTTGTAGCCATTTTTGCATGTCTTGTGCAAACTCGTCGTAACGGTCGCCGTAATCATCAAAAATGATAAAGCCTTGCATTTTAATACGCTTAGTAAGCAATTGACCCATTAGCATACCTAAACGGTCTGGGCCTTCTGGCAAGCTAGTAGCGTTATATTGCGATACTAAACCACACAATGGTACGCGCGCTGCGGTATTTAGTAATGGTAGTACGGCGTCGAATACTTTACCGCCCACATTTTCGTAGTAAACATCAATGCCTTTATCACAGGCTTTTTCTAACTGCTCTGCAAAGTCATCAGCTTTGTGATCAATACAGGCATCAAACCCTAGTTTTTCAACGGCGTGTGCACATTTTTCGCTACCACCAGCAACACCCACTACTTTACAGCCTTTAATTTTAGCTATTTGACCAACCGTTGCACCTACTGGGCCTGTTGCTGCTGCAACAACTACGGTTTCGCCTTCTTTAGGCTGGCCAATATCAAGTAAACCCATGTAAGCAGTAAAGCCAGGCATACCCATAATACCTAATGCGTATGAAGGGTTTGCAGGCTCTTTACCTAACTGCATTAAGCCTTCGCCGTCGGTAATGGCGTAGTCTTGCCAACCTGTGTAGGCAAGTACCCATTCGCCTTCGTTAAACTTATCGTTTTTAGACTCTTCTACTTGGCACACTGTTGCGCCAACCATTACATCGCCAATATTAACAGGGTCAGCGTACGACTTAGCATCACTCATACGACCACGCATATACGGGTCTAGCGATAGGTAAATAGTGCGTAGTAAAACCTCGCCGTCTTTTAATGCAGGAAGCTCTACCGTTTTTAATTTAAAGTTTTCATCTGTTGGAGCGCCATTAGGGCGTGATTCAAGAGTAAGTTGGCGACTAGTCGTAGACATAAAAGATCTCCTATTAATATAAATAAACTACTTACCGAATGTTTACGCTTTAAAAATCGTGATCAGCTAAACAATAATGCGCGGCTAAGCAGTATGAATATGTACAATGCGTACCTTAATAAAGGAGTTTTGGGCGGGTGGTTGATAATTCAACCTTTGCAGAGTATTTATTCTAAATGGTTTATTTTAGATTGCTAAAAATATGGCTATTGTAAAACACCCCGTTTTTATAAATGGCCTGTTTAATCACAGCCTCTTGCTCAAAGCCACTTTTAATAAGTGCTTTCATAGAGCCGGTATTACCAGCAAACACAGCGCCAAAAATTCTGTTTAGGTTAGATTGCGCAAACGCTTCATTGCATATAAGTTCAATAGCGCGAGTAATAATGCCTTGCCCCCAATAGGCTTTATTTAGCCAATAACCAATTTCGCCACTGTGGCTGTATTCAAATTCGCCGGGAGTTACACCAATACAGCCCGCAAATTGCCCATTTACAACAATGGCCTTAGCCGTTGCATCAATTACGCCGTTTTTTGAGCCTTGGCTTATCCACCAATCAGCATCGGCTTGCGTATACGGAAACGGAATTTTTGACGATAAATAACGCGTGACCTGTTCATCATTTAAGGTGTTAATAATAAAAGGGGCGTCTTGGGCTTTAAACTCTCTGAGGGTGATCATATTTTTTCATAAATTTTTAGTATGCACACTAACTTAACAATCATTTAAGAGTTAAACAATCAGAACCTAAATTAAACGGTTTACGGCTATTACTTTGTTTTAAAGTCCTCTAATATAAGCAAAATATTACACCTATTTTAGATGCCATTATGCACCCTCACATTAAAGCTCTTTATAACAGCGCCCAAAAACCAAGCCGTTTAATTATTGGTTTAATGAGCGGTACCTCGTTGGACGGGCTTGATGTTGCACTGTGTAAAGTAACGGGAGCGGGCTTAAATACACACATTGAGGTTTTAAATTTTACTACTGTTGATTACAACGACGATTATAAAACTAAAATAAAGCAGGTATTTGCCAAAAGAGAGTGTGATTTAGAGCTTGTAACTTTACTGCACCCGTGGATAGGTAAACTCCATGGCGATATGGTTAACCAGTGCTTACATACTTGGCAAATAAACCCGGCAAGTATTGATGTAATAGCGAGCCACGGGCAAACCATTTACCATTGCCCGCAGTCGCAGCATAACCACAAAAGCTTTACTAATGGCACCTTACAAATTGGCGATAGTGACCAGATAGCCGTTACTACGGGTATTACTACCATTGGTGATTTTAGGCAAAAACACATAGCCGCAGGGGGCGAGGGCGCACCGCTTGCTGTGTATGGCGATTATTTGTATTTTTCGAGCGCTGCTGAGAGCCGGATTTTGCTAAATATGGGCGGCATTGCTAACTTAACGTTTTTACCCAAAAATGGTGATGCAAACGGTGTGTTTAGCTCCGACATTGGCCCCGGTAATACCATTATGGATGCCTACGTACAGCAACATTTTAAAGATATGCATTATGACGATGGCGCAAAAATAGCAAAAGCAGGCAAGATAAATACACCATTATTGAATGCATTGTGTAATAACGCATTTTTTAAACTCTCAATGCCTAAAACTACAGGGCCAGAGGTATTTAACTTAGCGTATTTAAACGCCGCACAGCAGCTTACAAATACACAGCATTTAAGCCATGAAGATGTAATGGCCACCTTAAATACCTTTACTGCAACCGTTATAGCAAATGCATTAAACGAGTGTGCAGAGCGCGAACAAAATTGTGTGGTGTATGCAAGTGGTGGGGGTATTCATAATCCATTACTAATGGCGCAACTTACAGCGCTTTGCCCACGTATTAAGGCTTTTAAAAATACCGACGATTTAGGTATAAATCCCGATGCAAAAGAGGCTGTGTTATTTGCTATTTTAGCAAACGAATGCCTAGCAGGAGAGCAGCAACACCTAAGTAACACCGCGCAGGGTATCGCTGGAGTTACTATGGGTAAAGTAAGTTTTGCAGATTAATAACTTATAAGTAGCGTCGCGTAATTTAAGTGCAGTCAGCACTAAAACAGCGATAAAAACGTAGAACCCATACTCGCAAAGTAGCTACGAACGCCCTGTGACTTGGTATGTTCAGTTTTTATTTGCTCAGGAATATAGCCTTGCTCAAATGCTTTAATGTACACATCGAGTTGCTGGCTTTCTTTTAAGGTCGTGTTTTTCCCGTGCAGCATCATTTGCACTACAAAACACTGGCTTTGTGTAATGTTACTTAAAGTAAGATTTACAGTACCAGATTCAAGGTCTGCATTGCTCAGCGTTTTTTCAGTAAAATACTGCGCCCCACGTGCACTGGGCTGCGTTGCACTTAGTGAAATAACATCGCTCTCATTTGCGCCATCAGGCAACACACACTGCAGCGTAATGTTATGCGCAGCATTGGCTTTTAGCGATAGCTTTTCATATTCCATAGCGTGGCTCATCGCCGCAGACATAGAATCATCAAATGATTGCAGTGCAAATGTTAGTTGCACTAAGGGTGTACTCATCTTACTTAGTCTTCTTGAGTCTATTCATTTATCGGATAGAGATTATCGCGGATCAAAGTTACAGATTTATGACTAATTGCATTAATTAGTACAATTATTGAGTGGTTTGATCAAAGATGATCTTTGTGTTCTTTCTCATTCGGTTTTGGAATGGTTTGTCACACATCTGGAATAAGGAGCCATATATGGCGGGGGTTGCAGAGATGGTGTTAGTGTTCCCCATTTGGGTTTTTCTCATAGGGTTCGGAATTTGGTTTTTAGGCTTATACTAATTAAAACATCAAACATAGATTCCAAATTAAAATTTCATGCTTTATCTTTTTTGATTTAATACTGTATGGATAGCGGTTTATTGTTGTACCTCATATTAATAGAGCGGTGTTAGCGGCCAAGATAAATGTCGCAATGCAAATGTTCTAAGGCGGTTATGAGCGAATTCCGGACGTTGAGATGAGCTTAATATCGTAGCTACTTGATTGGTCAAACTGCTCTTTGCGCATATATTCATGAAAATGAGCGCTGAGCGCATATTGGTTCAATTAACTCTATCTAAAAAATTTAGAAAACTTAGTGATAGTAATGCCTTAGGTAATTTGTTAAAACTATATAAAGTAGATAAATGAGCGTTAAGTCGGCAGAAATATGCGCGATGAGCGCACTATTAAATTGTTGAACTAAGCCGCTACGCGGAGATCCTATTCTGACCATTTGAGCCACACTTACCTTGGGGTTATCCCATATTTGGAGGTAAGTCATGAATACACTCATTGAACAAGTCAAAACTGAAATAGCCTACCGTGGTTATTCACAAAGTACCTGTAAAAGTTACTGCGAGCATTTACTTAAACTCAGCCATTATTTTAATAAACCACTCGATTTAATTACTGATGATGAGCTGAATATCTTTTTTAAAGATCCCGCCATTCGCAAGCTCTCCAGCGCGAGTCAAAAAATACAAATAAACAGCATTTGGTTTTTGTTTAAGAATATTTTACACCGCCCACTGAACTTAGACATAGCCTTGCCTAAAGCAAAACCTCGGGCACCTACTTATTTATCGCGTGATGATATTCGACGACTTATAGAAAGTTGCACGGATATGCGCTTAAAAACATTGATAGTGGTGTGTTATGGATGTGGTTTGCGTATTGGCGAACTGCTGCGCATCAAAGTGCAAGACATCGATGGACAGCGTAAAACCATTTTAATTGAACATGGTAAAGGAGATAAGTCACGCTATGTTGTTGTATCAGATAGCGTGCTAAATCAATTACGTTGCTATTGGAAAATGTATCACCCAACGGGCTGGATGTTTTATTCACGATGGTTAATGGATAAACCTATGTCACCCTCAAGCTTCAGAAAGGCATTGAAAAAACATGCACAAATGTGTGGTTTAAAGCACTGGCCATGCTTATGCAACACATCAACTTGAGTTAGGGATGCCGCTTCATCAACTTCAACATCAGCTTGGTCATAGTGACATTAGAACCACGCAAAGTTACTTACACTGGTTACCTGAATTAGGGCATGGTGGCATTGATTTACTCGCAAGTTGGGGAAACCAATGAGCGGCTTGCACCTCGCTGATATTTTAAATTCTGGCCTTGGGAATTATCGGCAGCACCACATAATGAGTTATCAACAGTTACGAGTCTGCCAACACCTTCAATCATGCAGAACGGGGCAGCTCGGTTATCAAGCATGGCAATGTGATAACTGTAGTGAAGTACAACAAATTGGGTGTAGTTGTCGAGACCGTCATTGCCCACGTTGCCAAGGGATGGCTACGGCTAAATGGGTGCAAAAACAGCAGGAAGATTTATTACCGTGTCGGTATTTCCACCTTGTTTTTACGCTCCCGCATGAGTTAAATATCATTGCGCACTACAACCCAAACGCGTTATATCACTGTTTATTTAAAGCCGCATGGCAAACGCTGTGTAAATTTGCGAAACGAAAGAGGCATGGCCAGTTAGGCATGACAAGCGTACTGCATACGTGGGGGCAGAACTTAAGTCAGCATATTCACCTGCATTGCTTGATACCCGCAGGCGCGCTTGATAAAGCGCACTGGCATGAAATAGAAAAAGGCTATTTATACCCCGTTAAAGCATTATCAACAGTGTTTAGAGGGAAAATGCTCGCGGCGCTCAATGAATGCGATAGTTCATTCGCGAAGGTAAGCACACCAACCAAATGGTGCGTGTATAGCAAAGCCTGTTTAACGTACAGTGAAAAGCTAGTTAGTTACCTTGCTCGTTATACCCGAAAAGGCGTGATGTCAGAATCGCGATTAGTGTCAGCGACTGAAGAAACAGTGAGCTTTAAATACCGCGATTATGCAGATAACAACCGCGATAAAGTCATGACTCTGAGTTGTGATGAATTTTTACGGCGCTACTTACAACATGTATTGCCCAAAGGGTTTATGCGCATTCGCCACTATGGCTTTTTAGCTAATGCGTGTCACAAGCGAAAGTTAGGGTTAATAAAGGCTCAAGTATCAGCAACCCCATGCAAAGCGGTGAAGCCGAAGGTAGAGCAAGAACGATTAATACCCCATTGGTCTTGCCAGTCATGCAAGACGGGTACCTTACGATTTATTGGTGTGATGAATTTAGATGAGGCGACAAATAAAATAGCGCGAACGAGTTAGCAGCCTTGCTTGCTGCATCAAATCAATAAGTTAACCTGCTTAATTGCTCAGGCTAATAGCGACTGTGCGAGCGAAAAATATCCTTGCTTAACGGTTAAACATTCGGTTTAATGAATAGATAATAAACGCTGAGCAATGCAGGGAAAGCTTAAATTATAATAGGTAAGCTTATTAAATTAGCTGATTTAGCTAGAGCCTCTAAAAAGCAAATTCCCATAGTATAAACAACACCAACTCTGACACACCGAGCAGGTAGCGCCTCAGTCCAACAAGCGATTATGCAACACAAACTGCGTGTCGCATAAATACTAAAGTGTTATATTTCTCTCTAGTATAGGTTATTAAATGAACTTAAGCGTACAACAAAAATTTAGTACTGGACTTCCCAGCTTTCGCTAGACACCGGCTTATAATCTTAAAGTACAAAACGGAAGTAGACTTCCGATTTTAAGCCTATATTGCCATATTTAGGAAGTAAACTTCCGTTTCTAGTGCTTCAAAGGTAGTTATCGGAAATATACTTCTGTTTTTTGATAGCGGTGTTAACCTAGATAACTATATGAGCTACTTTTCAGGGTCTTATTTGAGCGAGAACCGGACACTGAAGAAGTTAAAGTTATTCTTGTTTTGATGAGTAGGTTCCTAATTTTGCTCGATAAAATTATTAACCGCCATTTTGATGAAAAATAACAAGCTTTGAATTAGCACTATTTCAATTACATGTTTACAAAGGTAATTATTGATGAAATTATCAGAGTATGAGTTACGCCGTTTGGGTGTGTTATAAACCACCAACATGTTGTTCAACAAGCTATTATATGCCCTAGAGGGATTCGGAAATACTTGAATAAGTTTAACTACAGATTTGATTCGGCACCCAATTTCAAAGCTAAAATAATTCGCTATTTTCTATATACATTTCTAGTTTTTTTAGCCACTTTTTCATTCGTGTATTTAGTACACTATACGGGAGATGTATTGGGCGTTGACGTTAATAAACCCTTACAGGAAATTCCAACTCATGTTGTTATTTTAGGGTTGTCGGGAATGCTTTTTGCTATGGTGCTTATTTACTCCATTGTGCTTTGGGTTGCCAAATCAATATTTACAAAGTTTAGATTGTAGTACGAGTAAATAACAAGGTAATCATGAATATGACGTCTAAAACTTGGCCAACGCGCATTTTTCGCTAATTTTAGGCATGCTCAATACTCCCGATATTGCGGCGTTACCACTGTCCGAATTTGGCACTGAGCCGTACTTCAGCAAAGAGCGATAACCAGTCATTGAGAGCAGCTTAATGACTGGTTAATTTCGTGCTCAAACGGCTCTTTGCTCATAAAACACTTCTATTAGAAGTTACAATGCGCCTTATCTGGTTTCTAGCAAACTATGGGAAGTCTATTTCTAATAAATCGACTCATCTTGCATCCCATTTTCTTTTGAGCTCGATAAAGCGTTCATCTTCACCTAACTCACTATCAGCTTTATTCATTTTATCTAAATAGTCCCCAATATTGTAAGGCCACTTGTTAATGTCTTCAGGTAATACGGTATACAAAAGCAACAAAAGGTCACTAGGGTATTTTTTAAGTATGTTGTCGTTATTGATGTAAATGTGGTTAGCGTGTTCTAACTTAGTTAAGAACGGAGTGATTAGGTTTACAATTTCAGGGAAGTGTTCTTCCGACCAAAATGCGATGTCACAAAGACGTTCAGATACAGAGGGTGATTTAGCAGCAAGCTGTTTAGGCCAAACATTTGAGATAAGTTCTTTGAATTGTATTAACCAACCTTCTTTGTCTTCACTATTTCCGTGTCTAGCTTGCCATAATGTTCTACACCTAAAGTTATCACTTGCTCTAATTAATACTTCTTTTAATTCAATATTCGATACCCATCTATCATTCTCATCATTAATTTTCCAAGCTGAGTAAATTAACCCTACGATAGCATCCTGATGACCTCGACTTTCAACCTCCCCCGAATATGCCAACTCAAGAATGCTTGGCTTCAAAATGGTGAATAGTTCTTTCCCGCGAACTACTCCCCATAAAACACCAGTCCAAAATGCCAGACGATCTTCTTCGGAAGAAGAATTTAGGGCAGAAAGCAAGTTCTGTTGAGTCCAATCAGGATCAATCCAAAAGCACAAACTTAAACTACGACTAAGTATAACCATTGCATAGCGATGTAAATCATCAGGTAAAGCTAATAATTGGTTGAGCAATAACAATAAATCTTCAGTAAAACCCTCTCCAGATTCAAAAATATGGCTATGCAGTGGTTGTAATACTGCACTAGTTAGGATTCCAGTTGGTGAATTTATTGACTCCATGGACCAATCAGGATCTTTACTTCCTCGTATTATTGAGGATGCTCCCTCAGCAGGTTTTCTCGATATTGCATCAACTAATTTAAAAGCTAACTTAAAGTAAGTAGCATTATAGTCATTAGTGAGCACACTAGTAGATTTCTCAAACCAGTTTGATACTGGGCGAAGTATTTTTGCCAAGTCGTCACTGGTAAAACTAGACAAACGCTCAGCAATTAATGCTATAAATCGGGGTTTATCATTTTTACGGTCTTCAGCATAAAGAAAAGTATCCCAAGCCCAGTCAACAATGTTTCCTTTTTTTGCTGAAAAAGTTAAAGCGTTGAAAGCTCGAATTGGTTTTTCTTGAGATAAACCAAGAAATGGGTCTTCATCAATTAAAAAATTAGCTTGCCTACCAGATAACTCACTTGCTCTTTCAAGAATGGAGGCTAATGGTTCATCAGCTAATAAAGAATAGTCTGTATTTTTCGTAACAATACCGCTTCGAGTTTCAAAAGAGCGTGCTGCATTTATTGCATACTCAGGCTTCCATTTCGGTGTATTATCTCTTAGCCTATGAACTAACTTATCCGTATCTATTGTTAACTCACAACTATTTTGTTTAAGCCAAGTTAATCTATCCAGAATATTCCCTGCTTTCCGTTCCTTAAATCCACTTTCATCTTCAATTTTCCATGGTTTAGGTCCTTGCAATATTCTATTTTCTATTGTGGAACGGTTACATTCGTCGAGGTCTTTCCATCTGGCTTTAAAAGCTAAAAGCAAGTCTCTAGCATGATAGCTATCCCAAAATGCTTCGTCTGAAAGTTGATTTAAAATAGTGATAAAACTTTCATTAGGCACCAGCTCGGCTTTTCCTAATGCCCAAATTCTTAACCTAGCAAAGATAGTACTGTCATCGCATGGCCACTTTGAAAGCTCCTTTTGAGCAGTAGCAAGATCAATTATTAATAATTTGTCTAAGTAAGAAACAAACAGCAATACCCAAGCAGATAGGCCATGAGTTCGACTATATGAATCCTCTCCATTCTTCTCAGGTGTCAGCGAACATCTGAGGCTAAGACCGAATCCGCCTATTTCATTTTCTAGTTCAATAGCAAGTTCTAGATTACGACGCAGGATTTTAACAGTACGAATTAGCAATTCATTAGGAACTTGTAGTCCTCTTGGGAGCTCTGGGTAATGAACATCTAAATGAATTAAGTGCTCTAAACTAATCTGATCCGGGTTGGCCTCATTTGGGGGGCGGTAATGAGGAGTAACCTTGATGAAAGGCCTCGTTAACATTGCAAGATGCCGTAATTTTCTGGGGCACCAGCCATTGCTCTTTATTGCTCTTTTCAGAGTAAACCAGTTGAGCTCTCTTTTTTTATCAATTTGTTCAAAGCCATCCAAAATATAACCCCATGCCTGATTGAGTACACTATTCATATCTTCAGAGCGACGTTCAACCTCTGATCTAAGTACAGACTGAATCCAAGGGTGAAGAAATTGCTGCTTTGTAACCCACCAGATTACTTCTGGCTGATCTGCCAGTCTGCTCAACCAATGTGTTAATATGTTGAGTCTTTGAGGCAGAGTAGAAAACTGAGGGTAGTTGAGATCATCCCCTCTAAATCTGATAACACGTTTATCTTGTGCTTTTTTAATGTCTTGTATGTTAAACTCGAAAGCATCCCACGCACTTGTAGGAACTTCCCGTTTGTTATAAGGGTCATTAGGTTCGACATGCTGTGGTATATAATCGGAGTCCAAAGAGTAAAAGTGGAACGGATCTACAATACCAGCAAGGTTTTCTGTACCGGATAAACTCTTAGGAGGACCTTCATACCTTAGCTCGGAATCAAACACATGAAGCCAACTGGCAGGAACTAATTTTTCACTATTAGCAAACTTTTGGGCACCTTCAGTTGTAGAAACAATATGTGCAATCTGACCGCGCTCAAAGGGCTGTAATTGATGAGGTCCTATTCCTGCTTTTGTAATTATTTCTTGATACCATGTATCTGGGTCTGAAGCTCGCTCTGCCCATGCTTCTAGAGTGCTCCAAAGCGCAATATGCCCATTTGAATCGTCATACCCAATCGCTTTAACCCCTTTATGGCGCCACTTTGAGCCAGCGTAGCTTTCATCACCAGATTGAAATGCGTATATGTTATTAAAATGACTTGAGTTTTTATTGAGTGCTTCTAAAAGATACTGAATTGGCGGATCATCCGCAGAATAACCTACAAAAACTACAACATACCTTTCCAATATGCCTTTGACAAAGGAAGTAGCCCAACCATTAGCTAAGTAAGCATCTCCAAATTCAGAGCTTGATAAGACAAAACCATTGCTTGCAGCACCTGTACCATCCTCATTTACTTTACCATGTAGGTATACTGTGCCATTAAAATCATATGAATGATTAAGATCTGGTAATTTTGGTGGTATGAAGGTGCGCATATCTGGTTTGCAAAGATCAAATAAACAGTCAAAATTAGTTGTTACCAAACGTACTAGACCGTCCCTCGTCGTAGCCAGTTTAAGCATCGTTTGGTGTGCACTAAGGTCAACTTTACTGTCAGGTGTCAGAGCCTTAGCTACTGATTTATAAATATCTCTCGTTAAGAATTCTCGCTCTAGTAATCCAAATATCCTATCTGCCGAAACTACTCCTTCTACTCCAGTACTATCAGTTATTTCTTTAGCCGCACCTATAAGCTTCAATGCAGGGCTACTTGCTTCTACACCAAGCTCATCAGTGACCGATGATGCTAACTCAAAAAAGTCGGCGAAACCCGCTCTTGCTCTCGAGACACCTGCACCACAGAAAAACACTACCCGGCCTTGATCTCGAGCTTGTAAAAGCTCATCTGGTATGGAAGGTCCATTTTCGAGGAATCGCATAATTTTTCCTTTTGCACATAAAGTTTATTTGTAAGTGTTATGACTTAAGCTGTGATTTATTAGATCAATAGAAGTTAGAATATCTCTTTCAGTAATAATGACACTAAACACGCCAATATAGTTATAATATCATTTGTAGTGGTCAATAAAATTTGGCCACAGTTTTAGAGTCTTTGTATCTAATCTCAGATTCATTTGGCGCTAAACCAGCATTATAATGATGCGGTCTAACGTTGTTGTAATATCCGTTGATAT